>NZ_SOFU01000014.1:0-1738 GCF_004402245.1 Cryobacterium sp. TMT2-18-2
ACAAACCATTCCAACCGACGTGCTGTAAACAGCTCGCGGCGTACCGGGTTCACCAGTGTCCTCCACGCATCAATGTCAATGTTCCACCCATGAGCGCCACCGGAGAACGTATGTCTCCGTAATGGCTTGGCACCATGATCTCCCTGTATACAGAGGAGAGGTGCTGTGCTCCTTAGAAAGGAGGTGATCCAGCCGCACCTTCCGGTACGGCTACCTTGTTACGACTTAGTCCTAATCACCGATCCCACCTTCGACAGCTCCTCCCCTTGCGGGTTAGGCCACTGGCTTCGGGTGTTACCGACTTTCATGACTTGACGGGCGGTGTGTACAAGGCCCGGGAACGTATTCACCGCAGCGTTGCTGATCTGCGATTACTAGCGACTCCGACTTCATGAGGTCGAGTTGCAGACCTCAATCCGAACTGAGACCGGCTTTTTGGGATTCGCTCCACCTTGCGGTATTGCAGCCCTTTGTACCGGCCATTGTAGCATGCGTGAAGCCCAAGACATAAGGGGCATGATGATTTGACGTCATCCCCACCTTCCTCCGAGTTGACCCCGGCAGTATCCCATGAGTTCCCACCATTACGTGCTGGCAACATAGGACGAGGGTTGCGCTCGTTGCGGGACTTAACCCAACATCTCACGACACGAGCTGACGACAACCATGCACCACCTGTATAGAGACCTTGCGGGGCGACTGTTTCCAGACGTTTCCTCTATATGTCAAGCCTTGGTAAGGTTCTTCGCGTTGCATCGAATTAATCCGCATGCTCCGCCGCTTGTGCGGGCCCCCGTCAATTCCTTTGAGTTTTAGCCTTGCGGCCGTACTCCCCAGGCGGGGAACTTAATGCGTTAGCTGCGACACGGAGACCGTGGAATGGTCCCCACATCTAGTTCCCAACGTTTACGGCATGGACTACCAGGGTATCTAATCCTGTTCGCTCCCCATGCTTTCGCTCCTCAGCGTCAGTTACGGCCCAGAGATCTGCCTTCGCCATTGGTGTTCCTCCTGATATCTGCGCATTCCACCGCTACACCAGGAATTCCAATCTCCCCTACCGCACTCTAGTCTGCCCGTACCCACTGCAGGCCCGAGGTTGAGCCTCGGGTTTTCACAGCAGACGCGACAAACCGCCTACGAGCTCTTTACGCCCAATAATTCCGGACAACGCTTGCACCCTACGTATTACCGCGGCTGCTGGCACGTAGTTAGCCGGTGCTTTTTCTGCAGGTACCGTCACTTTTACGCTTCTTCCCTACTAAAAGAGGTTTACAACCCGAAGGCCGTCGTCCCTCACGCGGCGTTGCTGCATCAGGCTTTCGCCCATTGTGCAATATTCCCCACTGCTGCCTCCCGTAGGAGTCTGGGCCGTGTCTCAGTCCCAGTGTGGCCGGTCACCCTCTCAGGCCGGCTACCCGTCGTCGCCTTGGTGAGCCATTACCTCACCAACTAGCTGATAGGCCGCGAGCTCATCCTTGACCAAAATTCTTTCCACCCCAGAAGATGCCTTCCAAGGTCGTATCCGGTATTAGACGTCGTTTCCAACGCTTATCCCAGAGTCAAGGGCAGATTGCTCACGTGTTACTCACCCGTTCGCCACTGATCAGAGAAGCAAGCTCCTCATCACCGTTCGACTTGCATGTGTTAAGCACGCCGCCAGCGTTCGTCCTGAGCCAGGATCAAACTCTCCGTAAATGTTTGACTGCACGAAACCCGAAGGCAACGGCACATCTAG
>NZ_SOFU01000016.1:0-3277 GCF_004402245.1 Cryobacterium sp. TMT2-18-2
TTTTTAGTTATAGAGCCCTCACACGGTGTGTTGCCGGTGTGGGCGTTGTTCTCGACCGTACATCGAGAACCACATAGTGGACGCTTGCAGCTTATTCAAACTGGTGTGTTATCAAATTATTGGCTTATTAGTACCGGTCAGCTCCGAGGGTCTTTAGTCCCCTCTTCCACATCCGGCCTATCAACGCAGTAGTCTAGCTGCGAGCCTCTCCCCCGAAGGGATGGAAATCTCATCTCGAAGCCGGCTTCCCGCTTAGATGCTTTCAGCGGTTATCCGTTCCGAACGTAGCTAATCAGCGGTGCTCCTGGCGGAACAACTGACACACCAGAGGTTCGTCCATCCCGGTCCTCTCGTACTAGGGATAGATCTTCTCAAATTTCCTGCGCGCGCAGCGGATAGGGACCGAACTGTCTCACGACGTTCTAAACCCAGCTCGCGTACCGCTTTAATGGGCGAACAGCCCAACCCTTGGGACCTACTCCAGCCCCAGGATGCGACGAGCCGACATCGAGGTGCCAAACCATGCCGTCGATATGGACTCTTGGGCAAGATCAGCCTGTTATCCCCGAGGTACCTTTTATCCGTTGAGCGACAGCGCTTCCACAAGCCACTGCCGGATCACTAGTCCCGACTTTCGTCCCTGCTCGACTTGTCAGTCTCACAGTCAAGCTCCCTTGTGCACTTACACTCGACACCTGATTGCCAACCAGGTTGAGGGAACCTTTGGGCGCCTCCGTTACTTTTTAGGAGGCAACCGCCCCAGTTAAACTACCCACCAGGCACTGTCCCTGAACCGGATCACGGTTCGAAGTTAGATATCCAATATGACCAGAGTGGTATTTCAACGTTGACTCCACCTGAACTAGCGTCCAAGCTTCACAGTCTCCCACCTATCCTACACAAGCCACACCGAACACCAATACCAAGCTGTAGTAAAGGTCACGGGGTCTTTCCGTCCTGCTGCGCGTAACGAGCATCTTTACTCGTAATGCAATTTCGCCGAGTTCGCGGTTGAGACAGCTGGGAAGTCGTTACGCCATTCGTGCAGGTCGGAACTTACCCGACAAGGAATTTCGCTACCTTAGGATGGTTATAGTTACCACCGCCGTTTACTGGGGCTTAAATTCTCAGCTTCGCCTTGCGGCTAACCGTTCCTCTTAACCTTCCAGCACCGGGCAGGCGTCAGTCCGTATACATCGTCTTGCGACTTGGCACGGACCTGTGTTTTTAGTAAACAGTCGCTTCCCACTGGTCTCTGCGGCCTTCGAACGCTCCAGGAGTAAATCCCTTCACGCCTCAGGCCCCCCTTCTCCCGAAGTTACGGGGGCATTTTGCCGAGTTCCTTAACCACGATTCTCTCGATCTCCTTAGTATTCTCTACCTGATCACCTGAGTCGGTTTGGGGTACGGGTGACTAAAACCTCGCGTCGATGCTTTTCTTGGCAGCATAGGATCACTGATTTCGTCCGTGAGGACTACCCATCGGGTCTCAGCCTTATATGAGAGACGGATTTGCCTATCTCTCGGCCTACATCCTTAGACCGGGACAACCATCGCCCGGCTCAGCTACCTTCCTGCGTCACACCTGTTAATACGCTAACCGCACCAACATAGGGTCGCACGCTAGGCCCCACGCTTCACCCCGAAGGGATCCATCTAGGGGATTCAGATGCTTAGCATTACTGGATTAGTTTGGGCGGTTTTTCGCCAGTACGGGAATATAAACCCGTTGTCCATCGACTACGCCTGTCGGCCTCGCCTTAGGTCCCGACTTACCCAGGGCGGATTAGCCTGGCCCTGGAAACCTTGATCTTTCGGAGGACGGGTTTCTCACCCGTCTTTCGCTACTCATGCCTGCATTCTCACTCGTGTAGCCTCCACGGCTGGTTTACACCGCCGCTTCGCTGGCCACACGACGCTCTCCTACCCATCAACACGGCTGAACCAACACCACAAGGGTGCGGCTTACCAAAAATATCAATGCCACAACTTCGGTGGCGTGCTTGAGCCCCGTTACATTGTCGGCGCGGAATCACTTGACCAGTGAGCTATTACGCACTCTTTCAAGGGTGGCTGCTTCTAAGCCAACCTCCTGGTTGTCTGTGCAACTCCACATCCTTTCCCACTTAGCACGCGCTTTGGGACCTTAGTTGGTGGTCTGGGTTGTTTCCCTCTCGACGATGAAGCTTATCCCCCACCGTCTCACTGCTGCGCTCTCACTTACCGGCATTCGGAGTTTGGCTGACGTCAGTAAGCTTTTAGGCCCCATCGGCCATCCAGTAGCTCTACCTCCGGCAAGAAACACGCAACGCTGCACCTAAATGCATTTCGGAGAGAACCAGCTATCACGAAGTTTGATTGGCCTTTCACCCCTATCCACAGCTCATCCCCTCCATTTTCAACTGAAGTGGGTTCGGTCCTCCACGACGTCTTACCGTCGCTTCAACCTGGCCATGGATAGATCACTTCGCTTCGGGTCTAGGACATGCGACTGAATCGCCCTATTCAGACTCGCTTTCGCTACGCATTCCCCTCTCGGGTTAAGCTCGCCACATATCACTAACTCGCAGGCTCATTCTTCAAAAGGCACGCTGTCACCAGAACAAAGCTGGCTCCAACGGTTTGTAAGCAAACGGTTTCAGGTACTATTTCACTCCCCTCCCGGGGTACTTTTCACCTTTCCCTCACGGTACTTGTTCACTATCGGTCATGTAGGAGTATTTAGGCTTATCAGGTGGTCCTGACGGATTCACACGGGATTTCTCGGGCCCCGTGCTACTTGGGATACTCTTCGGGCGATAACTGCATTTCGACTACGGGGTTCGCACCCTCTATGACCAGGCTTTCAATCCTGTTCGTCTATACAACGCTCTAACCCTCACTGTTCGGCAGAAGCAGCAGAAAAGTCCCGCAACCCCGACCATGCAACGCCTGCCGGCTATCACACATGATCGGTTTAGCCTCATCCGGTTTCGCTCGCCACTACTAACGGAATCACTATTGTTTTCTCTTCCTGTGGGTACTGAGATGTTTCACTTCCCCACGTTCCCTCTACCCGCCCTATATATTCAGGCGGGAGTCACCAGGTCACCCAAAGGGCCTGGCGGGGTTTCCCCATTCGGAAATCCTCGGATCACAGTTCGTTTATCAACTCCCCGAGGCTTATCGCAGATTACTACGTCCTTCTTCGGCTCTACATGCCAAGGCATTCACCGTTTGCTCTTAGAAATTTGAAATCACATGAGTTTGAATCGATTGGTGTCACGAATAAATTCGC
>NZ_SOFU01000003.1:0-5783 GCF_004402245.1 Cryobacterium sp. TMT2-18-2
ACGGCGATCAACGATGGGCTGGACATGGTGGGACTTCCTGATTCTCGCCCTACGTCAAACGGCGGACTTGCTCCGAGCTACTGGCCTCAACTCACCCTGACACGTAGGGTTGGCTGGCGGCTACAGCTCGTTAAGGGCACGTCCCAATACGGGATCACCGTCCGCTACACCACATCCCGGGGGTTTGACCCCTGGTTCGAGCCCTTCTTGGCGAGGAGTACATCGCGTGCCTGTCCACCGAAAAGCCTACATACGGTGCAGTTGACATTCGCTACGATCTAGACCAGGAAGCGGTTTGTGCCGCAGTTTTGTTCTCGGCTCAGTATCGCCCTGTGACAATGCGGCTCGCAAGAAGGCGAAGCGTCTGCGAAAACTCAAAAATCACGCATAACGATTCTTCGGCGCCGTTGAGACCATCAAAATGGGGGGAGCCAAATTATGAGAGTTGCACGGGGAGTAGCGAACTTAGCGATCGGCGGCGTGCTGGCAGCGGCTTTGGCAGTGGTTGGCGGGACCGCGGCGATGGCGGAGGAGCCGGCCGCGTCTGTGCCGAGCGCGACACAATCCATTGAAGTAGTGCCCGGCGAGGCTGTGACCATAACAGTTGAGTTGGTCCAGGACCAGTCCGCGACCAACGATAACCTCGATGCCGCGGTCACCGAGGTGACAACTGACGTCACTACGGCCGCTCTCAGGTGCGGTGAAAACGTCACCTACGGCGACGACAACTACTTCACGCTGACCTACTACAACTGCTCATCCGTTTCGATAAAACTCAAGCCGGACTACTTCTTTGTCGACGGCACGTGCAAGGTTGTAACACCGTACGGATCGACGAGTTGGATCATTTACGTGAACGTTGGCAACAGCTACATCAAGATGATCTCTTGTTGATAGCCCCCGGACACGCAGCGATGTTTAGAGGGAACGAAAAGCTCAGCGCGCAAGCTCACCGCACACGCGCACAACGCGTAATAGGCCCCCGACCCCGCTTGATCAGGCTTGCCATGGCCATCGCAGCGATGGGCCTGATCGGCGGTTCGGTGACAGGGTGCACATCGAACGGTAGTCAATCCACAGGCGGTAGGTCCTGCCTCTTTGGAACGTGGGACCTTGACTTTGTCGCGTCAGCGGAAGCGAACTCCACCGCGGATACGACGACCGGAAACCACACGATCATTTTTGATGACGACACTGTAATAGTCCAGGTCGATGTGTCCAGTTCGGTGAAGACTGTCGTGGAAGGTGTCGAAGCAACCGTTGACCAGAGCATCAAAGGATCCGCGGAGCAGCGATACAGCGTCCACGGCTCCGAACTGAATTACGGGGAGGTCGTCTGGACGAAGGGCTCCGGAACGACAACGGTCGCGAAAGGCGGCGAAACAACGACTGACGAGCAGGACTTCACTCCCACGCCGGACACCACCGTCGAAATGGGATGCGAGAGTGACAAGCTCATCTTGACCAATACTCCAGAGAGCGATGTGACCGCGGGTATAGCGACGGTAGAACAGATCTTCACCCGCCGTTGAGAATGCCCGGGACGGAGTCCCTCATCGGGCCGCCGTGCTCGCCGAGCAGACCGAAGGCCGCCGCGACCTCGGCGTCGCCATCCTCCTCAATCCCGACTGACCATCCCTCGGCGGGACACGGGTGGGACTTGCTTCCGGAACATCGTGCAGGAAGTCCGTTCGGACCACTAGACGCGCGTAATCGTCCCTTCAATGTTTCCCGGGCCCGGGGCGTTAGTCACGGCTTTCAGCGAGTGCGCGGTACACGCTGGCGCGGCTCATGGCCTGGTTCGTCACAATGTAGGCAATCGTCTTACCCGAGGCGCGCAACGTACGGACGGCCTCGATTTTCGTGGGGATCAGAACTGACTTGGCACGCCCCGTTGTGAGCCCCCTGGCTTCTCGTGCTACTCGGGCTTCGGCGGCGCGTTCGTTGATGTTCTCGCGTTCCCATTCCGCGATCGACGCCATGATGTTGCGCACCAGCTTGCCGGTGACGCCCTCGAACTGTTCCCCGGGCTTCAATGAGTGGACGGAGATGCCACGGTGTTCGAGCTCCTCGATCGTTTGGAGGATGTGCAGCACCGTACGGCCGAGACGATCGAGGGAAGAGACCGTGATGGTGTCGCCGCGCCGAGCTGTTTTCAGCAGGGCATCAAGTCCGGGACGGGTCTTGAACTTGCCACTGATCTTGTCTTCGTAGATCCGGTCATCGGGAATCCCAAAATCATGCAGCGCCTTGGTCTGCCGTTCGTATGACTGTTTCACACTCGACACTCGCCGGTAGCCGAAGGCGTAGTGTTCCGGGGCCGGCTCGATGCCGTTTTTCTTTATCATCGGTTCACCGTATCGCTTCTATGTCCGTGATGATTCTTTTGATACATGTATCAAACGCTATCTTTTCGTGTTCCAAGAAACACGATTCCTAACTGTGCGTAGCGTCTCAACTTCCATGGATTCGAGACACACACATTCCGCCTGTACAGCCCAATCAGGCCAGCGCGGCCATCATCCACAAGTCCGAGATACCTTCTCAGATGAGCAGCGCGAGGCGTAGTTCTTCCAGCGTCGCCCAGGCTTCTGGTTGACGACGCTGAGGTGTTGCTCCGCTCTATGTTGCCAGCTTCGCGGCGGGAGAATCCGTTTGCTCGGTTGGGCGGTCTTCGGCGCGATCGGCGCGGCTGCGCTGTTCGCGCAGTTCCTGCCGCAGCTAAGCGGCCTCGTCCCGAAGTTGGGTGATGTGGTGGTTTTCTGTGGTGCGGAGATCGCTGATGCGTTGGTCGCCGTGGGTTCGCTCACGTTCGACGCTTGCCCGTGCTGCGTCACGTTCAACGATTGCGGTGGCCAGATTCCTGCGCAGCAAGCTGGCTTCCTCCCGAATGGTGTCGTGGACATTGCGGGCGTGACTCTGTTCGTCCCGGACTTTCGCGACGTCGGACGTGGCGCGCTGGGCTCGGACTGCTTCATCGGCGGCGCGGGCGACCGCGCCCTGGGCACGTTTTTCCGCGTCGGCCCGTGCAGCAGAAGCCGACTCGGCGCGCGCGGTGGCGGCGTCGCATTCGTGCTCAGCCTCCTCCAGTCGCGTGCGTGCGGTCGCCAGCTGCTCGCGCAGCTGGGGCAGCTCTGACTGTGCCTGTGCGTTCTGAGCCTTCGCCGCGGACCGGACGGCGACTAACTCGGCCGTCACCTGGTCGAGAGCAAGTGCCCGGTCGCGCAGCTCAAGCTGAGTGAGGGCGAGGTCGGCGTGCAGCTGGTCTGCCAGCTCTGATGCTTCCGTTGCTGCGGCGTCAGCTTCCAGCCGCTCCATGTCGGCTTGACGTTGAGCTTGCTCGGCGCGGCGGGTTCGGGTGTTTGCGGCGGCGACTTGTGTGGCGGCCTCGGTCGTCACTGATTCGATCTGGGCCTCAGCAGCGTCCGGGTCAGCAACAATCCGAAGCTCCTCGATGAGGGCGGTGAGTTGCTGGCCCAAGTGCTCGAGCATTCCGGCGACCTGGTCGCTGAGCTCTCCGGCGCGTTGGCGCGCGGCGTCAACTGGGCGTTTCTCGTCCTCGATGTTCCGGCTCGGTTCGGCGGCCAGACGGCGCCGTGCGCGCCAGGCGGCGGCCCGGTTGTGCCCCACGTGATCGCAGTACTCGGGGGCCCACCAGAGCCAGAGTCCGCGCTCACGGCGGGGTGGACGCACTCCGGGAACCGGCACGTACGTTGCTCTGCCTGCTGCACCTCATCACTGTTATCGAGCCGCCAGGGGACCCAGCCGGCCACACTCATCTGCCGTAACCGGTCCGGGGTGACGCCGGTGCGCTCGGCGAGGACGTTGATCATGGCGGATGTTGCTGCCACGTCGATGTCCTCAGGGGGGCGCCATCCGAGCGTGAAGCCGAGGTCATCGCCGAGGTGGGTGAGGTCGGTGCTATAGCAGGCGGCGATACGGTGCAGCCAGGAGGACAGCGTTTCACCGTCGATCGGAGCCGGATGAGCGGGCCACTGACGCGGCCTGGTCACAGCAGTTCTCGTTCGAATACCCGCCGTCGTTCGGTCGGCCCAAGGTAGTCGGCCATGACCAGGGTGCGTTGGTTGATGCTTTCCTCACCGCTTTCTACAGCGGAGATCGCCGCAGCTGTCAGGAGGTGGGCGAGTTCCCCGATGGTTCCCTCGCATCGAGCCAGCAAATATTGGGCCATATCGTCGGTCGCGATGATCGACGGACGCTGCAGCGGCAACGCGGCCGCGAAGCTGGCTAGCAACGACACGGTGTCAGCACTGACAATCCACAAGGGAAGGACAACGGGTTCGAATCGGTTTTCCAACTGGTCGTCGGAGCGGATGGCAAGATACGCGTCTCGTGTTCCGACACCGATGATGGGGATGTGCAACTCGTTGCCGAGGAAACGCAGCAGATTGAGGAACTCCCGGCGGCTGCTGCCTGGCCCGGCCAGGACGTTATGCAACTCGTCAATGACGAGCATGCGCACCCCCGTTGAACGCAGCAAACTCAGCGACATCTGCTCCACCTCGGCCAACCGCCACCGGGGGCGTTTGGTGGTTTTCGACGCGGTGCTGGCGATATCCCTCATCTGCTCGATCATGCGGAACAGGACTGCCTCATCCACCTGCGCGATGCCACGCTCACGTAACCGGGCCAGGGCACGCTGGTGCTCCCAGAGGCTCACGACCGGGTTCGCCATCGTCCGGTACGGCACCTCTACATAGACGTGACCGTCGGGGTCCAACACCCAGATCCGGCTGAGGTCCCGCGGGTCCCGCTGGATCAAGAACGCATCCAACGTGTTGCGCCGGCTGATCCACGGTTTCAACGTGTTGGCGAAGTAGTGGACGTGGTCGATGACGAATCCCGTCCGCGTCAGGGTGCGCCGCACAACGGGGAGAAAGTCGATCAGGAACGCTGTCGGGTTCGAGACCACCGCCGGCATCCCGGTCGCGGCAACTCCTTCGGCCCACCGGCCAGTAGGTGTCTGCCCCAACGTGCCGTGAATACTGCCGTGATAGCTGGCCACGGCCAAGGCCAACCATTTCTCCAACTCGCCAAGCGTCAACATCGCCATCCGCTCCGAGTCATACCGGCCACGCGCGACCGGATTGGAGAACGTGGTCCCAGGAAGTTCGTGAACCTGCTGCATCGCGGTGCCAATCACCCGCTCCACGATTCCGCCGTAGTGCGGCCGGCCCGGAGGCCGATACGCCAACTCGATCCCGTGCTGCTCACACCCGCGACGCAGCGCCTCACTCTTGAATTCGCTGGCATTGTCGAGGTACAGCTGGCGTGGCTTCCCACTCATCGGCCACGATGCGTCAACACCCAAGCTCTCCAGCCACGGCCGCTTATCGGTGGCAGCATGGGCCAGGCACAAGCCCACCGACACGGCTGACGGTGCCTCCAGTGTGACAACCATCCCCACCAGGGACCGGCTGCACACATCGATCGCCACGGTCAGATACGGGCGCCCGATCGGTTGTCGTTCCCTCTCGTCGACGACGATCACGTCGATGACCGTGTGATCAGTCTGCACCTGCTCCAAAATGGTGCCGATAACCGGCACGTTGCCGCCGGCGGACTGCAACGACCGCACCGCATTCGGACCGCCCCGACGCCGGCCGACCTCCACCGGATTCAACGCCCGAATCCGACGCTCCACCGTGTTCCGCGGGTTACGTCCCTGTGAGTGGTGTGGTTTCCCGCTCTTGAGTGTTGCTTCGTCAACGTGAAGAGCCACCGTGGGATGGTCAGTGAGTACCGATCAAAGAACTCACAAA
>NZ_SOFU01000040.1:0-9200 GCF_004402245.1 Cryobacterium sp. TMT2-18-2
CGCGGCCGGGGCCGCCGCCGGCGCGGCAGCCGGGGCCGCGGCCGGGGCCCGAGCCGGTGCGGCAGCCGCATCAGCGTCAGCCTCGGCCGGAGCGGGATGGCAGACCGGCGCAGCGGGATCGGCAGCGAGCGGCAGCACATCGGGAACCACATTCGACGGAACAGGTGCCCGCGCCGGAACCGTCGAAGGCGATCCGGGATCCACCGCAGCCTCGGCGCCCGACCCACGTCTCGAGTCCAACCGGGCGCTGCATGAGGCCGATTTGGTGCTGAACGAGTTCCGCCAGCAGCTGCGCGCGGACCTGCGCCAGGCTGCCACACGGTCCGGCGTGCCGACCACGCTCGTGCCGGAACTGCGGGCTCGCCTGGTCGAGGTGCGCGCGGACATCCTCGCCGCCCTGCACCGGTAGCGCGGCCGCCGGCCCGGAGCGGTGCACCAGCACCCCCCACAGAACACCCTCGCCCGCCGCGCGGGTGTTCTGTGAGCGGGCGCGCCCGACACGCCCGCACGTCGGCCGACTCCCCTGGATTTGACAGAGGATTCCAAGGGAGTAATGTCGTCCCTCGTGACTCCAGAGGGAACCCCCCAGGCACCAGAAACACGTTCACCGAAACGGTGGATCATCGGCGACCCGCTCTCGACCGAAAAGCTCGACGGCCAGTTGCTGCCCAAGCACCTCGCCCTCCCCATCTTCGCGAGCGACCCGCTGTCGAGCGTCGCGTACGCGCCACAAGAGCTCCTGATGATCCTGACGCTCGGTGGGCTGGCCTTTCTCAGCTTCGCGCCCTGGGTCGCGGCGTGCGTCGTGCTACTGCTCGTCGTGGTCGTCGCGTCGTACCGCCAGCTGATCAAGGCCTACCCGTCCGGCGGCGGGGACTACGAGGTCGCCCACAAGAATCTCGGCGAGAAGGCCGGCCTCGTCGTCGCGTCCGCCCTACTCGTCGACTACGTGATGACCGTGGTCGTGTCGGTGGCCAGTGGCGTGGACAACATCATCTCCGCACTGCCGGGCCTCGCGCCGTTCCGGGTGGAGTTCGCGGTCTTCTTCGTGATCCTGCTCGCGGCGGTCAACCTGCGCGGCGTGCACGAGTCGAGCAAGGCTTTCGCCTTCCCCACCTACCTGTTCATCGCCAGCGTGCTGCTGATGGTCGTCGTGGGCCTCGCCCGGGTCGCCCTCGGCGATACCCCGATGGCCGAGTCGGCGAACTACGACGTGGAGGCCCAGAGCCTGGCCCAGTCGGCGTTCATCCTGCTACTGTTGCGCTCCTTCGCGAGTGGGTGCAGCGCGCTCACCGGCGTCGAGGCGATCGCCAACGGGGTGCCCGCGTTCAAGCATCCGAAGGTCAAGAATGCCCAGCGCACCCTGGTGCTCATGGGCGGCATCGCCATCACGCTCTTCGTCGGCCTGACCGCGCTCGCCCTGTTCTCGAAGGTGCACTACGCGGAGAATCCCTGCGACCTGATCGGCTGGGAGGAGTGTGCGACTTCCCCGCAGCGCAGCCTGATCGCCCAGATCGCGGCCGCCACCTTCGGCAACAACTCGATCATGTTCTTCGTGCTGCAGGCCGCGACGGCGGCCGTGCTGCTGCTGGCCGCCAACACGGCGTTCAACGGCTTCCCGCTGCTCGGCTCGGTGCTCGCCAAGGACTCCTACGCCCCGAAATCGCTCAGCACCCGCGGTGACCGCCTGATCTACTCCAACGGCGTGCTCCTGCTGGCCCTCTTCGCCTGCATCATCCTGGTCATCTACCAGGCCAATCTGACCGTGCTGATCCAGCTCTACATCATCGGCGTCTTCGTCTCCTTCACGCTCGGGCAGACCGGCATGGTGCGGCACTGGCTGACCCTGCTCAAGACGAACCCGCCGAACCGGGCATCCATCATCGCCAGCCTGTCGATCAACGGCTTCGGCGCGCTGCTCACCGGCGTGGTGCTGATCGTGGTCACCATCACCAAGTTCACCCACGGCGCCTGGCTCGTTTTCGTTTTGATGCCTGTGCTGTTCACCCTCATGCTCGGCGTCAACCGGTACTACCGCGACGTCGCCAAGGAAATCGAAGTGGATGCCGACACCACGTTCGGCTCGTCGGGCGACCACGCGATCGTGCTGGTCGGCAAGATGCAGAAGCCCGTGCTCAAGGCGTTGGACTACGCGATCGCGGCCCGCCACGAGAGCATCGAGGCCGTACACATCTCCGTCGACGTCGACGAGACCAAAGCGCTCAAACGCGCCTGGGTGCAGCAGAACATTCAGGTGCCGTTGCGCATCGTGCAGTCGCCCTACCGGGATATCAGCTGGCCTCTGATCAGCTACATCAAGGACCGGCGCGAGGACCACGGCTCCGAGGTCGTCACCGTGTACACCCCGATCTACATCGTGGGCCACTGGTGGGAGGGTCTGCTGCACAACCACAAGGCCCGGCGGCTGCGCCAGAAGCTCATGCTCGTGCACGGCGTCACCATTGCCCTGGTGCCGTGGCTGCTCGACTCCTCCGAGCTCATCTACGGCCGGCGCTCCCGACCCGTGCCCGGCCAGGACCGCCGCGGCGAGCCCGTGCGCCCCCGCCCGATCCCGCGCCGCCCGCTCGCTCCGGCGACCAAGGACATCCCGATCCGGCCCACGCCGGTCGTCGGCACGGTTCCGCCGAATTCGCGGCCGTCCGCCGCGCGGCGCCGCAAGAGGAAGTAACGGATGCGCCTTGCTCCCGCCGTCTTTCTCGGCGGTATGGTCGGCACGGGCCTCCGACTCGGCATCGACCAGGCTCTCCCGCACACCGACACCGACTTCCCGGCGAGCACGCTGATCGCCAACACGATCGGCGCGTTCATCCTCGGCTGGCTGGTGGCCGGCCTGTGGACCCGCCCGGGCCTGCCGGCCTGGGTCAAGGCCGCCCTCGGCACGGGCGTCCTCGGGTCGTTCACGACCTACTCCGCCGTCATGGTGTCCTTGGTCGCGCTCGGCGCGGCCGGATTCCCGGCTCTCGGCTGGCTCTACCTGGCGGCGACTCTTCTGCTCGGGTTCGGGGCCGCGGCCCTCGGTCTACAGCTGGGGGCGCAGCTTCGGCACCGCGTGTTGCCGGACACTCCGGATGCCGGGAGTACTCTGTGAGCACCTGGCTGGTCCTCGGCGTCCTCGTCACCGGTGGCGCGGCGGCGGTCATCCGCTACTTCGTCTCGCGCGCCCTCCCCGTCGGCCCCGGGCGGCTGCCGCTCGGCGTGTTGATCGTGAACGTGGCCGGATCATTGATCGGCGGTGTGGTGCTCGGTCTCTCCGAGCGTGCCGCGGTATCCGCCGACGTGCAACTGATCCTGTTGACCGGGTTCTGCGGCGGCCTGACCACGTTCAGCACCTGGAGCGTCGAGACCGTCGAACTGACGCTCACCGGGCGTCGGCGAGCGGGCATTGTCAACCTGATCGGCACTCTCCTGCTCGGGTTCCTGGTCTGTGGTTCGGGCTACCTTCTCTCCCGCTGAGGTACAGTGAAGGAACGCTGATTGTGAACGTGCTCGGCGAACCGCTGCTCAGGATTTGCATCCGCGGCCCGTTCGGCCCGCCATGCTAAACTGACGGCTAGTTTTCACCATATTCGGCAACTCCCGGGAGACGTTTCTCTCACCCGGCCTGGCATCGTTAGGGGGTCTCGCATGGGGCGCGGCCGTCAAAAAGCAAAGCACACCAAGGTTGCCCGCGAGCTGAAGTACTTCAGCCCGGACACCAACTACAACGCGCTTGAGCGCGAGCTCACCGGGCATCCGGCCACCGACCCGCGCCTCGACGAGGACCTGGCGAAGTGGCCGGAGTACGAGGCCGGCAAGCCCGGCAAAGACGCAGACACCGACGACGAAGCCGACGACCAGTACGTCGACCACTACGCCACCGAAGACGAGCAAAAGCGCGCCTGACGCTCGGCTCGACTAGTTGTGCTCCCCCGCGGCCCTGTGCCTCAGCGGGTGCGCGCAAATGGCCGCCATCGTTTCACCGATGGCGGCCATTTGCGCGCACCCGCCGCCCGGCGGGGCGCCTTGCTAGAGCGCGTAACCGCCGACCAGGCGCACGGCGCCGCCGTTCACGCCCTTGGCACCCTGCTCAAAGCCCGCGAGATCGTGCGGGGCGGTCGACACGCGGCCCGCCACCCAGGCCGGCACTCCCTCGGTGGCGAGGCGGGCGATGACGGATGACGCCGATTCGGCCGCGACGACGGCGAACATGCCGACACCCAGGTTCCAGGTGCCCTCCGAGCTCTCGAGCGAGGAGCCGGCGAGTTCACTGAGCACCCGGAAGACCGGGGACGGCGACCAGGTCGACCGGTCGACCTCCACCCAGGCGCCGACCGGGAGCACGCGGGCGAGGTTCGCCGCGATGCCGCCGCCGGTGACGTGGCTGAGCGAGTGCACGACGCCGGCGAGCTCCGGGTCGGAGAGCACGCCGAGCAGCGGCCCGGTGTAGAGCCGCGTCGGCTCGAGCAGGACCTCGCCGACCACACCGCCGAAAGCGGCGGACGTGTCGGTGTAGCCGATGCCGCGGTTGGCGAGGATGTGCCGCACGAGCGAGTAACCGTTGGAGTGCAGCCCGGAAGAGGCCAGCGCCACGACGACGTCGCCGTGGCGGACCTTCTCCGCGCCGAGCACCTGGTCGGCTTCCACCACGCCGGTGGCGGCGCCGGCCACGTCGTAGTCGTCCACGCCGAGGAGGCCGGGGTGCTCGGCGGTCTCGCCGCCGACGAGTGCGGTGCCGGTGGCGGCGCAGGCGCGGGCGATGCCCGCGACGATGTCCGCGATCCGCTCGGGGACGACCTTGCCGCAGGCGATGTAGTCGGTCATGAAGAGCGGGCGGGCCCCGACGACGACGATGTCGTCGACGACCATGCCCACAAGGTCCTGGCCGATCGTGTCGTGCTTGTCGATGGCCTGGGCGATCGCGACCTTGGTGCCGACGCCATCCGTTGACGTGGCCAGCAGCGGGCGCGTGTAGCCGGTGAGGAAGGAGACGTCGTAGAGGCCGGCAAAACCGCCGAACCCGCCGAGCACCTCGGGACCATGCGTGTTCGACACGGCCTCCTTCATCAGGGAGACGGCGAGGTCGCCGGCCGTGGTGTCCACTCCGGCCGCCGCATAGGATGCGTTGCTCATTCTTGTCTTCCTGGGTCGCCGATCGAGGACTTACCCTGTTTGACCAGGGATTCTTCGCGCAGTGCTTCCTGGCGCAGTGAGGTGGGGGCGAGCAGAGGCTCGAATTCCGAGTCGGGGCCCGGGTCGCATCCGTTCGAGGCGGCGGCCGGACGTTCCAGCAGGTTCTTGCCCAGGTGTGCCGAGTCGGGCAGCGGGATCGGATAGACCCCGGTGAAGCAAGCCGTGCACAGGCGTTCGGGCGGCTGCTCGGTGGCGGCGATCATTCCCTCCGGTGAGAGGTAGCCGAGCGAGTCGGCGCCGATAGCCTGGCGCACCTCGTCGACGCCGAGGCCGGTCGCAATCAGTTCCGCGCGGGAGGCGAAGTCGATGCCGTAGAAGCAGGGCCAGGTGATCGGCGGGCTCGAGATGCGCACGTGCACCTCGGCGGCACCGGCCTCCCGCAGCATGCTGACCAGGGCACGCTGGGTGTTGCCGCGCACGATCGAGTCGTCGACGACGATCAACCGTTTGCCCTTGATCACGGCCTTGAGCGGGTTGAGCTTGAGCTTGATTCCCCGCTGGCGGATGGTCTCCGACGGCTGGATGAAGGTGCGCCCCACATAGGAGTTCTTCACCAGACCCTGGCCGAACGGAATTCCGGATGCCTGCGCGTACCCGATCGCGGCCGGCGTGCCGGACTCGGGGGTCGGGATGACGAGGTCGGCCTCGACGGGGTACTCCTGGGCGAGGCGACGGCCCATCTCGACCCGCGCCTCGTGCACGCCGCGGCCGGCGATGGTGGTGTCGGGCCGGGCCAGGTAGACGTACTCGAACACGCAGCCGGCGGGCTTCGCTTCGGCGAAGCGCTGCGTGCGCAGGCCGTCCTCGTCGATGGTGATGAGCTCTCCCGGCTCGACCTCGCGCACGAAGCTGGCGCCCACGATGTCGAGGGCGGCGGTTTCGGATGCGACGACCCAACCACGCTCGAGGCGGCCGAGCACCAGCGGGCGCACCCCCTGCGGGTCGCGCGCGGCGTAGAGGGTGGTCTCGTCCATGAAGACGAGGCAGAAAGCGCCGCGCAGACGCGGCAGAATCTCGAGCGCCGTGGCTTCGAGGGTGTGGTCGAGATCGCCGGTGAAGAGGGCGGTGATCACCGCGGTGTCGGTGGTGTTGCCGCGGGCCAGCTCACCCTCCACCTTCGGGTAGCGTTCGTGCACGAGCTGGAGGAGCTCGGCCGTGTTGGTGAGGTTGCCGTTGTGGCCGAGGGCGACCGTGCCGCCCGAGGTGCGGCCCAGGGTGGGCTGGGCGTTCTGCCAGCTGGACGACCCGGTGGTCGAGTAGCGGGTGTGCCCGACGGCGATGTGGCCGATCAGTGTGCTCAGCGCGGCCTCGTTGAAGACCTGGGAAACCAGGCCCATGTCCTTATAGATCAGGATCTTCGAGCCGTCACTCGTGGCGATCCCGGCCGATTCCTGGCCCCGGTGCTGCAGGGCATAGAGGCCGAAATAGCTGAGCTTGGCCACCTCTTCACCGGGAGCCCAGACGCCGAAAACGCCGCAGGCATCCTGCGGCCCCTTCTCGCCGGGGAGTAGATCATGGCTTAAAAGTCCGTCGCCGCCAGCCAAATCGGTGCCTCTTCTACTATCAGTGCTCGGGGGAAATGTGTGCTGAGAGTTGTGGGGTGACCGGGAGCTTCTCCGTCTCGGTCCGGTGAGCCGTGTTGTAGGGACGGGCGGGTTGAGCTAGTCCCGATCAGAATTCGACGAGTCCGATACGGCATCCGGAGACTCGGAATCGCTCGGACCGACAGCTGTCATTCTATCGACGACGACCGTCTTCCCGCGGCGGGAGATGACACGGTCGATGATGATGGCGACGACGGCACCCAGGGCGACGCCCAGCGTGAGAAACGCGAGCAACAGGAATCCGAAGACCTGGGTAGCCCCGAACTCGGCATTCTCGGGAAACACGATCGTGAGAACCAGGGCCGCGATAGCACCGATCAGGGCGCCGAGGAGCATGAAATTGAAGAAGCGCGGCGAGCGCCGCACGGTGACGGTGGACTTGTCGACGATCGATTCGCCCGCACTCTCACCGGCGCCGGAATCGGACTGCTGCTCGGGCTGTTGGTCTGAGATCACGCGTTCATTCTCGCACGCCAGACCGGTACTGCGGCTGTGCGTTGGCTCTGCCCGGCGGATGCCAGCCTGCCCGGATGAACGGGATTGCGGTACTCGGGAGCGCGAACATGGACCTCGTCGTGCGGCAGCCGCCGCGGCCGCCGCGGCCGGTGGACGATCCACCACGGCCGAGCCGACCGTCCCGGTCGCGCCTGTCAGGGTGACCACACCCCTCAGGATCCCGTGACCTGTGCGAGCAGTCCAGCGAGTTCGGTCAGAGCGTCATCGGTCAGCGTGTCGAACCATGGTGCGGAGCGTTCTATCGCGAGAGTTTCAAACGCCTCGACCTGGGAACGCGCGGATCCGGTGAGTCTGAGGAGCCGCACCCGTCCGTCCTGGTCGGATGCGAACTGCTCGACCAAGTCATGCTCGCGCAATTGGTCGACGAGTTGGGTGATGGCCCCCGGTGTGACGTGCAACAGTGCGGCAAGCCGGCCGGGAGTGACAGAGTCCTGCGCGTGAGCGAGGACGAAGAGGACATCCAGCTGGGTGCGGGTGAGGACCGTGCTGCCGAACGGAGTCGATCGCGGGCTCGCGATCGACCGCGACAGACGAACGACCGCCGCCAGGACCTCCCCCATCTGCCTGGACCGGTGCGAGGTGAGCAGGTGCGCCGATTGTGTCATGCGCTGATAAACGGCATCTGCCCGATGAAGGTGCGATCCTCCACCTGGGTGAGGATGAAGTCCGCGAGATCATCTCGACTGATCTGGGTGCTCGCATCAACGCCCACCCATCCCACCCGGTAGGTTCCAGCACCCGGCTTCTCGGTCAAGCGCGGACCACGAACGACCGTCCACTCCAACCCGGACGCCTCGAGCACCCGGAGGTGCTGCTCCGCATCGGCGAGAACATGCCCGGACAGGGTCTTCAGCAAGAACCTGATAACGCGGTCTGCTGGCCCGGGCCGGTCCAGTGGAGCGGATAGCCCGCCGCCCGACAGGGTGACGATCCGCTTCACTTCGTGCCGCCCCATGGCGTCCACGATGAGCTGGGTGCCCTCGGCCTGCAGCGTCGGCGGCGACCCCTTAACCTGCCCGAACAGGCTGAGCACGGCGTCTGACCCCGCCACCGTCTGATCCACGGCATCCGCGTCCAACACGTCACCGCGAATAATCGTCAGAGCCGGGGACGTGGTGACGAGCCTGGCCGGCTCACGCACCAGAGCCCGCACCTCGTATTCCGCGGCAAGAGCGCGCGTCAGAACGCGATGACCGGTCTTACCGGTCGCACCGAACACAGCAATAACTGTCATAGGGATTAGTTTAGTCACTAAATGTTGTGATCGGACGATGCTGCCACCGCACCACAACGACGGGGAAGGTTCACGAGGAAGGAAGGGGGAGTCGCGTCCGAGCCGGAGGTGGGAGGCGTCAGAGAAGCGGCAGGTGCCCGACCAGGTCGGCGCGCTGACCGGAGGCGGCGATGCGACCGGATGCGATGCCATCAGCCCACGAGAGCGTTCCGGTCGCGAGGGCGAGCCAGGTGGGGGCATCCGTCTCAACGACGTTCGGCGGTGTGCCGCGGGTGTGGCGCGGACCGGCGATGCACTGCACGGCCCCGAACGGCGGCACGCGAACCTCGAGTGTGTTGCCGGTGGCCTTCTCGGCGAGCAGCTGCAGCGTGTACCGCACCGCCAGGGCACGGATGTCCCGGCTCGCCTCACCCTGCTGCGCCGCGTATTCGCGCACCGCCGCGCGCCCCACGCCGTCGTCAATCCTCGCTCGTGCCACGCCACCAGTCTGCCTCCTCTCTGCGGTCCGTGCCGGCCGCCCGCTCCTTGCGCCGCCCGCCCACCGCGCGCGCATGCTGCGCCGCTGCGCGCCTGGCACACCATGCGCGTATCGGCGCAGCACGAGCGCAGCGCTCTTGCGCCAGCGCCCGGTGCCCGCCGCCTGCCGCCCGCCGCCC
>NZ_SOFU01000031.1:0-10560 GCF_004402245.1 Cryobacterium sp. TMT2-18-2
ATCGAAGTCCTCGACGAGGCGGTGATACTCCCCGAACTCGCCGCCGCCTAAACTGGAACCACTGACCCGCACGGTGTCGAGAAACTCCACCACTCCGCGGGACGTGACCAAGGGTCTCACCGGATCTGACGATCGGCATCCGTCCAGGGGAGAAACCGTGACACAGAAACTTACTCAGTTACTCGGTGTGCAAGCACCGATCGTTCTCGGCGCGTTCGGTGGCCTGTCGTCAATCCAACTCACCAGTCTCGTGAGCGACCGGGGTGGTCTTGGGTCTTACGGACTTTATGGGTACAGCGGAGAGCGCATCTTCTCGACCATCCAGGAGCTGCGCCACCTGACAGCGAGCCCATTCGCCGTGAACCTCTGGCTGCCTCTTCCCGGCGAACCCTCCCCCGCCGACTCACACGCCGAATTCTCAGCAGCGCTCGACGCCCTCAAACCTCTCTTCGTCGAACTCGACATCGAACCACCGCAACGACCGGACCGATACCTACCGTCGTTTTCGGAGCAGATCGATGCGGTTCTCACAGCACGCCCGGCGGTGGTCAGTTTCGTCTACGGGGTTCCGCCGGCCGAAATCGTCGATGCCGCCCACCGCTACGGAATCGTCATCCTCGGCACCGCAACAACCGTCGATGAAGCGATCGCGTTGGAGCGCGGCGGCGTTGATGCCGTAATCGCCTCCGGGGCGGAGGCTGCCGGCCACCGTGTGTCCTTCATCGACGCCGCCGAAGACTCACTCGTGGGCACATTCGCACTGGTACCTCAGGTCGTCGACGCTGTTACCGTTCCAGTCATCGCAGCAGGCGGCATCGCGGACCGTCGAGGGGTGGCCGCCGCACACGCGCTCGGCGCCGCAGGCGTCCAGGTCGGCACCGCGTTTCTCTGCGCCCGCCAGTCGGCCGCCACCGAGGCGCACCGGTTGGCGATCACGTCCACGCCGGCACACGGCACAGTCCTCACCCGGTCGATGAGCGGCCGGCTCGCTCGAGGAATACCCAACCGCGCCATCCGCACCATTGATTCCGACACCACACACATCGCGCCCTTCCCCGTGCAGAACTGGCTCACCGGGCAGTTCCGCACCGCCGCAAGCCGCCGCAACATCGGTGACCTCGTGTCACTATGGGCTGGTCAAGCCGGCCCGCTCGCCACGTGGGATGATGCCGACGACGTCTTCACCGAGCTTTTACACGGGTTGCCACCCCGTGGCTAGAGCGACAGCGCCAAGATCACACCGCCATACACAAAGACGGCGCACTGAAGCAAACGTGATGCGTTCGCTTCATCGATTCTCACATTCCCTGTCGGGGTGCTCGGGGTTCCTTCCAGACTGCGTCGACAGCTCGCGCGTGACCGTATAGTCGAGCGCGGCGCGGACGTGCGTGCGCAGCTCTGGGAGCACATCGGTGGCGAACCACGGGTTCTTCGTCTTCCACCGGAAATTCAAGGGCGACGGGTGCACGAGCGGAAACTGCTGCGGCATGAATCGCCGATAGTTGCGCACCGTATCTGTGAGTGTGTCGTGCCGTGCCGACGGCAGATAGCGCATCTGTGCGTACCGGCCGATCAGAAGGGTCAGCCGGATGTCGGGCATCAGTGCGAGCAGCGGTGGATGCCACCGATCGGCGAAACCCTTCCGAGGTGGTAGATCTCCGCTACGGCCCGCCCCTGGGTAGTAGAAATCCATCGGGAGTAAGGAGAACAGATTCGGATTTCGGAATTGTTCCTCAGTGACACCGAGCCAATCGATCAGATTCTTCCCGCTAGCATCGTCCCACGGCACACCGCTCGACTGCGCCCTGCGCCCGGGTGCCTGCCCAATCACCACGATCCTGGCGTTGGCAGACGCGGTATACAGGGGCTGCCACCCTTGCTGCCGCATGGTGGCATTGCCCTCGTCGTCGACCAGGGATTGTCTAACCGCGTCAAACTCGTTCACTAATGACCATCCGTGCCCACGGCGTGGATCGTGGCCAGATCAACGCGGTCGTCTGCCTGCCGGGGGCCGATTCCGAGTGCACGCTTGATCTCACCGTAGGTTGCGACGCAACCCGTAGGGAGCGCCACTACGACTGTGCGAACTTCCGCTGCCACGTCCATGTTCACTCTCCTCCCGATCCGGGATAGCTGATCTCTCCGTCTTGCACCCGCGCGAACGCGGTCAAACTTGCGCGCCGGGTCGACGTGATTGACATTATGTCGAATACCTCCAACCCCGCGACGATGAGCGCGTCGGTGATCAGGCGCCGGTGACACCGCCACGGCACGGCCTCGCTGCACATGATCGCGGGCACCGACTCGTTCGCGATCCGAAGCAATTCAGCAAGCCCGGAACTGAACTCCTCGGTCGCCATGTAGTCGGCGTAGTCACGGAACGCCTTGACCCGCCACGCGGTGTTCGGACTCGTCACACCAGCCGGCGTGTGCCTGCGGCCGCCGAGTTCCCGGATCCATCGGTACCCGACATGTGCGGGTAGCGCGTCTTTGATCGCGCTTTGGTTCCACTGCGGAAATTTTCGAGATGACGGAAACGAACGCACGTCAACCAGTTCGGTCACCCCATTCGAACGCAGCATCGCGAGTACTTCATCAAAATCACGAGTGGAGTGACCGATCGTCAGTACTCGGTGAAACGCCATATAAGCCACTGGTCCACGACATCCCGCCTATCTGGTCTTTCCTGTCCACGGGACTCGGCTCGGTCGGCTAGCGCTTGACTCGACCGTTTCCTGAGGTGTCCGTCTCTTGACAACAGTAAGCAAGATCACGCTGTCCTCAAGGGCGTCCACCGAATGCAACCCATCCGGGATGGTCATCAGATCGTCCGCCGAACCATTCCATGATGTTTCCCCCGCTCGCAGAAGCACCCGTCCCTCCAGCACGTGCAGAGTCGCCTCTCCCGGATTCTCGTGCTCCGAGAGACTCTCTCCGGCGCGTAACGCCATCAAAGTCTGCCGAAGCTGATGCTCGTGACCTCCGAACACCGTTCTGGCGCTCCGCCCGCTCGGGGCGCGGACCGCCAGTTCCAGCTCAATCCGGGCGAGTGCCGCCAACGAAACCTTTTGCATATCGTCACCTCCTTCCTTGTCGGTCTGGATAGTTACCGGTCATGCAATGATCGTCCACGGGTTCTCAATCAGACGAGTCAACGTTTGTAGAAACTGCGCGGCGAGGGCGCCGTCGATGATGCGATGGTCCGCGGACAGCGTGTAACGCATCCGGTGTCGCGGGAGAATCTCGTCGCCAACGACGACGGCCTCCCGTGCCGTGCCGCCGACCGCGAGAATTGCGCCTTCGGGCGGATTGATGATCGCCGTGAACTGCTCGGCCCCGAACATACCGAGGTTGCTGATCGTGAAGGTGCCACCGGACATCTGGTCGGGAGTGAGCTTCTTCGCATTCGCCAGCGACACGAGGTGACGGGTCTCGGCTCCGAGCTGGCTGACTGTCTTCTGGTCTGCGTTCTCAATCACGGGAACGACGAGCCCATTCTCGGACGCAACCGCCACACCGACGTTGACCCGATTGTGCACAAGCATCTCGCCGCTGGCGTCATCAATGTAAGACGCGTTGACTAGCGGATGCTCCCGCAATGCAAGCGCACTGGCCCGAATCAGTAGGTCGTTGACGCTGATCTTCGGCCGGCCCGCTTCGACGAGCTGCGCGTTCAATTCGGTGCGCAGGTTAACGAGGTTCTCGGCATCGGCGACCGCCGTGACATAGAAGTGCGGAATGTTCCGGGCGCTCTCTCCCAAGCGTCGGGCGATGACGCGGCGCATATTACTGAGCGGAACCGCGTCGGAGCCGCGCTTGTCATCGACGGGCGGAACGGGCTCGGCCGATGGGCCGGGCGCTCCGGCCGGTGCCGGCGGTGTTGCACCGGCCACTCCGGGTGCCTCGTCGCGCGCGGTTGGCTCGCCAGCGCCGGCAGTCACGGCAGCCGGGTGGGCGAGCAGTTCGTCGGTATCGGAACGGATGATACGGCCGCCGGGACCGGTGCCACGCAACTGGCTGAGGTCGAGATTGTTCTCACGGGCCAGCTTGCGCACGAGCGGAGATGCGAACAATCGCGGGCCGTCGTCCTGTACCGCAGTCGTCGACGGAATCGGCTGGGATTCGGGAGCAGTCGGCACGGCTGCGGGTTCAGAGGCCGCGGGAGCGGCGACCGCGGCGATGGCCGCGGCCGGGGCTACCTGCTTGCCATCGTCGAGTAAAGCAATCGGCGTTCCGATCGTGGCCTGCTCGCCCTCGGGCACGAGTTGTTTGATCAGAGTGCCGGCCTCGTAGGCCTCGAATTCCATGGTGGCTTTGTCGGTCTCGATCTCGACGAGCAGGTCGCCGATCTCGACTCTGTCGCCTGGTTGCTTGTGCCAGATCGCGATAGCGCCTTCTTCCATAGTGTCGGAGAGGCGGGGCATGGTGATTTCGATCATGAGTTGTTACCCATCGGGTTGCGGCGGTGGCCGACGGCGTCGAGAGTCTGGCGGATGGCGCCGATGACGTCATCCGCTGACGGCAACGCGGCCGTCTCCAGTGGTTTTGAGTAGGGAAGGGGAACCTCCGCCATCGCCACCCGCCGCACAGGCGCGTCCAGATAGTCGAAGGCTCCATCGGAGATAGTCGCGGCGATTTCGGCGCCGATACCGTAGGTGAGCCAGTCATCTTCGAGCACGACGGCCGCATGGGTCTTCTTGACCGATTCCACGATCGTCTCGCGGTCGAGGGGGCGCAGGCTGCGCAGGTCGATCACCTCGATATCGAGACCCTCGGAGTGCGCCAGCTGCTCGGCAACCTGGGCGGCGACCCACGCCATCCGTGAATAGCCGATGAGGGTGAGGTCACGCCCAGGCCGGGTAACAGCGGCTTTACCGATCACCGCGGGGGTATCGCCGTCGGGTACCTCGCCCTTGGTGTTGTAGAGGGACAGGTTTTCGAGGAATAGTACGGGGTCATCGTCTCGGATCGCGGCGAGCATGAGCGCCTTGGCGTCCGCGGGCGTGCTGGGGGCGACGACTTTCATTCCGGGCACGAAGGCGTAGTACAGCTCGATATTCTGAGAGTGCGTTGCGCCGAGCTGCTGCCCGCCACCGCCCGGGGTACGAATAACCAAGGGCACCCTGGCCTGGCCGCCGAACATGCCATAGATCTTGGCCGCGTGGTTGACAATCTGGTCGAGGGCAAGAAGGGAGAAGTTGATCGTCATGATCTCGACCACGGGTCGCAACCCGAGCATGGCCGCGCCGATCGCAGCGCCCGTGAAGCCCTCCTCGGCGATCGCGGTGTCGCGCACACGCTTTTCTCCGAACTCGTCGAGCATGCCTGCCGTGATCTTGTATGCGCCCTCGAAGAGACCGATCTCCTCGCCCATCAGGAACACGTTTTCGTCACGCCGCATCTCCTCGCGGATCGTGTCGTGCAGCGCTTGGCGGTAAGTGATGATGCTCATGGGTTTGTTCCTAGCTCGGGCAGAGGTGCCGGTTTGTAGAGCGGTTCGCCGGGCAGCCGGCGAGAGTCGTTGGGCACCGGGGTGGCGTAGGTGTAGTCGAACAGCGTCGACACGTCGGGGAACGAGCTGTTCTCGGCGAACGCCGCGGCCTCGCTCGCGCGGGCCGTTGCCTGCTCGTCGATGGCGATGAGGGCCTCGTGATCGAGCAGCCCGTCGGAGAGGAGCCGTGCGGCGAAGGCTGGAACGGGATCGCGTTCCTTGACCAGGCTCATCTCCTCGGCGGTGCGGTACTTCGCCGGGTCAACCACGGAATGCCCACGCAGCCTCTCGGTCATCACCTCGAGCAGGAACGGCTTGCCGGCCCGGGCGGAAACCACGGCACGCTGTGCCGCCTCGAACACGGCCAGCGGGTCGAGCCCGTCGACGCGCTCCGAGGCCATCCGGTACGCGGATGCTCGCTTGTAGAGTTCCGGCTCCGCCGAGGCCTTATCGACCGTCGTCGCCATGCCGAGGCGGTTGTTGATCACGACATAGACGATCGGCAGGTTCCAGAGCGCCGCAATGTTGAGCGATTCATGGAAGGCGCCGATGTTGGTCGTGCCGTCGCCCATGGTGCAGAGCACGATCTCCTGGCCGTCGCGGTAGTCGATAGCAAGAGCCGCACCCGTGGCCAGCGGAAGCTGGCCGCCGACGATACCGTAGCCGCCGAGCATTCGTTTCTCCATGTCGAACATGTGCATGGATCCACCCCACCCCTTAGAGACCCCGTCAACACGGCCGAAGAGCTCAGCCATCACCCGGTTCGGGTCAATGCCGCGGGCGATCGCGTAGCCGTGCTCGCGGTAGTTGGTAAAGAGGTAGTCGGTGGGTTCCAGCGCCGCCATCAGGCCAACGACCGCCGCTTCCTCTCCGAGGTTGAGGTGGCAGTAGCCGCCAACGAGCGCCTGAGTGTATGCGCGGGCCGCGCGCTCCTCAAATCGTCGGATGAGCATCATCCTGCGGTAGAACTCGACCAACTGGTCGTCGCCGGGCGCCGGAGGGCCGGCGTGCGTGCTCGACGGGGTGGGGGCCGGGGATGCTGGCGGTTCCACGGTCGGGGCGGGTTTGCGCGCGGTCGGTTTCCGCGGCATCCGCGTGTGAGCGGTCATCGGAGAACTCCTTTTCCTCTCCCCTTGTGGGGTGGAGGGTGTCTACTATTAAATGATACGTACTAGTGTCATTATATCGCCGTAGTACCGTCGATTCATAGATCCGGAGCGCAGAAGGGCCAACCATGGAGTCGCTGCACACCACGCACCCTGTTCGCAAACGTGGTCGACCGACCCAAATCGAGCGTGTGGAACGTCGCACCCAGATTCTGGAGGCCGCGCTGCCGGTCTTCCTCGAGCACGGGTTCGGCAACACCACGATGGATCAGCTCGCCGCCGCAGCCCGCGTCACCAAGCGCACTCTCTACAGCTATTGCGGCAACAAAGCCGGGGTATTCACCGAGATGCAACGACGTCTGGCTGCTACGGTCAGCGGAGATATCCCGGCGCACGACACCTTGGCGTCGCTCGCGACGCGAATCGTCCTCCGCTTGCACTCGGCCGAGATGATCGGGCTGCACCGCCTGGTGATCGCAGAGTCGCTCAGATTCCCAGAGTTGGCCAGAATCCTCTATGAGAACGGTGACCTGCGTCACATCACTCGTCTCGCTAACCTCATGCAGGCCGAATGGGGTCAGGAAGTCTCCTCAAGCGCCGAAGCACTCTTCAGCCTGTTACTCGGCGAGGACTACAGGCGGCGGCTACTCGGGCTAATCGGCCCCGCAAGTTCAGAGGAAGCAGCTACGCACGCTCTCACTGCTCTCGCGACCATCGGCACTGAGCGGTGCAACGGTTCCGTTTAAAGGGAACCCACCCCACCTGGTGCCACCGAAGCTGCCACTGTCGAACAATGACCTCAACGCCCTCCGCGGAACGGTTCAGCTGCAACCACTCGTACTCCCGCGGTTCTCACATGCGTAGCAGGACCCCGATGGCCGCATCTTGATGCCACAGGACAGATAGGATGGCGCATCCGCGGTGGAATGTTGTCGCGCCTCGAGCAATTCGGTGGATGAATGTACGGCTGGTAGCTCGGCACCCATGCAGTTCGCACTCATCGAAAAACGACGAGGAGCTAAGGCGCGTGATCGAAGGAGGCGACTTCGGCGCCTGGCGGGTGTTCGCTACGAAGGCCTACAACAATGCCTTCTGCCTCTCCGGTGGCGCCGGGACAGGGAAGACGGTTGTGCTCATTCATCGAGCTCACGCCCTTGCCTCGGAGAAGCCGACGCCACGAATTGTGCTGACGACCTTCACGACTGCGTTGTCCGCCGCGCTGGAGCGAGACCTGGAACGCCTCGATCCCTCCACGCCACGTGCAAGCGGACTGGGCGATGCCAGAGTACCCTCAAGCCTGGTCCGGTCGATGCCTTCGCCGGCTGGCACGTCACGACCGGTGAACGCATCGACGCGCCCACAGGGGAAACCGACAGCACTACTCCAAACAAGAAAGCCGGACTCGCAAAGTTCCGGTGGGGCCGGGAAATCAATATCGTCGTCCGCGTCGACTCCCAAACCCCCGGGCAGCACCGGCTTCCCGGACTGGCCGTCGCTGCAACGATGAGCCTGCCCAACGCCCGCGTCGCCGAAGAAGCCGTCTCCTTGATGAGGGCGACCAAAGCCCTCGGGTTGGCGCCTGGAGTTGGAGACGCCGACACGCAGTACTGGGCGAACTCCACGACGGACCGCCTCCATGACGATGCACTCAGCGAAGGATTCACGCCATCCACTGACTACCGCGTCGACCACTTGGGCGCCCAAGGTGGAGACCACGGCGCCTTCTTCAGAGAAGGCGGAACCTACTGCCCCGCCACTCCTGAGCCGCTTCAAAACGCGACCAAGGAACTCTTGGGCAACATCATCGACACTGCGACTTACCGGGAGCGCATCAAGAGCCGTACAACATTTCAACTCCACGTCAGAGAGAAACCCGACGCGAAAGGCCGCGTCGTGCTGCGCTGCCCTGCCCTCGGCCCCAGCCCCACCAAGACCTGTCCACTGCGGGAACTGCTCAAGACCGTGACGGACAAGGCCCGCCCCGCGGTCGACGGAGAAGACGTGCCCGACTTCGCCGACAAGATCTGCAGCCAGCCTTCCGTGTCCTTCGACACAGCGAAAAACAGGCGCAACGCTCAGGCCTTCGAATACGGGACGTGACCTCCGGGACCTTATCCAACGTCTGCAGGGAGACGGTTTGAGCACCGGTGTCTACTTCATTGGAGGCGCCGCATTGTCCCTTCGATACATCCATGATCGTGGTCTCACCGACGATATCGACGCTGAGATTCGTCCCTCTTCCCGAGCGCTTGAGTACGCCCTCGAGATCGCCGACAACCGGGGGCGGGGTGGCGACTGGCTCAACGCCGACGCCCACGCCCAGACATACATACCCATAGCGAAGAACCCCGGCTGGGAATCCCTCTACGACGATGACTTTGTGTCCGGGTGGGTGGCCTCACCGCCCGCAGCCCCGCCGGCTCCAGAACTGGGACCGTCCCGGAGCAACTAGCGACCCACCAACGCCCCAGCCACCGGACACCACGCCAAGGCCAGAACCGGAGGGACATTCTCGCCCGTTGCTCATCATCTGCGGTGAACTGACCGGCATCGGGCGCTCGTCACTGCGAACCGAACGACAAGCGCACCTCGACCTCGCGTTCGACGAAGATCCATTCCTCGGTGCTCCGCAACTCATCGAGCAGCTCGTCGAAATCCGCGACACTTTCGGGCGCGTACTCAAACCAGGTCAAAAAATCGAACGGCCCACCCCCATCACGGCTGTGATGGAGCCGCCGGGCCACAGCTGGCAGCGAGTTCATGGAACGTCGGATGTGGTGACTGGTTTCCTCGAAAATCTGCCGGCGTTCGTCTTGGGCCAGTTCCCACCACTCCTTTGACTTGGAGATGGGGATAAAGGAGGCGACGGTCGCGCCGGGTCGGCCCAGAGCCGGTGACCGCGCCGTCAGCTCGGCCAGTTCGGCAGCGGTCGTGTAACGCTGATGACTAACGGTGCCGCGCAGGGTCCACCCCGGGGCATCCGTGGCCGATGACCCCGACAACCATGATTCATCCTCTGCCGCTCCTTCGCGAATCAGCAGACGCGCGGCGGCGGGGAGCCCGTCACCGGTCACCGCGATGATGCGATCAATACTCCACTGGCCAGCATCGCCTGCAGTGAAAGTGACGGGTAGGGCGTCGGTCATTGGAACTCCTGACGGTATCGGCGACTTCGACGCTAACATCATCTTGAGAACCGCCCCAGCAGGCTCTGATGGCGTGCGATCAGGCATCCTCAGGTCGAAGCCCCGCGTCAGCTCAAAAAGGTTCGGCCGCCAGATCTGGGCCTGGCGTTCATCATGGTTGACGGTGACCAGCTCAGCCCGGTCGATTGCTCGGTTGGATCCTCGGGCTTCCAGGGGGGTGCCTCCTGTGACTCCTCGTCGTGCTGCGGCCTTCTCACCGACGTGCTCTGCGATGAGGACGTCGATGGTGGCATCGCCGCGGGTCCACCGGTGCTGATGGCCCTCTGGGCTTTCACCGGCGGACTCGAAGCCGACGTCAACGAGAGCTTTAGTCAAACGATGCCGTCCTCATCGTAAATTGTCTCCCACTCGACGACGCGGCCGAGGGTCGGGACGGCGTCGGCCTTCGTGACCTCGAAGTTCAGCCACTTCGCGTCCCACCCATGCTTCAGTGCGACTCGTTCGGCGGCGGCAGCGACGGAATCGTCCGAGCCGGGGCGGACGTGAAGGACATCCAGGTCCTGCGTGGTCCCCCGATCGAAGTAGCACAGGGCGAGTGCCGCACCGCCCACGAGCCGGATGCCGGCCACCTCACCCGAATTACGAAGCTCGGCGACGAGATCACGGAGGCCGATGATGATCGCGTTGCGGTCCAGCGCGGTGCCGGACATCAGACGCTCGCGAAGGTATCTGCCCATGCAAGAACGCCGCGTTCGGCGAACTCGTTCGGCACGTCATCACGTTCGGGCGCGGGGTCGGCCGGGTCGACCCGGAACAC
>NZ_SOFU01000044.1:0-13311 GCF_004402245.1 Cryobacterium sp. TMT2-18-2
CACCGGCAGGATCGGCCTGCAGGGACAACATCGGCCTGGATTGACTGTGGACACACTTGCCCTCGCCTCGACGATCGGCTCGCGAATCCGCCGGGGCGCCTGGCACGTGAGTGGACGGTGGATGACTTCGATGCGGCAGCCGGCGTCAGCCGCCGCCAACTGGTGAATATTGAGCAAGGCGAAGCGAACCCCAGCCTTGTCGGTTACGACCGGGCCCGCCGCGGCGACCTCCTTGCCCACATCCAGGGCCTCGGCAGCCGCGCCCTCCCCTTCTGCCCCGACCAGCTCGCCTTCGACATCGACCTGCCGCTGCCTGACTTCTACCGGTCGGTCACTGCCCTCGACCTCCGCGGCCGCACCCAAACGGACGTGGAACTCCGTGACCTCGGCCTCGCCGTCAGCCAGCACCAGATGACCCGGTTCTACCCCCTCTTCAAAAAACTCGGAGTCACCCCCGCCTCAGAACTCGTCAACCTGCCGGGCGGCACCGAAGCCCTCGTCGCCGCAGTACGCCTCGCCACCCACACACCCCCAATGCGAAGCGGCAAACGCGTCGTCTTCCTCTCACTCGACGACGGCAGTGGACCGGTATCCAACGTGGTGTTCTTCCACGATGCCCAGGCTGCGATCGGGGCGTCCGTGTTCCGCACCCACTACGCGCTGATCCGCGGCCGGACCCGGCGCACCGGCGCCCGCGGCGTCTCAATGGCCGGCGAGCAGATGTGGACCTGCTCGACGTGGCAGGGAAAGTCCTAGCACGTCAGGCTGCGGAACGGGCACGGGAACGGGCTGTGGTCGAGGCAGAGGCCGCGGACAACGTCATTCAGATGTGGAGGCGGAGGGCATGATTGACAGAGTTGCGGACGGGTCAGCGCGTTGACGTTCTCTGAGAACCAATCAGCACTGTTACTTCGCTTAGCGGGACTCTTCTGCGCGATGCCCATCGGAATGGACCAGTCCGGCCTTCAGTCGCCGGCCACAGTGGCCCGCCGGCGGCTGCGGCGACGCCTTGGGTGGGTGTGGTCGTGAACGGCACCGCGCTAAGCCTCAATCTGACCGCTGGATAAAGGATTAGTGTGGTGCCGACTCCCGGACCGCCGACAGTCTCGTCAGCCGAGGTGTCATCATTCGAGATTCTCTGTCGTGGTGCGGTGAAGGCGCAGTGTGACGAGCTGGAACGGGCGGAGCGAAAGCGAGATGGTTCGGTCTGGGCGCCCGATCACGGCGCTTGGCTCAGTCTCCCGCTCGAGCAGGTCGGTCTCCGTGACGTCCGACCAGCCGAATCCCGGAGCCAGATCACCGCGCGCACGCGCGCCCAGTGACTCGTAGAGCCGCACGATCACGTCGCCGGAACGGTCCTCCGCGAGCTTTACAGCCTCGACGACGATCGCCGGATTGGTCACGACGACCAGGGGTGCCACCGGGCTGGCTCCCCTTACCTCGCGCAAGGGCAGATTAACTCGATAACCCTCGTCGACGGCATCCGCGATCTCGGCACCGACGCGCAGCGAGACGACGAACTCCTGCTGGCCCTGATCCGAGGCCGGGTCGGGGAAGAGGGGCGCGCGCAGGAGGGAGACGCGTACGACGGTGCTCGTGCCGCCACCAGGCAATGCGGCGCGGCGGATGTCGTGCCCGTAGCTTGCGTCGTTGGCGACGGCGACACCGTAGCCCGGCTCGCCCACGTGAACCCAGCGGTGGGCAACAGTCTCGAACCGGGCGGAGTCCCAGGAGGTGTTCGCGTGGGTCGGCCGGTAGACATGTCCGAACTGCATTTCGGATGCTGCGCGGTCGGCATGAATCGCGAGGGGGAAGGCGAGCTTCAGGAGTTTCTGAGACTCGTGCCAGTCGATCGCTGTGTGGATGTCGAGGGCACCGGTCGCGCCGTTGAGTCGAAGGGTCTGGACCACGGATGAGGAACCAAAGGATCGGTTGACCCGCACCCCGAATCCGTCGTCCGTGACAGCGACGCTGGAAGCCCCGGTCAAGTCGCGCCCGACGTTCTTGTACGTCTCGTCGATGTCCCAGGCGTCCCACTGGATCGGGGTGTCCCGGAACAGCTGCAGCAGGTTGGCAGTCTCGCCGGCGGGGATGACTTCTCGGTCGGCGACGAGGTCGCGCATCGACACGATGAGTCCCCGATCGTCGATGACGACACGCACCCGGTCATTGGCAATCACCAAACCGGCCCCGCTTTCGGTGACCTTGGCCGCACCCGCCCTCGCCGCGGTCGCGGCGGAGAGGCCCGGGACGCCGTCGCGTGAGTTCGGTCCGGCGTTGAATGTGAGCGGATGACTGCCGCTGCCGGCCAGGACCTCGAGGGATCGGGTGATCTGTTCACCCAGAGTCTTCGCGACGGCCGCGTAGTTGCGCTCAGCCTCCTGGTGCACCCAGGCGATCGAGGTGCCGGGAAGGATGTCGTGGAACTGCTGTAGGAGCACAGTCTTCCAGACGTCGTCGAGGGCGTCGTACGGATACTCCGTACCTCGAAGGACTGTCGCAGCAGTGGCCCAAAGCTCTGCTTCTCGGAGCAGGTGTTCGCTGCGACGATTGCCGCGCTTCGTCTTGGCCTGGGAGGTGTAGGTGCCGCGATGGAATTCGAGGTACATCTCCCCCGACCAGACCGGCGCCTCGATGTACTCGCGGTGCGCGCTCTGGAAGAACTGCTCCGGCGTCGTCATGGTGACGCGTGGCGATCCCTCGAGGTCACGCGTACGGGCCGCAGCGGCCAGCATCTCGCGGGTTGGGCCTCCACCGCCGTCGCCCCACCCGAATGGCAGGAGCGAAGTAGTGCCGACCCCCTTTTCGGCGTACTGCCGCTCCGCCTTGGCGAGCTCCTTACCGGAGATTTCCGCGCTATAGGTGTCGACTGGGGGGAAATGAGTGAAGATTCTCGTGCCGTCGATGCCCTCCCACCAGAAGGTGTGATGCGGCATCCGATTGGTCTCGTTCCACGACATCTTCTGCGTGAGGAGCCAGCGAGATCCCGCCGCTGCCACGATCTGCGGCAGAGATGCGGTGTAACCGAACGAATCCGGAAGCCACACCTCGAGCGGCTCGACGCCGAGCTCCTCCATGAAGAACTTCTTGCCGGCGACGAATTGCCGTGCGAGCGCTTCACCGCCGGGCATATTCGTGTCGGACTCGACCCACATCCCGCCGACCGGAATGAATCGGCCCGCCGCCACCTGCTTCTTCACCCGCTCGAACAGTTCCGGATAGTAAACCTGCAGCCACGCGTACTGCTGCGCCGAGGAGGCAGCGAAGGTGAAGTCCGGGTCCTCGTCCATGAGCGCCAGAACGTTCGAGAAGGTTCGCGCGACTTTGCGCACGGTCTCGCGCACCGGCCACAGCCAGGCGGAGTCGATGTGGGCGTGACCGACGGCGGCAAGGCGGTGGGCACTCGCGTAGGCGGGACTGGCGAGCACGCCGACGAGCGTCGCACGGGCGGCCGCCGCCGTGCCCGCAACGTTGTCGGGATCGAGAGCATCGGCCATCCGTCCGAGCGCGTGCAGGATGTCGGCCCGTCGCGGAAGACTGTGCGGAAGCTCATTCATCAAGCCGATAAGGGTCCAGGTGTCCTGCAGGAGCTCCCATACGGCGACGTCAAGTTGTCCGAGTTCGAGCCGACGCAGAACGTAACTGGTCGAGTCGCCCGCTGTGGCCTTGTCGCCGAGCTCGGTAACGCCAAAGGTGAAAATACCGGCGATATTCGGATTGGCGGCCGCCTCGAGGTAGATGTCGACGGGCTCCCCAGCGTTTCCCGCCGGGATGTAGCTGTTGAGGGGTTCGATCGCTTTGATGATCACGCCGTCCGCCGTGTAGGCGGTGCCCTCGGCCTGGAAGCCCGGGAGCGTGGCGGAGAACCCGAGGTCGACGACGACCTCAGCCCGGGTGCCATCCTCGGCCCACTCGGCGGGCACACCTCCAGTGAGATGGAACCAGACGGTACCCCAGGGCTTGCCCCACGCACCGCCGACGGCGAAAGGCTCGTAGCTCTGCCCGATGGCCGCGTCGAAAGGCACCGGCTCGTCATCGACGGTCCAGGAAGCGATTGTCAGCGGGGCGGTTCGGCGATAGACGGCGGGCTTGATCCGTTCCCGGATGACGCGCTCGATTCGCGCTTCGAGGAGGACTCGATTGTCATGCATGGTGGCTCCTTAGCCCGCGATGGTCCTCGCCGCGCGGCGAGGCGTGATGGTGAGTTATCCCTTGACTGCGCCCGCGAGGGCGAACGAGCCGCCGATGCCGCGGGACACGAGAACGTACAGAACGATGGCGGGCACCGCATAGACCAGCGAAAACGCTGCGAGTTGTCCGTAGGCGATCGCGCCGTACTGGCCGAAGAAGCTGTAGATGCTGATCGCGGCGGGTTGCTTGCTCGGCGAGAGGAGCAGGATGAACGGCACGAAGAAGTTGCCCCAGGCCTGAAAGAAGACGAAGATAGCGACCACGGCGATGCCCGGTCTCATCAAGGGAACCACGATCACGCGCAGGGCTCCCATCGCCGATGCGCCGTCGATCCAAGCTGCTTCCTCGAGGGTGATCGGCACCGAATCCATGAAGTTCTTGGTCATGAAGATCGCGATCGGCAGAGACGAAGCGGCCATGAAAAGGATCGTGCCCGGGATCGAGTCCAGCAGATTGAACTGGACGAAAAGGCTGTAGACCGGCACCATGATTGCCGTGATCGGCAGCCCGGTCGCGAACAGCACCCCGTACATGAACGGCTTGTTGAATCTCGCCTGGTAGCGGGACAGCGGATAGGCCGCGAGCAGCGCGGCGACGATCGTGATACCTGCCGTACCGACGGAAATGATCAGGCTATTCCACAGCGGAAGGAACGTGAGTTCGGGAGTGAGAACAGCCGCGAAGTTGTCCAGCGAGAACTCTTCAGGAAACTTGGTCTGGTAGGTGGCCTTGTTGTCGACGGACGCGAAGATGAGCCAGCACAGGGGAAGAAGAAAACAGGCGCCGATCAGGACGAGAACGGCATTGGCGAGGAACCCGATCACGCTCTTCTTGGGGGAGGCTACCGAGACGGGCCGATCGGACTTCCGGGCCTCGGGCGGTGCGGCGATGACTGACATCGGCTAATCCTTCTGCGGACGCAGTGCCCGAATGTAGACGACGGAGAAGATCGCGCCGATGATGAGCATGACGGTGGCGATGGCTGTGCCATAGCCGATGTTGCTGAATCGGAATGCCTCTTTGTAAGCGAGGATCGGCAACGTTGTGCTGTCGTTGCCGGGCCCTCCCGCGGTCATCACGTAGATGAGGGTGAAGACCGACAATGTGAGCAAGCTGATGAGCATGGTGTTCGTCACGATCGTGTTCTTGATCATGGGAATGGTCACGAGAAAGAGGCGCTTGGAGCCGCCGGCTCCGTCGATCATTGCCGCCTCGGTAATCTCCGGCGGTACGTCGTTGAGGGCGGCCTGGTAGACCATCATCGAGAACGCCGTGCCACGCCACAGGTTCGCCAGGATGATCGCGAACATGGGGAAGCTATACAGCCAGTTGGGGCCGGTCATACCGAAGTTCGCCAAAATCTGGTTGAGGGTGCCGTCAGCACTGAAGTAGGCGTAGCAGACGAAGGCGGCGACGATCTCGGGCAGGATCCACGCGGCGACGATGATCGTGCCGACGGAAGCGGTTACCTTCTTATTGGCCTTCTGCATGAGAAGCGCGAGACCAAGGCCAAGGATGTTCTGTGAGATCACAGCGGAGCCGAAAGTGAAGATCGCGGTCAGCCAGAGCGAGAGGGGAAAAACGGGATCGTTGACGAGCTTGACGTAGTTGTCGAAGCCGATCCACTGGGGGTTGCTCGCGTTGACACCGGTGAGCGACGCATTCGTGAACGACCCGTAAACCGACCAGATGATCGGTCCGGCGAGAAACGTGATCATGATGAGAATCGCCGGCACGAGCGGGATCATCCGCACGGCCTTGACAATTCCGCGCACCCGGCGGCGGCGGGAACCCGAGTTCGGTTCCGGCCGCCGCACGTGTGTGTCCTGCGGTGCGAGCACTTCTGCAGTCACTGTGTTCCTGTTCCCGTTTTATCTGTGGGCGCGCACCTGGGTGTCTCGGTACTGCTACTTCTGGATGACGCCCTCGGCACCGACGATCTCTTCGATTGCCTTGTCATAGGCTGCGGCCGCTTCCTCGGGAGTTGCCTTGTCGGTGATGACTGCCTCGTTGGCCTTCTGGACCTCGGCTGAGATCTGGTTGTAGTCAGCCGTCGCCGGACGGAAGTTCGTCACCTCGACGATGTCGGTGACGGTCTGGACGAAGGGGTTGGCGGCAATGTAGCTCTCGTCGGCGGCGACATCCTTGCGAACGGCAATCTGCGAGTTCTCGTTGTCGTATGCGAGTGCATTGTCCTTGCTCAGCGCCATCGCCATGAAGTCGAAGGCAAGCTGCGGGTCGGCAGTTTTAGCTCCGACTGCGAGTGTCCAGCCGCCTGACATGCTAACGCCGCCCGGCTTCTGGCCGTTCTGGGTCGGGAACACCGTTGCGCCCATGTCGTCGACGTACTCGGGCCACTCGTAAGAGCCACCGGTCTGCCAGAACGAAGGCGTGTAGGAGCCCTCGATCGTTGCGCCGAGAGTCGCGTTTGGGAACATTTCCCCGAAGATGCTCTTCCAGATGTTGGGATCGAGCGCCTGTGCCGGAGTCAGAGCGAGTTCCTCGGAGTAGAGCTCGTCGACGAAGGTGAGGGAGTCGATGAACCCCTGCGAGCCAGTGACCCACTTCGAGGTTTCCGAGTCGTAGAGCGAATCTCCCCCGAGTTCGGTGCCATAGAGGAGTTGGTAGAAGCCCTGCATGTTCGAGCCCTCGCCGGTGCCTGTTCCAGCGTAGAAGTTGAACGGCACGACGTCAGGACTGCTCGCCTTGATCTGGCGTGCGGCCTCCATGACGTCGTCCCAGCTCTTCGGCTCCCAAGGGAGAGCGATTCCGGCCGCCTCGAAGACGGGCTTGCTGTACCAGATCGCACGAGTATCAGTACCGAGGGAGACGGCATAGATGCTTCCGTCGTCGCCCTCGCCTGCCACCTTGGCGGCGTCGGTGAACTGGTCCCAGTCCTCCCACTCGGAGACGTACTCATCCAGGTTGAGGAGGTACCCGGCATCCGCGTCCGCTCGCAACGCATTGGTGTCTTCGTAGAAGATGTCCGGTGCGGTCTCGGCCGAGCGCTGTGAGAGGGCGAGTTTGGTTTTGTAGTCGTCATCTGTTGCTGCGATGGGCTGCAATTCGACGGTCACGCCCTCGTTGGCGGCCTCGAAGTCCGCCTTGGCGGTTGTGAAAAGCGTGTCGAGAGCGGTGAAGGCGTCGGTCTTGATGTAGGCGACCTTGAGGACCTTGTCTTCGCCCTCGGATGGCGCCGATCCGGCCGTGCATCCGGTGAGTGCTACCAGTCCGCCGATCGCGAATGCCGATAGGGCGATTGCTGCTCTTTTCTTCATGGTGCTCCCCTTTGCTCCAAGTACAGATGGTCATGCGGAATGTGGTGCCGACGCACTGGAGAGAAGAGGATGCCTCGCTGCCGTGCCTCGATTTAATAGTACATCGATTAGATAAACCAGCATCAAGGTTTGACCGGGCGTGTCTTGCCGAGTTCCGCACTCGCTCAGGACAGAAGGAGCGCTCTGGGATTCGGAGCGAGTGCGCGATCCAGCACCAGGCAGGCTGCCCCAATCGCCCCTACGTCCTCCCCCACCGTTGATCCCGCCACTGAGATTCGGTGGATGCTTCGCGTGGCGCGGAGCTCTTCGAGCAACTCGGGGATCCTGCGGAGGTAATATCCTGAAAGGCGTGCCCAGAACGGGCCGCCGAATACCACGCGATCGACGTCGAGTAGGTTCGCGATGATAGCCACCGCTTTCGACATCCGTACGGCTGAGCGCTCCACGATCTCGATCGCGGTCGCGTTGCCCGCCTCAGCGGCCGCACACAGCTCCGTGAACCGCGAATCGACAGTGCGAGTGTCGTTGGCGCCCCAAGCATCGTCGAGGACGCCCAAGCGCTCTGCTTCCTGGACGAGTGCCTGGGGCGTACAGGTCACAGCGATGCACCCGCGCAACCCACACAAGCACTTCGGGCCTGCTGGATCGGTGACGATGTGCCCGACCTCTCCTGCGTTTCCGGAGCTTCCCCGGACTACTTCGTCGTGCATTACGAGACCGACCCCGATGCCGGTGCCAAGGTAGAAGAAGGCAAAGCTGCCCAATCCGGATTCCCCACCGGCCCACATCTCGGCGATCGCCGACGCGGTTACGTCCTTGTCGAGGATCGAGGGAAGCCCGACGCCCGACTGGAGCGCGTCCCGCAGCGGAACCCGATGCCATCCGACCAGGTGCGGCGGGTCGACCACCGTACCCAGCACATTGTCGATCGGCCCGGGGGCCGCAATGCCTACCCCGCCGATCCGTTCCCGCGGCACTCCTGAGTCGTCGATTAGCTGCTCGAGCGCCTCGACGATCCGTTCGATGATGAGGGTCGGGTCCATCACCGCTGGGGTCGGAAAACTCGACCGTCTCACGACGCTGCCGGTGAGATCAAGCATTACGAAGGTCACGACCGTCGGATCGACGTGAACTCCGAGCGCGTAGCGCCCGCCGGGATTGAGCCGCAACATCGTGCGGGGTTTACCGGGCCCCGTGCCCGCCTTGCCGGCTTCCTCGATGAACCCGCTGTCAAGCAGGCGCCTGGTGATGTTTGAAATGGTCTGGGGAGAAAGCCCGGTAGCAGTCACGAGCTCGACGCGACTCAGGCCGGTGGCGGATCGACGGATGGCGTCGAGAATAACCGACTGATTGAAATCGGCCATCGCCGGGAGGTTCGTACCCCGACGCGCCGTCACGTCCTTCTGGTCGCTCATGTCACGACGTTAACGCGTCGACGCAGATCTTCGATGACGAGAAGCTTCTCAGCCTTGTTGAGCAGAGCGCAGTCTCTATTGGTCGGCATGAACTCGATGTTAGTAGCTGGCCGTAGGGGGCCATCTGGATGCCGCCACTGGCCGCCGAGTTGCACGACGCGGCCAGCGGCAGTCCTGGTTTGCTCGACCCGCCCGCCGGGCCGCGCGCGAGCCTCCAACACAACAACATCCGACCCGGCGTTCATCAGGTCCCGGGCAGCGCTCAACCCAGCAAGGCCAGCTCCACGGGCGACAGTTACGACAACGCCATGGCCGAAGCGTCTGAGTCTGCCATCCGGCCACCGGCCTCGCTGCTACGCGTTCAGCGCGATGGTCAGCCGTTCGATTCCGAGGTCAGCCCCGTCGATGACGGGGATGATTGTCCCATCTATGCGGATGGCCCCGATCGCGTTACCGAGCAGCTGGCGGTCCCGCTTGCTCATCTGCACGGCCAGCTGGTCTCCACGGGTGACCAGGGTGCTGAGGACGGCGAAATCTATGAGATGCCGCTTGACGCCCTGGTCAAGCGGTGCGGTGAATGCGGCAGCTTTGAGGACGAGTGCTCCGAGCAGGCTCGGCCGCCAGATCTGGGCCTGGCGCCCGTCATGGTTGACGGTAACCAGCTCGGCTCGGTCGATTCCTTGGTTGGATCCTCGGGCTTCCAGGGTGGTGCCGCCTGTGACTCCTCGTCGTGCTGCGGCCTTCCCACGGACGTGCTCTGCGATGAGGAGGTCGATGGTGGCATCGCCGCGGGTCCACCGGTGCTGATGGCCTTCTGGGCTTTCACCGGCGGACTCGAATCCGATGTCAACGAGGGCCTTGGTGACCTGATGGAGGATGGTCGGCTGCGCGCGCACATCCAAAACAGCATCCGCGTCGTCGGTCGGCCGATTCGGCGTGGTGTCGCGTTCGACGCACCAGAGGTGCACCATCTGGCCGCCAACCAGGCACCAGTTATTCGGCACCTTCTCGGATAGGTCGAAAAGGGCGTGCCAAGCCAGCGAGGACCTCTGACCGAGTACCGGCATGTCGATGACGGTCATCGGTTGCTCAGCAGTTCCTTGATCCGCTGACTTTCGCGTGGCCCGGCGTGGTCGGCGAGGTCAGCGAGGACAAGGCCCAGCGGCGCTCGCCCGTCGGCGTCAGCTTGGACACGAGCCAGGTGGAGCCAGACATTCGCATTCTTCGCCTTCACCAACAGGTACTCGTTGATGAGCTGCTGGGCGATCTCGGGGTCAACATACGCTTCAACCTCATGTTCGCTGCTAAGCCCCGCGCGGTCGTCACTGATTCCGGAGAGGACTATTCGCTTGTCGCTGCGGAGGTCACCGAGATCATCGGCGTTCGCGTGCAAGGCACGGACCGGTGCGCGATTCCGGAGCCAGCTGGCAAGGAGGAGGGCCGGCGCATTGCTTTCTGCCAGGGCAGCGCACTTGCGGTTCAGGAGCCAGCGAGCCTTCGCCTCCATGTTCTCGGGTTCGACGCCCGACAGCAGAGCGATGAGCGACCATGAGTTGGCCGGGCTCAGCGGGCGGGAGAGCGGAGGCTGTCGACGGAGCTCCGACTCGTCGATTCCCCAGCTTGAGCCGATCTTCTCGGCATCGACCTTGCCCTCGCGGATCAGCTGGTGCACGCGCGCGACAGAGATGTCCTGGCGGGCGGCGTACTCTTTCACACTCAACATGTCACAAGGGTACAACCGCTGAAACCCTTGTGACAAGCGACAGCACCAAATGAATGTGTCAGGCTCGTCCAGATGAGGGACGGCCCAACTGACGGCCCCGCAGCGCGACCACCTCCGTCGCGCCCTGGTCCGCCAAGCCTATGAGCCTTCCTGTCACACGTGGTTTCTGGGTCATGACGGTGCGAGTAACCAGCTCAACGACGTCTCCATAGCCGGAATGATGAGATTTGAACCCGCGACCCCTCATCTCAATCGAATCCGGGTACGGCTCAGAGCCGAGCCACCAGCGAACACGCGTAGACCCTCCTGATCCGCAGGAATTCAACAATTTCAAGACGCCAAGGATTGGTGACCCGCCCACTCGACGACGCCACACTAGACGAAAACGTTGAATTCGGGCACAAAAAGCGGCAAAAGTGATGGGAAAACCCAAAGGAAAAGTCCTGATAAACCTGATTTCATCAAGACCTTTGTGGGCCGTTTGCGAAAGCCAGCAGGGCGCGGATAGTGGGTGACCGCGGAACTCGTATTCCTCCGCCAGCCTTACTCTTTCCTCCACCCGTCCGCGATCCGATCCGTGACCTCGTCGAATGGGATCGACCACGGTGCGGATGCCCTTGCTTCTCCGTCTCAAACTCCGAGAGCAGCATGGACATCTTCACGGCCACCGAAGCCACGTACGCCCTATCGTTCTCATTCTTTGGGCTGACAATATTTGCAACTACGCCGATCGAAATTCTTTTGCAGGCTCTCGCTCCTTCGAGGAAGCCGGCAAGCCCGTTTCTGTTGCCGTTGTTACCGTCTGGGCGGCTGCGGCGGTCTCACCCGCGACGACGATGCGCTAATGGCTGCGGGCGGAATAGACCGCTCGGAACGGAGCAACGCGATGATGAACTCGACGACGCCCGCTGCACCGACACCCAGAAGGACGCCCCCAAGGAGCGTAGACCACTCCGCTTCTTGGGCCGCGTTGGGCACCGTCCACCGCGCGTTCGCCGATCGAATCGAAGAACGGACTCCGGTCTCATAGGCCAACTTCTGTGCGTCAGCTTCCTCAGCTGTTTCGTCTCCAGTTCGGCCAAGCAGGTCTTCTGTAGACCATTGAACGGCGCTGATTTCTTGCGGAGCATCCGTTTGCTCGCTGTCTTGATATAGGGCCGCGATATCGTAACGCACAGTGCCGCCTTGGATCGCCTGAGGCGATACGTTGCCTAATACCTCCGCCTCTGGCGCAGCAAGGCTGGTCGTCAGTGTGGAATCGGCAGCTGGACTCTCGAGATCTGGAAACGAAGGTTCGGCTCTAACGAAGGGAGTGCGAGCGACCCGCTGTCCGCCACGCGAGTCGGTCCATTTACCGATGGAGTAGTCCCCAATGAAAAGCCCATTATTGAATGTGATCCTCTGCCAAGCCGGCCGTTCTGCAGTAACGAATTCATAGTCGTACTTGTAAGAGTCACACGCCTCTTCACTCCCGCCTTCGTCGACTTGAATGATCCCAGAACCGCCCGCGGCGCTCACCCGGACGTGATCGAACCGAGTACCGCAGAACAAAATCAAGTAGCCCCGGTCCACGGTCTCGCTGTTGTCATCGGAGACATAGGCCTCAACCTCGACGAATCCAGTGGACATGAGACCCCACCGAAAGACCATTCGGTGTGGATCGGTTTCAAGACTCAGGTCCACCCCGAGCTCAATCTCCGGGTACGCAAGCGAGGGATCGAGCGTGGCGACTTGAGTTCCATTGTTCGCGAGGTGCAAACCGCCCAAGGAGACACCAGCGATTGCCACTAGAGCCAAAATAGCCAACGCGGCAGTCCGACCTCGATTCGTCACCTGGACCTCCCGGATGTGGACCATGCGTGGCAGCGTACTCTCAGCAGAGGGCGGGCACCCTTCGGTGGCCCTGGCGATGGCACCACTGGCCTGCACCGGACGCGCGTGACCGTCCCAGGCACGGTAGCCCGTCCGCGCCAGGTGCCGACCGGTCGGCGACGTACGAGTGCTGATGGTCAACCGTGCCGGACCCTTGAGCCTCCGGGACATTTGGTCGGGCTGACAGGATCTGAGCGACCCCCTGAAGGTTCAGGCCTTAATTTAGTCGTTGCCGAATGGCTCCGAGAACCCTCGGATTCCCTTGTGTTCACAGGGAACCGGGCGGTTCAATGCCTCCAATCGTACGTCATCGTTTTGGGTCAAATAGAGATGAATTGGATGAGTAAATGATGATCATTTGAACCGCTTTTAGCGGGCGCATGTTGCTGCTGACGCTGACACCATAATCTTCGGCACCCCGACCTACATGGGAAGTGTGTCAGTCGCATTCCATGCTTTGGCTGAGGCCCCCTCCAAGCCCTGGATGCAACGCACGTGGCAGGACAAGCTCGACGCCGGATTCACCATCACCGGCTCCATGAGCGGCGACAAGCTGCATACGCTGCAGTACCTCTCCCTCCTCGCCGCACTGCACGGCATGCATTGGGTCAGTCTCGGGCCGCTCCCCGGCTGGAACACCACCACGTCCAGCGACCACGACGACAACCGTCTTGGCTTTTACCTCGGAGCCGGCGCACAGTCGTGGAATGACCGCGGACCCGACGCGGTCCTGACCGGCGCACCGCGCGTCACCTCGGCAGCCGCGTCGCAAAGCTCGGGCAACTCGCCATCTAAACTGGGTTTGGTGCCCACGGAAGGAACCTCAATGAGC
>NZ_SOFU01000022.1:0-18820 GCF_004402245.1 Cryobacterium sp. TMT2-18-2
GCGTTCGTTGCCGGATGAGCCCAGAAAGCTAGACGGGCCCAGTGTTCAAATACCCGACGCCGATAGCGGGGGTTTCGCGAACTGACTCATCTGATCACGCTGGCTCTGAAGAGCCGGAGCGAGCACGGTATCCGCGATTTCCGAGACCAGGCGTGGAACTAATCGGATAAGCCGTTCGAGGGGCATTGTTGCGCGGAGGCTAACCGCGCGCAACAGAGACTCGGTCGATGGAGTTCTCCCTCGCTCCATATCCGCTGAGGGTTCTGCGAGGATTGAATTCCAGTAGATACTGACCGGACTCGCCCGGCCGACCATTGGCGTCATGCAGATCGTCGGGAACAACGTTATTGGTGGATGGCACGGCCCGCGCCCGCAGTAGTTTCTGCCCGACGTGCCCGACGTGCCCGACTTCTAGGGCTAGATGCCGGCCAAGGAATTTATTGCGGGGACTCGGGCGACTCGTCGCGATCGACCGGTGCATCCTGGGCGGTCTCGTCGGAACGTTACCCGGCAGCGGCCCCGACGCGACTTTCCCAAATTGCCTCAGTAGAACCTTCGTGCAGGGCCTTGGCCAGTGGCAGGAGAGTTCGGCGTAGGAGCGCTCGCCCGGCAGGGTGCAGTAACCGCCTCTCTTTGCTGAGATCGACGAGGGCCATAGGCTCAGCTGGCGAGCTCTGCTAGCTGCTCGGCGAGCAGACCCTGCAGCGTGGCCAAGTCGGGGCAAGCATCGGGGTCGGCGATGAGAGTGATCGTGAGATCGCCTGCGTATGAGAGCACGGTGAATGAGACGGTCACGTTTCCCGTTGCGGCGCTCAGTGGGACAATCGCGGTGACCGGGCAGCCAAAGATTGAGAGTCGCTGTCCTGGCCCGCGCAAATTGCTTACAAAGGTGTGGATTAGACGCTGCCGGTCGACGAACCATTGGAATAGTCCCAGCTGCGCGAGCACCCGGAAGAACGGGCCGAGCAGGGCGGTCGTCGCACCGGGCGACGACCGTTTGGCCTCCCGGGTCCCCTCTGCTACGAATCGCAATCGACTTTCCGCGGCGCCGACGCCGGGTACCCGGATCGGGATCACCCCGCTGCGATTGCCGAGGTCTCCGTGCGTCGCGGCGCGCCGCTCGGAGAACGGCACCGAGATGATGAACCGGTCGACAGCCTCGCCGCGCAACGCGAGGAGCCGGTGCAGCGCGCCACCGATCGCGGTGAGCACGACGTCGTTGACCGTGGCTTTCTGGGCGTGACCGGCGTTGCGGATCCCGTCCAGCGCCACCGTGACCGTAGCGAGGCTTCGTCGCGGGCCGGTCGGCCGGTTGAGCGACGTTGACCTCAGGCGCGTCCACCGCACCGACCGCAATTCCCGGGCCGCATCGCGGAGGCGGCGCAGCAGAGCGGGGAGAGCTCGCAGCGAACCTAGCCGGCGGGTCCAGGCGTCGATGGCGAGCTGGCGAATGGATGCTTGCGGCCGCGGGAAATCGGATTCACGCGTCTTCGGGCCCACGGCCCTGGGCTTCCCGGTAGCGTCCGACTGGTCTACGAGCCCGCCCAGCACGACCAGGCCGGCCACTCCGTCGGCGAGCACGTGGTGAAAGACGACGATCAACGCGGCTTGGTGCCGCGCTACTCCGGTGACAAGAGTGGCTGCCCAGAGCGCACGGGTGCGCGGCAGCGGAGTGACGAGCAGCACTGCGGCTAGATCGAGTACCGCCTGCTCGCCCCCGGGGGCCGGGCAGGGGACGACGCTCACGTGCTGGGTCACGTCGAAATCGGCATCGTCCGCCCAGATCGGACGTCCGCAGCCGAACGGCGCGGGCACGAGCCTCTGCCGTAGGCGCGGTACGCCCGGTAGACGCCGGGCGAGAAGGGCGACAGCCCGCTCGACATCGAGCCCAGTCCCCGTACCGAGCACGTCAGCCGTGTCGACGATCAGCACGGCACCTACCTGCAGTGGCGAGGCTCCACGCTCGGTTGCCAGCGACATCAGATCGTCGGTACTCACCCGGTCGATCGAAAACGACACCCCCATATCTCCAAACTATACCCACGGCAATCGGGCACGTCGCGCCTGTGATTGAGCCTGGCAAAAACACGGACAATCTCGACCACCGGCGGTGTGGCGAACCCCGACATGAGCCCGTTCTCTCGGTGCGTGGCCTTGGTGACGGATGTCTCAATACTGATGCCACCGGATATGCGGCCTGAGGATTCCCGGAGGCTCCAGCTACCCACGGGGGCGAGCTAACACGGTGCGCAACGAGATCCGTTTGGTGTACTAGACCGACCTTCGAACTCGGGCTGGCGCGCCGGCCGCTGTGGCGTCGGGGTTGTAGGTGATGGTGTCGAGGTTGTATTCGAAGTAGACGAACTGGTCTCGGGGGGCAGTGGGATGCCAACGGCCCTCGCCGCGGGTGGCGAGTCGCCGGGTGCCGAAAGCTCGGTAGTCGCTCACGGGTGTCGACCAGGGTTGAGGGGTGAAGGTGGAGCCGTCCGGGGCGGTGCTCATCCGGTCGTCGGAGATGAAGTCGATGAGGTCGCCGTCGCAGAAGGTCAGGTCGGCGGTCACGGTCTGCGCACCGTTGGTGAAAACCCCGCGGACATGGCTGTCGTCGAGGGGCTGCCAGACGATAGGGGCGTCAATGAGCGCCGCGGGGGCGAGGATGCAGAAATCGTTGAACAGTGTCACGGTTTCGGCCCGATCCATCTCCGGCCCTGCAGCATTTGCCATCGGCAGCATCGAGCACAGCTTGACGCGCATGGTGGCGGTGCGCCCGACGAGGACGTGGAGGACGTCGACCGGCAGGCCGAACATCGTGGCGTCCATCCAGAACAACCGGCTGGGCGCGGGCCCGTAGGTGTTGACCTGCTCGCCGGTGTAGGTCATCCATCGCGACGTGGCGCTGGCACGTATCCGGCCGTGAATATTGGCGCGCAGGGAAGACACCCGGGGTTGACCGACTGCCCCGGAGCGACGGACGTGCTCGGCGACCAGCCCTGGCAGGTGGGCCAGGTCGGCTTCGGTCACGGCTACGCCGGAGCGCGGTTGGGCTTCGCTGAGCGCGGCCTGCACGCGACGCTGGTACTCGGCGCGGTAACTCGTTGGGCCGTGGGACACGAAGGTGTATCCCAGGGCGGCCAACAGCAGGAGGTTTGCCAGCGTGCCTGTTTTAGCGTCGCTCCATGAGGTGAGGATTGCGGTCTGCGAGATCAGGACGCCGATAGTGCCGGCGACCCACCACCTGCGATTGCGGGCCGCGAGCAGCACCCCGGTCGCTATGACCACGACGGCGGCGGTCAGCCAGACCAGGCCGAGCGCCGGTTCAATCGGCTGGGTGAGAGCCTCCACCTCCGCCCAGTCGAACCCTTTGGCTGCGCCGAGCAGGTGGATGAGACCGTGCCCGACGATCACGACAACGACGAACCACCGCATGAAGGTTCTCATCGGGTCGCGTCCCGAATTTGGCGGGGGAAAGAGTTTTTGACGCGGTCCGTGCGGGTGGCTGACATGATACGTGCCTTCGTTTTCGTGGGGTTGGGGTGGGTTGGGTTGGGCTGGTGGTGGTGACTCAGTCGGATGCGACGGCGTCGAGCACGGGCAGTTGGGCGGCACGGGATGCTGGCCACAATGCGGCCAACACGCCGACGACGACAGCTAAGACGAGCATGCCGGCGAGCTGCGCCCAGGGGATGGCCAGTGTGGTCAGACCGACCCCGTTGAACACGGTCGGCATCACTGATGCAATGGCAACGCCAAGAACAACGCCGACGACGGTGCCGAACAGGGCCGTCAAGACGCTCTCGATGGTGATGATCCCGGCCAGTTGGAGCCGGCCGAGGCCGACGGCGCGCATGAGGCCGATCTCGCGGGTGCGCTCGATTACCGACAGGGCCAATGTGTTGACGATGCCCAGGATGGCGATGATGATCGAGAGCCCGAGGAGCGCATAGAGGATCACCAGGATCTGGTTGACCTGGCCCGCAAGTCCGTCCGCAAAGTCACCCTTGTCGGATACTGAGAGCACCACATATGGTCCGACCGCCTTGACCAGGTCGGCGCGCAGGTTCGCCGCAGTCACCCCAGGAGCAGCGTGGATGAGCAGGAAATCGATTCTTACCTGGCCTGAGGGAACGACTTGGGAGAGAAGCTTGTCCGACATGACGATGGAATCGCCGATCAGACGGGAGTCGATGATTGCACCCACCCGCGCCGACGCCGACACGGCACCGGCCCGGGAGGCGAACGTCACCGTGTCGCCGACAGTCCAGCCGCGTTCCTTCGCGGTCCTCGCCTGCACCGCGATCGCGCCGTCGGCAAGGGTGTCGAGGGAACCCTCCACGACATCGAGGTCGATGGTGCGCCCGAATGCCTTCGGTGGGAGTCCGACGACGAACGAGGCATCTTGCTTGGCTGCGCTCTCCCCCGGGCCGACGACGACGGTGGGGCCGTAGGCGAGCACGTCCATCGCGCCGACAGTGTCGAGCGCACGGACATCAGCCACCGCGCCGACGGGCACTCCGGTAGTTGACTGAATGGAGAAGTCCGACGTCCAGCCGTCGTCGACGATGGCGCGGGTGGAGACCGTGGCCGAAGCAGCCAGGACCGAGGCGGCGCCGACCAGTGCCATGCCGATCATCAGCGCACTGGCAGTATTCGCGGTGCGTCTCGGGTTGCGGACGACATTTCCGCGGGCCAACCTACCCAGCGGCCGGACTGCGGCGACGAACACCGCGGAGAGCACCCCCAGGCAATGGCGAACGAGGAACGGGGCCAGAAGCAGCGTGCCGAGGGCGAGCAGCCCCGCACCGACGCCGACCAGAGCTGACCCGTTGCTGTCGGGCGCGAGTAGCGCCACGACGAGCCCTGCAGCACCTAAGGTGGCGAGAACACCGCCGATAATAGTGCGGACGCGCAGAGACCTCTCGGTCGCCGTCGCCTCGCGCATGGCCTCGACCGGCGCGGTGAGGGCGGCGCGGCGGGCCGGCAGGGCGGCCGCCACGACGGCTACGACGGTGCCGATAAGCAACGAGACGATCACGGTCGGAGCATCGAGAGGGATGGATCCGGACAGGTCCATGCCGACCTGGTCAAAGCCGATCCGAAGCAGCGAGACCAGGCCAAGGCCCCCCGCGATTCCCAGCGCGGACCCGAGCAAACCGACAACGGCGGCCTGGATGAGGATGGACGCGAACACCTGGGTCGGCGACGCGCCAACGGCGCGCAACAGAGCGAACTCGCGGGTGCGCTGGCGCACCAACATGGAGAAGGTATTGGAGATGATGAAGGCCCCAACAAATAGCGAGATGCCCGCGAATACCAACATGAACGCCTGCACGAACCCGAGCTGAGCTTCAATGTCCGTACGCGCTTCGGCTCGCATTGCGTCACCGGTGAGAGCCTCGGCAACGGCTGTTTTGTCGCGCGAAAGCACTGGGGTCAGTTTTGCGACCAGGTTCGCTTGGGTCACATCCGAATCTGCATATACGGCGATCGAGGAGACCATGCCGTCTGGGGCGTAGACCGCCGTGGCGGTTGCAACGTCAAGGTACACGATCGTGGCCCCGGCCAGTGCGGTGCCCATCGACATTTTCCCGGTGACCCGCACAGCGCGAATTTCGCCGGCCACAACGATTTTCGTTTGGTCTCCCACCGACAAACCGGAAGACGCCAGGGTCGCGGACTCGAGTGCGATCTCGGCCGGTCCGCTGGGGGCGCGTCCGGAGGCAACCGTGACGGTGATGTCGTCGGGATACAACGCCACCCCGAAGCTAGGCGATCGGGTGCTCTGGACCGCAGTGCCGTCTTTGCCGACGAGCACGATCGGGCCGGAAATCTCGGCGAACGCTTGGTCGACACCGCGTACTGTGGCAATCCGACCGGCAAGAGCGGCAGGCACGGTGTTGCGGGCTTCACCGGTTGTGCCGGTCATACTGCGCCCGAGCGCAGGTTCGGCTCCGCGAATGTAGGCGTCTCCGAGCAGGGTCGAGTCCACGATTCCGGAGAATGTGGAAGACATCATTGTGCGCAGGGAGAAAGTGCCTGCCACGAATGCGACTCCGAGCGCGACAGCCAGGACCGAGAGGATGAATCGCACGAGATGCGCGCGTATTCCGCGCAACGCCACGCGGCGCATCAGATACGCACCGGGAGAAGCATTGCAGAGGTGTCGTTGTCGGTTTTGCCTTTGTCCGCAGTGGGGGCAGCGTCGAGACTAGCGAGCGCTTCGAGCACGGATGCTTGTGTAGGGTTTACTAATTCGCCGACGAGCCGGCCATCGGCCAAGAAGAGGACACGGTGGGCATAGGTGGCCGTGCGGGGGTCGTGGGTGACCATGACGACACTTTGGCCGAGATCGTCGACGGAGCGGCGCAGAAAGCCCAGCAACTCGGTGGACGCCTTCGAATCGAGGTTGCCGGTGGGCTCATCGGCGAAGATCACCGCAGGTTTGGCGACGAGCGCTCGGGCGCACGCGACTCGCTGTTGTTGACCTCCCGACAGCTCGCTGGGGCGATGGTGTAGACGTGACTCCAGCCCCACCGCGGCCACGATCGTGTCAAAGTGCGCACGATCGACCGGCCTACGGGCGATGTCCAGCGGCAATGTGATGTTCTCCGCCGCAGTGAGCGTAGGAACCAGGTTGAAGGCTTGGAAGATGAACCCCAGCCGGGTGCGGCGAAGCTTCGTTAGTTGGCGCTGGTTCATCCGGCCGACGTCTTCGCCGTCGATCGTCACGGTCCCAGAGGTGATTGTGTCCAGCCCGGCCATGCAGTGCAGGAGGGTGGACTTGCCCGACCCGGATGGACCCATGATCGCTGTCAGCTCACCACGAGTGAAATCAACATCGATAGCCGCCAAAGCTGGCACCGTTGTGTCGCCCCGCCCATAGGTCTTCACCAGGCCCCTCGCCGAAGCAATGGCCGACGCGGGGATGGCTGTCGCGGAGCGAATCTGGAGGGGTTTCGTGGTCGGGTTCGTCATGTGTTGTCCTGTCGGAAAGTGCAATGGGTTGAAGAGTGATCGTGCGGTGAGCTCGTTCGACTTGCCCGGGCGTTGTGGAGCGCAGGCGCGTTGGAACCACACGCTCACCTGAAGGCGCAAAGCAACGGGAGGTGCCGACGTACGGGTGTTAGCTGGAAGCGGTTGTGTAAGGGGCGAGAACAAGCTTGACGGCAGCGCGTGCGTAGCCGGCCGCGATGGGCTCTCCCGTGATCAGAAGGCTGAAATACAGGGGGCCGACAAGCGCGTTAAGCACGAAGTCGACATCCGTATCGAGGGCGAGCTCGCCGGAGGCCATTCCGCGCTCGACGGCCGCGCGCCAGTGTCGCAGGTTTGGCTTGATGATCAGATCGCGGTAGCTGGCGGCGAGCACCGGATCGGCGGCCATCTCGGCCACCAGGCCAGGCAGCACGCGGCCGAGAGGCGTCCGGGTCAGGACATCGATCAACTCGTCGGTCAGGGTCATTAGGTCACCGGCGGCGCTGCCGGAGTCGTTGTCCTTGCCGGGGCGGATTTGGGTCACCATCGCCTCGACGACGAGCTGGGACTTTTGCGACCACCGCCGGTAGATGGCCGGCTTGCTCACCCCCGCCCGCCGGGCGACCTCCGCCACCGAAACGCGGACGTAGCCGACCTCGGAGAGCAACTCAATCGTCGCCCGAAGGATGGCCTGATCCATGTCCGGGTCACGGGGGCGCCCGATATCGCTGCCACGGCCACCGGGGCGGCGCGGCGCCATTTGCGACTCGGACATCAGAACCAACTTCCTATTGCGTATCTATCGGTAACGTAACAGAGCTGGTCAAGATACGCAACTACGCGTTACGGAACTACGCGTGATGATTGACTCAGGGGAGCGGCCTCTGAAGAACGATCTGGCTACTTGGGCTCGATCCCGTGGAGTTCGGGGATTCCAGAATGCAGAATGTATTGCCCTCCGGATCGGCGAGCACAACCCATGACTGCTCCCCTTGCGCGATATCCGCTCCATGCCTTCTTCACCACCAGCACCCTCGACACCGTCACAGCAGACAAAACCCACCGCGCCCACGCGGTGATCGAGCTCGTCAATTCCGTCCAAAAAAGCAGCGTTCTGGCTCACCTTCCCACGGGCGTGTTCACCGCCAACGCCGCCTGTCTGGTCCTCGCCGTCATGGCCTTTAGCCTCACCCGCGCCGTCGCGACCATGGCGGGGAACGGTCTCGCCCGAGCGACCACGGCGACGATCCGCCGGAAACTCGTCAGCGTCCCCGCGCGCATTTCACCCTCCGCGCGACGCATCACCCTGCACCTGCCCGAGCACGGGCCCTGGGAGAAACCCTGGACAGCCCTATTGGACCAGAACTTCAGACCGAGACAACCCGCCCCACCTGACCCACCAGCCGACATTCGCATCAACAGGAGCACCAGCGGAACATCCGGGCCGCGAGACCCGGACCGGTGGATCGAGGCTTAGCGCGGACCCCGTAGGCCAGCGCGAGGCTCAGGCACACCTTGCGGCACCCGTCGCACGCGATCAGGAATGCATGCCCCCGGTCTGCCGTCGCCGCGAGGGCCTAGGCAGGCTGAAGGCCCCAGCCACCCGGCCAGACCGTGCGGTACCGGTCGGCCACCGGACGGATCTACGGCACCCGTGGGCCGTGGCCCGACGGCGACTTCGCCTCGAGAGCGGCGATCATGGCGTCGATAGCAAAGTTGAGCACGTCGGCCAGCCCGTCCGAGAGTGCTCCCGCTGCGGCGGCCTGAGCAAGTAGGGGGAACCCCTCGGGTGGGAGCCCGGCGAGAGGGTTGCCCGCGGTCGCCTCTGCCTGCTCGACTGAGGCACTCGACGCCTGCGCGATTCCGGCGGCCAGCAGGCCGATCGCGTCGATGGTGGCGACCGCGTCGCCCAGCTGCGCCCCGGCATCAGTCATGATCCGCAGCGCCTTCTCGACCACGCGGAGCGAACCGGCCCCGCGCAGCGAGCGCTCGGCGATCAGAGGCGCTGCGTTCGGGTGGGCCATCAGCGTGGCCAGGTAAGAGACCGCGAGCGCGCGCAGCTGGTCCTGCCAGGGGAGCGAGGCGTCGACGGCGTCGGTGTCGATCTCGGACATGACGGCCTCGACGACCTCGTCGAGCAGGGTTCCCTTGTTGGGGATGTGTCGGTATGCGGCCATCGGGTCGACGCGAAGCTCTGATCCCAGCCTCCGCATGGACAGAGCGTGCAGCCCGTCGTCGTCGACGATGCGCAAGGCCGCCGACGTGAGCATCTCGCGCGTCAGTCCCTGTGCCGCCATGGATCCTCCTCGCAGAACGCCGCGGACCCGTGGTCGGATCGACCGTCGAGTCTACTGCGTAGACTACTATTGTCTACAGCGTAGACATCAGTAGCCAGCTCCAGCTGGGCGGGCTGCGGGAAGGGAGCGAAATGATGGTTGATGTCGACGGCAGCGGTTGGGCCGCTTGGAGGTTCGCGCGAAGGGTTCGGCGTGTCATGGTGACCGCGGTTTCAGGCTTGATGTTTTCAGTGCTCGTTCTTGTAGGGATCTTGCTGTGGTGGAGCCCTGGACGACCCAGGCCATTCCTGGATGCCGACGGGAGCGTGCTGCCGGGGAGCATCTCGGAGAAGTTCCACGTCAACATCGACGGTGTCGAGCAGGGCATGTTCATCAAGGGCGAGGACTCGAGCAACCCTGTGCTGCTTTACCTCCATGGGGGCATGCCCGACTACTTCCTCACCCAGGACTACCCCACGGGTTTGGACGAGTACTTCACCGTGGTCTGGTGGGAGCAGCGCGGTTCAGGTCTCTCCTACAGCTCCGTGGTCTCACCGGAGAGCGTCAACCAGGAACAGCTCGTGGCGGACACGTTGTCGGTGACGAACTACCTCCGCGAGCGTTTCGGACACCAGAAGATCTACCTCATGGGCCATTCGGGCGGAACTTTCATCGGAATCCAGGCCGCCGCGCAAGCCCCCGAGCTCTACCACGCGTACATTGGCGTGGCCCAGATGTCGGACCAGCTCGAGTCCGAAAAGCTCGCGTCCGCCTACATGCTCCAACAGTTCAAGGATGACGGCGACGCGAAGATGGTGCGGATGCTCGAAGAAGCACCCATCAGCGACTCGGTCCCGCTGCCGGAGTCCTACCTCTCGGTTCGCGACTCGGCCATGCACCGCCTCGGCATCGGCACCACCCACAAGATGAGGTCAATTGTTTCTGGTCTGCTGCTGCCGTCTTTCCAGAACCGGGAGTACACGCTCGGCGAGAAGATCAACACGTGGCGGGGCAAGATCTTCTCCGGTGACCAGTTGTGGAACACCCTGCTCTCGACGGATCTGACCAAGAAAGTCACCCGGCTCGAGATCCCCGTGTATTTCCTTCATGGCGTTTACGACTACACGGTCTCCTACCCCTTGGCCAAGTCGTACTTCGAGCAACTTGATGCACCGTTGAAGGGCTTCTACACGTTCACCAGATCCGCGCACAGCCCCTTGTTCGAGGAACCGAGGAAGATGCGCGAGATCTTGCAGTCCGATATCCTGACGGGCTCAACCGGATTGGCTGACCCGACGTAGCGACCTTGGCCGGCTCGCGCCGGACGCCCCTCGAACTCGAGCGGCCGGGTCGATCCGCCCGGTCGGCGACCGATTGGCGCAGCAGTGGACCGGGTGCGCGGTGGGAGGAGCCCACGCGAATCGATTGATCGACGGGGGCGATCATCGCCAGCCGCTGTCAGGCGGCTCGCTTGACCAAGACCGGCACGTAGTTGCGTACTCGGCCGTCGAGCTTGGCGTGTTCGTCGCGCACGGCCGATTGCACCACCGTTGCCGGGACGTCGGGAAACCGGGAAAACCGGGCGGACAACCGCACGGTTACTTGGACGACGGCCTGGCTTTCATCGAACTTGGACATGGGCGTCGTCGTCCTCGCCCCGACCGCGCGGTGCAGCCCGTTTGATGGTGCCGCCGGACGCACGTTGCTGTCGGAACGGGACTTCCGGGACTGGGCCGCGATCGACGGCTAAGCCGAGACGATTGCCCGCGTCGGGTCCACCACGCCCTGAGTTCCGCCCTCTCGCAAAATAGCTCCTCAACGTGAGCGCACGTGGGACCACGCTGCGCGATCCGAAAACGGCTGGCACTTCGGGGGTGAAGGGGTCAGCGGAGCAGAAATGGCGGGGTTACTCCAGGGCGAGGACTCCGTCTTGGTGCCCATAGGCGCGCCAAGCGGCGCCTTTTTCTGTCGCGCGTGCAGGTGCGGTCACCAGGCCCGATGCCCGCGCCACGATGAGCAACGCGCGCGGTATTTCACCGTGAGCGCACAGCGCCCCCGGTGCCGTCGGGTTCGCCAGGATCCGGTCGAGCAACTCGTCGACCGCACCATCCTTGGCGGGCAGCGCATGTTCACCCACCATCAGGCCCCGTACGGCCGCCAACGGCTCGACGGTCTGTCGGCAGCGCTTCGGATGTCGTCGAGCGGGTTGAACACAAAGTCAGGCTGTAGGTCCTGGCGGTAGATGCGGTTGGGGTCGAAGATGAACGCCTGGCCGTGGCCGGCGCGGCCGGCGAGGGTTTCGCGGACACCGTCGACCTTGTTGGAGGTCATGATCGCGGCGCCAGGAGCTTCGAGCATGTGCCGAATGACGAGCGCGGAGGTCTTGCCGCGGCCGGTGCCAAACACGTACACGCCCAAGTCCCGCCACCCCTGATACACCCACCGGTTCCCCCGCCCGACGAGGCGGCCGACCCGCTCCCCCTCCGGCAGATTCACCGCGGCCGGGTGCAGTTGCGCCGCTTCCTTCGCCCGCAGCTTTTCGCGCAGCACGGCGGACTGTCGGGGCGTGGCCATGTGCCGGAGCGCCACGTTGTTGGGGATAGGGCGAAGGTAGTCCAGGCGTGGTTCCAGGGCATGAACGCGGAGTTGGGCTATCAGCCCCCCGCCGCCCTGTTGCGCGTTGAACCTCTTGATGATGTTGGCCCGAGAATTATCGCGCCCGCCCGGTCCTTCGCGGCTCAGGGGCAGGTTCCTCACCCCAAGCTGCGGCGCCGTTTTCGGCAAAATAGCTCTGTCCGCTCGCGGTGGAAACGGCCTATTTTCGTTTCGTGTAGCGCGCCTTTCCTCGCCCATGTGCAATGAATATCTTCTGTGCGTGCAGTAATTTTCGTTGCATATGTGCAATGGTTTGCGTAGCATTGGTCCGTGATCACTACGTCTGCGGCTTCGCTTGTCACTCGCATGCGCCTGAAGCGAGAACTGAGTAAGACGGCGTTTGCTCAACTCGTCGGGGTGCCCGCGTCGACGATCACTCGAATCGAAGCCGGCATCGTTGATCCGACCTATTCGATGCTGCAGAAGATCGCTTCCGGGTCGGGGTTCACACTCTCGGGAACGCTCGCTGACGTGGGCAGCGATGCGCCCTACGCGGCGGCAGTGGAGCGCATCCAGAACGCCCCAAGCGTCGAGAGGCGTCGCCTGGTGAAGAAGCTCGCGCAGACGGCCACCCTCGCTCCGGCCACCAAACGCCCCGGTGTGCGTATCTTTGCCCTGGAGCGGCCGATCGGTGATTTCGTCCGGTACCTGGAGGAACGCGGCGCGAATCCGGTGGTCTCTTCCCTCGAGGCCGTGGCCGAAGACATGACATCCACACGTTCCTTCACCCCGGTTGTCTACGTAGAGCGGCCGGAGGATCTCGATGACCTCCCGCCGATGTCACCAACGGCCAGGTCCAGCGTCATTGTGCTTCCGATCACGGAGAACGTGCGTAGATTCACCCGCTGGGTCAATGGCACCGCAATGCTCACACCCGAGTGGGGCATGCTCGACGCGCTCGCTTCGCCGGGCCGGCAAGCCGACGTTGCACGAAGCCTCCTGCCGCTCCTCGCTGCCCGAGCCACCATGACCGAAGCCGGAGCTGCCGCGTGGTGGCACTCGGATTCGACGACGCCAGATACGGCGCCGAGCGATCTCGGCGGCTCCTGATCACGACCATCATGGCGTTGGGTGAGCATGCGGATGCCGTGACCGTTGTCGGCGCCCATGCGGTCCATGTGTGGTTGCAGAAGAAGTGGGGACCCATTGACATGGAATCCACTCGCGACGGTGACCTCGCAGTCAATCCTGTCCTGATCGCCGAGGACCCGAAGATCATGGAACTCCTAGCCGTGATCGGGCTTGAGCCGGCGCGTCCTGAGCGGCCAGGGATACACGGCCTGGTCAGCGAACGAGGGTTCTCGTGGGAGCAGCGCACGACAGTCGACCTCCTGGTCCCCGAAACCTACGCCGGTTCGAAGGGACGCTCCGCTCGAATCCCCGGACAGAAGAGCGGAACAACCCGCGCGTATGGCCTCGAACTGGCCATCACGACCGAACCCTGACCCGGATCGCGACAACTGACGGTGAGCCTGAACTCACCGTCGATGTCAACGTTGCGGGCCCGGCAGCTCTTCTCATCGCGAAAGCGCACAAGGTGTCAGAGCGGCTGGCCGACGTGGAGAAACGGCCTGACCGTCTCCGCCCCAAAGACTCAGGTGACATCGCCCTCCTCATGATGGTCACTGACAAAGCCGAAATGGCTGAAACGATGCGCAAACACGTGGCCGAAAGGCCAGAAATCCGTGCCGTCGTTCACGACGGGATCCGGTACCTCGTCGCCATGTATTCCGCGGGCAATGACACCATCGTCCGGGAGCACATGGCCGCGAGCTTGAGCGCACGATTCCCTGAACCCGTCATATTCGGTGCAATCGATTCCTGGCTCGCTTCATTCTCCGCACAGCTCAATGAATCGGCCGTGCCCTAGACACGGACTCCCCGAACGTCGCAGGCGTGGTTTCACCGTCGCATTTGACGACTGCTGAGTATTCGCGCTTCTGGGGGGTCAGCGTTATTGACGTACGGGGCCACTGGGCGAGTTGGCGAGTAGCGCGTTGTGAGGCCATGGTGCCTCGGTGAGTATTTACGCCCTTGGGCAACTACCCAATCGTGCGGTTGAGCACCAACGATCGTGTGAGAGAGCGCCTGCGACCGCCACAAAGCGAGTGAAAAGCTCCTCAGAGACACATTTCAGGTGCTCGAGATCCTATGTTCGGTTCATTCGGCTGACGTTGCCAGGGCGTGGTTTATGGGTATGAACCCGGAACCAGGTGATGCGGCGCCGGCCGAAGCGCTTTCGAAGGGACGTTCTCGAGAGGTCATGGCCGCGGCGCGGTCCTACGTAGCCGCGGCCTAGGCTGGGCAGCATGACGGTCGAACAGGTTGAGCAAGGACCGCGCCGAATCGCGCGCACTGTCGAGGTGTCGGCTTCGTCCGACGACGTTTTCGCGTTGGTGGCTGATCCGCACCGTCACGGTGAGCTGGACGGCTCGGGCACCGTCCGCGACACGGTGTCGGGTCCGCGGCGGCTCAGCCAGGGCGCACAATTCTCGGTAGCGATGCAGCAGTTCGGCGTCCGGTATCGCATCACCAGCACGGTGACGCGCTTCGATGACGGTCGGCTTGTGGAATGGCGTCACCCAGCAGGCCACCGGTGGCGCTGGGAACTCACGCCGCTCACGCCCACGTCTACGCGCGTCACTGAGACATTCGACTACAGCACCGTCCCAGCCGCGCAGGGCAAGGTCTTCGAATTGCTCGGCGTCCCTCGGAAGAACGCCGCCGGCATCGAAGCCACCCTGCGCCAACTTGCGCTGCGCTACGCCCGCGCTTGACGTGACGGTGCTCACGTCCTGGCCGGACGCCGAGGCCCCCGCCTGCACGGCGTACGCCTCGCCAGGTGCTGCCAACGGTCCGATCGCGAGGCATGAGCAGGTGCCGACGTCGGCGCGGATGACACGGGGCTACTCCCCTTATCTGCCGATGAAGTCAGCCATGCCGGGCACGGTGAACGCGACGAAACCGCGTTCTGGCGTGTAGATGTGACCGCCCCGGATCAAGTCTCGACGATTGACGGAGAGGTCCGTAGTGCGCTTCCTCCGCAACCGGGTCACGAGGTCGGCCATTGAAGAGGGGGCATCGTCGTCGACGGCCATTGCGGACATGAAGGCCCGCTGAGTCGGTGTAGCCCGCTCCCACCTCGATTGATACAGGCCTTGTTCCACTTCACTTCGCGCTGACTCGATCCCGATTTGGGCATCCTGCAGAGAAATGGTATCCGTGGCCCTGACGGCCCAGACATGACTGCCACAGGCTTGAATGAAGTACGGGTATCCCCCCGAAGCTGTCACCGCTGCATCCAGGGCGTCAGGCTCCCAGTCGACTCCATTGGCACGTGCCGGGGCAGTCAGGGCATCAGATGTCGCGGCGGTGTCGAGCAAACCGATCTGACGATAGTCGTAAAGGCGCTCCGCGTAGCTAGTCGCATCAGCAAGCACGGCAGGTAGGGACGGCAACCCCGCGCCGACGAAAACGACCGGGACGGGGAAGACGTCTTGACCGAGGTTATGCAGGGCGACGTTGAGAGCCGCGAGATCCTCGGATGAGGCTTCTTGAAGTTCATCGACGGCCAGCACGATAACTGAGTTGGCCTCACGCGCAGCAAGCCCGATGGTCTCCAATAACTCCTGGAGATCGACGGCGAGATCGCCGCTGTCGGCTACGCCGCGCTCCGGTTCAACGTCGACAGTGAAGGAGTAGGTCCCGGACGGGTCGACACGCACTTGGAATGAACGAAGCACGCGGGCGGCCTTGGACCAGAGCGCTTTGGCACGGTCAGAGCTTGAGAGGACTCGTCGAAGTGCGAGGTGGAGCTCTTTGGCCAGTGCGACGGCCAGGGGCTTGCTGCTCGAGGCCTCGACTTTGATGAAGATCAACTTCAGCTCGCCCGCGTCGCGTCCGAGCTGATTGAGCAACACGGTCTTCCCTACTCCGCGGAGCCCGGAGAGGATCCAAGGCCGCTCCCCCTCCCCCGTTTCTCGCGCCTGATACAGCCGTGTGCGGAATTCACCGAGCAGGTCGGAGCGGCCTGCCAGAACCGGTGGCACCCGCCCTGCGCCTGGCTTGAAAGGATTCGTAGTTAGCTCCATAAATAGAACAATATAGCCTCGAGTAAACAGATCACTTACTCGATCGTAGAAGTCCTTATAAAGGGGCGGTGATATCGCTTGGCTTCACGAATGCGCGGCCTGCCAGCGGCTGCCTACCTCTTATTGCGTGGCCGAACTGTGGAGTACGCACGAAAAAGCCCCGGCATGTATCGCCTGGCGCAGACGAGCATGAGTGCCGGGGCTAATCGTTGGAGTGGGGGACTCCGATTCGTAGCGGTACTCGCGTATCGCCTATGGATGATTTCGCCGCGCCTAGTGACGGTAAGTTCCTGGCTCGGTGGCGGGTCTCGCACCGGTCAGCTTGGGTGGACCCACTGTTGTTGTGCTGGGTCCCAGGCCCCGTCCTGATCGCCGAGCTTCCGAAGATTATGGAACTCTTGGCCGGGATCGGGATCGGGCTCGAGCCGGCGCGTCCTGAGCGGCCCGGGGTCTACGGCCTAGTCAGCGAACGAGGGTTCTCGTGACCGACTGGCTCGCGAAGCTTAAGATCATTGGTGCCATAGTCGGCATGTTCGTCTGAAAGGCCACCATCATGACCAAGGAATCAGCAGCACTCGACATCACCTTCTCTGCAGTACTTGGCAAGGTCCGGAACGGGGACACCTGGACTTGCGTGCAGATGCCGAACTCGGCGCTCGTCTTTAATACCCGTGGGCTAGTGAAGGTCGAAGGGACCGTTGACGGTGAGCCCTTCAGGGGAGCATTCATGGCTCTTGGCGACGGAACGCACAAGCTCCCCATTGCCGCTGCGGTCCGAAAGCGCATTCGCAAGTCCGACGGCGACGAAGTCACCATCCATCTCGATCGTCGCCTCCCATAGGCTCAACGCCGATATTCGTGATGGTTATAAACAATCGAGACCAAATTGCATCGACGAGCGGACGAATCTAGCCCTCAGCGAGCCGGGCGGCGGCGTCTCTGATTTCTGGGTGCTTTCAGCGCACGGGCGAAGTACTCAATCTCGCTGATCGTTTCGCGGCCCATCAGGCGACCTCACCGTCGAGGTCGAACCGGACCCCGAACGCCGTGTCATAGTCGAGGAGGTTTCGTTCCAGGCTCTCCTCGACCGGGTCCACACGGGTGTGAAACGCGGTTCGGAGAGTCGCGGCAGCAGCAACGTGAGCCCGATCGGTGATCGTTTGCCCAGTGGACCATGCCCGGTCATGGGACGCGAACAACCTGTCCTCGAGGGTGACCGTGACCTGAGCCAGGCCCGCCCGAACCTCGACCATCCGTCCTATCCCGGCCGGATCAACGGAGTAATCGTTGCCGTGGACGCGAACGTAATAATCGCGCGGCAACCGGAGCCTATGGGTCTTGTGGGTTTGGGCCGCACCGACATCCCTGCCAATTGCGGGAGAGCCGCTCCGCTCTTAGAGGTGCAGGAGTCTGCGGGCCACACGCTTAACGCGCGGCATACTCGTCCGGTGTGCTGTAATCCGTCCCGAAAGAAGAAATGCTTTTATGCGAAGTATCAAATACTTTATAAGCGTTAGTGTATAAAATAATAGGCGTTAGGGAGAAAATCTAATGGTCGACAAGCGTACAACACCCATCCCGGTCCGGCGTGCTCTCCGTGAACTTGGCACGGACGTTCAGACGTGGCGGAAACTTCTCGGGTTGACTGCTGCGCAGGTCGCCGACCGCGCGGGCATGAGCCGGGCAACCCTCCACAAGCTGGAATCGGGGCAGGGAAGCGTCAGCCTCGAGACGGCGCTGCGTGTCTTCCGGGCACTGGGAATCATGGACACGGTGGTTGAGAGCGCCGACCCTTATCGCAGCGACATCGGCCGGCTTCGCTCCGAGGAAGTTCTCCCGCAGCGTGTGCGTCAGAGCCTGCCGAAGAAACAGTCCGATGTCTGACTCGGAAGTATGGGTGCAAATAGATGGTGTCAACATCCGCGCCGGCACGGTCTACGCGCATCGTCGACGCAACTCCGAGAGCGCCACTTTCACCTACGACATCGATTATCTGGCCAGACCAGACGCGTACTCGCTCGATCCGGGACTACCCCTCTCATCCGGGTCCTTCAACACTGCGGACGGGCGTCACCTTTTCGGGGCGTTCACCGACTGCGCTCCCGACCGCTGGGGACGCAAACTCATCGAACGATCCGAACGTCACCGTGCTACCCAAGGCGGTGTCGCTGAACGCAGTTTCGGCGAACTGGACTACACGCTCGGTGTTCGCGACGACCTACGTCAAGGCGCCTTCCGGTTCCGTTGTCCTGGGACCACTGATTGGTTGGGGCCGGCGGCTGCAAGCGTGCCGCACCTGGTCGGACTGTCGAGACTTCTCAACGCCGTCGAATCTGTTGAGAGCGACCACCCCGATGACGAATCGCTGCAGCTGCTCCTGCGCGCGGGAAGCTCTATCGGTGGCGCCCGGCCCAAAGCTGCCGTTGTCAACGGCCGAGGTGAACTGCTCATTGCGAAGTTCCCCCGTGTTGCCTCCGACGAATGGGACGTCATGGCCTGGGAACAGCTTGCTCTGACGCTGGCCAGCCGGGCAGGCATTCGAACGCCGCGCACCGAATTGATGAGTGTCGCAGGCCGGAACGTGCTGCTGCTCAACAGGTTCGACAGAGACGGGAATCGCCGCATCGGATATGTGAGCGCCATGACGATGCTCGAAGCAGTTGACGGTGAGCACCGCAGCTACTTGGAAATCGCCGAGGTCATTGAGCAGTCCTCCTCATCTGCGACGCGTGACCTTCGCGAGCTGTGGCGCCGGATCGCGTTCTCAATCCTGATCTCTAACACCGACGACCATCTCAGAAACCACGGGTTCCTCCGGTCGGACACCAC
>NZ_SOFU01000015.1:0-27353 GCF_004402245.1 Cryobacterium sp. TMT2-18-2
ACCGGCCTGGGTCTGCTCCTGATCACGCACTACACCCGCATCCTGCGCTACATCAAGCCGGACTTCGTGCACGTCTTCGTCGACGGCCGCATCGCCGAACAGGGCGGCCCCGAACTCGCCGACCGCCTCGAAGACGAGGGCTACGATCGCTTCCAGAGCGCCGAGGTCGCCCGATGAGCCTCGGGACAACTGCACTGCAACCGGCGGAATCGACCCTGGGCGCGGCGCGGTTCGATGCCATCCAGGAGGCCCTCAAGGATGTGATCGACCCGGAACTCGGCATCAACATCGTCGACCTCGGCCTGATCTACGACCTGGGCTGGGACGATGAGAACGACGCCCTGATCATCCACATGACCCTGACCTCGGCCGGCTGCCCGCTGACCGAGATGCTCGAGCAGGAGATCGGCGTCAACCTGGACGGCATCGTCGACCAGTTCCGCATCAACTGGGTCTGGATGCCGCCGTGGGGCATCGACAAGATCACCGACGACGGCCGGGAGATGATGAGCGCCCTTGGATTCAACGTCTAACCAGCCCGTTGCCACCCATCGGCTTCCTCTGACCGAGGTGCGCCGATGACCTATGTGATCGCCCTGCCCTGCGTCGACGTGAAGGACCGCGCCTGCGTAGACGAGTGCCCGGTCGACTGCATCTACGAGGGGGACCGCTCCCTCTATATCCACCCCGACGAGTGCATCGACTGCGGCGCCTGCGAACCCGTTTGCCCGGTCGAGGCCATCTACTACGAGGACGACCTGCCCGAGAAGTGGGCCGACTACTACAAGGCCAATGTCGAGTTCTTCGACGACATCGGCTCGCCCGGCGGGGCCGCGAAGTCCGGCGTGTTCCAGAAGGACCACCCGCTCATCGCCGCCCTGCCCCCGCAAGTGCGGCTCTGACCCTGCCGCGCTCCTCCAGGCCGAATTCGACGCCGAGCCCTGAGCCATGCCGCCCCGCGAACGGGGCGGCATCCTCGTCTGCGGAGAAGACCGTTCCTCCGAGGCCGAAGGCCGTGTTGTTGGCGATCCCGACGGCCTCCTCGACGCTGTCGTAGCGCAAAATCGACAGCACCGACCCGAAGATCTCCTCCCGGGCGATCCGCATGCCGGGCGTCACGTCGGCGAACACGGTCGGCGTGACGTAGAAGCCCCGGTCGAACCCGCTGGGCACGTCGCCGCCGGGCGTGGCGCGGGCACCCTCCGCCAGGCCCGACCGGATAAAGCCGCGCACCGTGTCCCGCTGCGCGGCGGTTGCGCTCGGCCCGAACACGGTCGCCGGATCCATCGGGTCACCTTGGGGCGCGGCCGCGATGGTGGCAGTGACCATGTCCACCAAGTCGTCGTAGCGGCCCCGCGGGGCGAGGATACGGGTCGAGACGCAACAGGTCTGCCCCGTGTTGCGCATGCAGGTGCGGATCAGCACTTTCGCCATCTGTGCCAGGTCGGCGTCGGGCAGCACCAGGGCCGACGACTTGCCGCCAAGCCCCAGGGTTGCCGGGCGCAACAGCTCGCCGCAGGCCGCACCGTTCGAACGGCCCACCGGGGTGGCCCCGGTGAACGCCACCTTGTCGATGCCCGTGTGCCGCACGAGGGCGTCCCCGACGGCGCTGTTACCGGTGACAACGTTGACCACGACCGCCGGAATACCGGCGGCGACGACGGCATCCGCGATCTGGCGGATCGAGAGGGGGGTCGGCGACGCCGGCTGGAAGTTCCACGGCGCGATCAGGGCACAGACCCCGACCGGGTCCTGGCGCACCACGGTCTCGGCGGAGCCGTCGGGGAACGGGCGCACATCGTGCGCCTCCAGGTGTGGCGCGAGGGTGGCGAAGTAGCGGAAGATGGCGGCCGCATTCGAGGCGGCACGGCTGGTCTCGTATACCGGCGACCCGTTCTCCCAGGTGTGGGTGTGCGAGATCGCCTCGCTGCGCTTCTCGACCTCGTCGGCCAGCCGCCTCAGGTAGACCGCTCGTTCGGAGGGGGCCAGGTCGCGCCAGCCGCTACCGGTGAAGGCCCGGCGGGCCGCGCCGTCGATGAACAGGTCGTCCGTGTGGGTGTACGGAACGGTCGCGAACGCCGTCTCCATCAGAGCACCGAAACCTTGAGCAGCGCCTCGGCCCGGTCGAGTTCGACCGTCACCATCTCGAGCCCGGCGGCGGTGATCAGCTCCGGCAGGATCTCCGCGCGCAGCCGGCGGCAGTAGAACGACGGCGTCTGGACGAACCAGCTCGAGGCCAGGGCGATGCCGGCCGGGGTGAAGCGCCAGAGCCGGTCGGCGTCCCGCACCAGCGAGTCTTCGATCGAGTGCGACACCGGGCGGGTGTCGTGCCCATCGATGATGTCGGTCACCCGGGTGATGAACGCGTCGTCGTAGCCGAGGCCGGGCAGCACCTCGCGGGCGATCTCGCAGCCCGTGATCTCGTGTTCGAACCGGATCTGCGCCTGGCGCCAGTTCGTGCCGAAGCCCTCCGAGATGATCTTGATCTCGTCGACGCAGGCCCAGCCGGTGTCGTGCAGCAGGATGGCGACCCGCGCCACCAGGGAATCGGCCTCCGGGTAGGCGTCGCAGCGGCGCTCGGCGAAGGCGAACGACATCGGGATGTGGATGTCGTTGCCGCGCGTGCGCATCTCCCGTGCGACGGCCCGCCAGAGCAGGTCGAGGTCGGTCGGGGAGGTGTCGGTGACGCTGATCCGGGAGGTGTCGATCGGGTGTTCGGTCTACAGGATCATGGCGTTGTCACTTTCTCGGAGAGCGCCGGGGCACCGGTGGCGAGCTTTTTGAGGGTGAAGGAGGTGTCGGAGGCGGCATCGGCCGGAACGGGCTGGCCCTTGTGCAGGGCGTCCCACACGGCCATGAAGTCGAGCGGGTTGTTGATGCAGTCCGCGGCGATCAGCGTGCCGCCGCGGTAGTAGAGCACGGAGAACTTCTCCGAGTCGGGGTCGCCGCGCAGCACGACCCGGTCATGGCCGCCGGAGAGCCCGGCGATCTGCAGTTCCAGATCGGCCTGGTCGGACCAGAACCACGGCACCGTCTTGTGCTCGGCGGGGATGCCCAGCAGGGTGGCGGCGGCGACTGCGGCGGGGTGCGGTACACCCCGTTCTGTCGCCCCCTGACGTCCCCCGACGTGCGGCAGATTGCGTTTCGGATAACGTGGAGGGTGTGACCCACACCGCCCGCGACGTCGGAACCTCCGCCACCCCAACCGCACGCCCCGGGCTGCACGCCTGGCGGAACGCCGTGTTCGCACTCTTCTTCATTTCCGGACTCGCACTGGCTACCTGGATGTCCCGCATCCCGGCCGTGCGAGACGGCCTCGAGCTCTCGACCGCGCAGGTGGGCATCGTCATCTTCGGTCTCTCGGCCGGGTCGGTGATCGGCCTGGTGGCGGCGGTCGGGCTGCTCGCCCGCCTCGGCGCCCGGCGCGCCGTGGTTCTCGGCGTAGCGATCTCCTCGGTCGGGCTCATCACGGCCGGGGTCGGCACGAGTCTGCTGGGGTCCACCGAGCTGGTCTTCGCCGGGCTGGCCCTGGTCGGTTTCGGGATGGGCTCGGTCGACGTCATGATGAACGTCGAGGGGGCGGCGGCCGAGCGGGCGATCGGCAAGACGCTGATGCCGCTGATGCACGCCTGCTTCAGCCTCGGCACCGTGGTCGGCGCGCTGGCGGGCGCGGGGGCATCCTTCGCCTCGTTGCCGGTGTTCTGGCACCTGGCCGGGGTTTCGCTTCTCGTGCTCGCCACCGCCGTCGCCGGGGTGCGGCATATCCCGGTGCGAGCGGAGCTCGGCGACAAGCCGGCAACGGCGTCGGAGCCGGGCGCCGCGCCGGAAACGGCAGAGGCCGGGCCGCGCCCTGCGCCGCCCTGGCGGGAGCGCCTGCGCGTCAGCCTGTCCGCGTGGGGTGACACGAGGATCCTCCTGATCGGCACGATCGTGCTGGGCATGACCTTCGCCGAGGGCTCGGCCAACGACTGGCTGGCCCTGGCCGCCGTCGACGGACACGGGCTGAGCAACACGGAGGGCGCCATCATCTTCGGCGTCTTCGTGACGGCGATGACCGTCGGCCGCGTGTTCGGCGGGCCGATCCTGGACCGGTTCGGGCGGGTCCCGGTGCTGCGCGCCTGCGCCGCGCTGGGAATCCTGGGCCTGGTGTTGTTCATCCTCGCGCCGAACGAGTGGCTGCTCTACACCGGCACGGTGCTCTGGGGTCTCGGCGCGTCGCTCGGCTTCCCGGTGGGCATGTCGGCCGCCGCCGACGACACGAAGAACGCCGCCGCCCGGGTGAGCGCCGTCGCCATGATCGGCTATTTCGCGTTCCTCGTGGGCCCACCCGTGCTCGGCCTGCTCGGCGAGGCCTGGGGCATCCTGAACGCCCTGTTCTTGATCCTGGCACTGATGGTTCTGGCGGGCCTGGCCGCCCCCGCCGCGCGCGAGCGCACCGACGCCCCCGCCGCGCGCACCTCCCCCGCCGCCTAACGAAGTCGACAGAGGTTTTGGCGCTGGAGGCCGGTTTTGGGTGGCCTGATTGGAGCCGAAACGGCAAATTTCCGTCGAATTGGTTCGGGCCAGCGGCGCGGTTAGGCTCGAACCGTGCGCCTTGTGATTGCGAAATGTTCCGTCGACTACGCGGGGAGACTCAGCGCGCATCTGCCGCTGGCCACCCGCCTGCTCATGATCAAGTCGGACGGCAGCGTGCTCGTGCACTCCGACGGCGGCTCCTACAAGCCGCTCAACTGGATGAGCCCGCCGTGCAGCCTGGCGCTGTCCGAGCCCGATGACGACCAGACGGATGCCGGCGTCACGGCCGTGTGGACGGTCACCCACGCCAAGACCGCCGACCAGCTCATCGTCAGCATCTACGAGGTGCTGCACGACTCCGCCCACGAGCTCGGCATCGACCCCGGACTGATCAAGGACGGCGTCGAGGCCCATTTGCAGAAGCTGCTGGCCGAGCACATCCACCTGCTCGGCGACGGCCATATCCTGGTGCGCCGCGAGTACATGACGGCGATCGGCCCGGTCGACATCCTGGCGCGCGACTCCACGGGCGGATCCGTCGCCGTGGAGCTGAAACGGCGCGGCGACATCGACGGGGTGGAACAGCTCACGCGCTACCTCGAACTCATGAATCGCGACCCGCATCTCGCACCGGTAATCGGGGTTTTCGCTGCACAGATCATCAAGCCGCAGGCGCGCACGCTGGCCGAGGACCGCGGCATCCGTTGCCTCGTTCTCGACTACGACGCCATGCGCGGACTCGACGACACACAATCGAAACTCTTTTAGGGCCTGGCGGCCCGAGTGAAAGCGTATCGTCCTCATGATCTTTGAATTCATGCGATAGATCGACTCCCGACCCCTAGTATTAGCCTGTGATTTCGACATCGACCCGCACGTGGAGTGCCATACTCTTTGACCTTGACGGAACAATCACCGATTCCGCCCCGGCCATCACCAATGCCCTCGCCCGCACCTTCGCCGTCCTGGGCCACCCGGTTCCCGCCGACGCGGAACTTCTGGCCTACGTGGGGCCGCCTCTGCTGGCCGCTTTCCGCGAGTACGCCGGCATGACACCGGAGGAGGCCGCCGAGGCTGTCGCCGTCTACCGCGCCGACGACCAAGGCAAGCATTTGCTGGACACCGCCATCTTCCCGGGCGTCGCCGGGCTCCTCGAGCGCATCCACGCGGCGAGGATCCCGATGGCCGTGGCCACCAGCAAAACCCAGCACAATGCGATCGCGGTGCTCGAGCACTTCGACCTGGCAAAGTACTTCACCGCCATCGTGGGCTCCACCGACAACGAGACGCGCAGTTCCAAGGCCGACGTCGTGGCGGAGGCCCTCGAGCGCCTCGCCGCCGCCGGTGCCGACCTCAGCCAGCCCGTCATGGTCGGCGACCGCCGCTACGACGCGGAAGGTGCGGCCGCCCACGGCGTTCCGGCCATTCTCGTGGAGTGGGGCTACGGCTCCCCGTCCGAGGCCGCCGAGGCGACCGCGACCGTCTACTCCGCTGACACGCTCGGCAAGATGCTCCTCGGCTGACACCCCTCTCCCTGCCCTCGCGAAAAAGCACCCTCGTCTCGAAACGAGGGTGCTTTTTCCGTATCCACGCGGACTCCCGCGGGGACTCCCGCGCGGACTCCGGGGCGGCTAGATGATGGCGCCGCGCAGGGCGGCCGCCGCGGCGGCCGGGTCCTCGGCGCCGTAGATGGCGCCGCCGGCGACGGCGACCCGGGCCCCGGCACGCTGCACGGAGGCAATGGTGGCGACGCTCACGCCGCCGGCCAGGGAGAACGGAACCCGGGCGGTCTCACCCTGGTTGAGTAAAGTCGAGAGCGAGAAGCCGGGCTCCGCCTGCTCGTCCAGGCCGGCGTGCATCTCGACGAAGACGGCACCGAGCTTTGTCACTTCGCGGGCCCGCGTCACCTTGTCGGCGACGCCGATCAGGTCGACGACGACGCCTTTGCCGTGCTTCGTGGCCGCGGCGACGGCCCCGACGATGGTACTGTCCCCGGCCGTGCCGAGAACAGTCACCAGGTCGGCGCCGGCGGTGAACGCCAGGTCGGCCTCGAGCTCACCGGCATCCATTGTTTTGAGGTCGGCGAAGACCGTCTTGTCGGGGTGAGCGGCCTTGATGGCGGTCACGGCACGCAGGCCCTCCGCCTTGATCAGCGGGGTGCCGAGCTCGATGATGTCCACGTAGGGTGCAACCTTCGCGGCCAGCTCGAGGGCCGCATCCGTGGTGAGTACGTCCATGGCGACTTGCAGTTTCATGATGGTCTTCTTCCCGGTTCTGGTGAGGTTCTGGTGAGGCCTGATAGGTCTGAAGGAGTGAAAAGCGTTATTCGAGGTTGGCGTGGCGCGGCCACAGCTCATCGGCCGTGGCCCCGGATGCCTTCCACAGGCTGTGGAAGATCGCATCGCCGAGCACGACGACGGTCTGTTCGAAGAGCGCGCCCGAGTACTGCAGCGACCGGAGTTCGTCATGGTCCTGCTTCTGGGCGGCCGGCACGACCACTGTCACCGCGGCCAACGCGGCGAGCGGGGAGGCCGGTGCGGTGGTGATCGCGATCAGCCGGGCACCGGACGCCGCGGCGGTTTCGGCCGCGCGCACGACGGTGGCCGTCGCGCCGGACCCGCTCGCTACCAGCAGCACGTCGCCGGCCACGATCGCCGGGGTGGTGACCTCGCCGACCACGTGCACGTCGAGCCCGAGGTGCATCAGCCGCATCGCGGTCATGCGCAGAGCCAGTCCGGACCGGCCCGCGCCGAGCACAAACACGCGCCGGGCTCCCCGCAGGACGGCCGCGGCCTGGTCGAGGGTCGGGAGGCCGGCCGTGTCGTCAGTGCTGTTCGTGGTCGCCGTCGTCAGGAGCTGGCGCACGATCCCGGCGTTCTCGGCCGCGATGGCGGCGAGCGATTCGGTCACTGTCACGGGGGTGTCGGTGCGAGAAGGCATCCCCTTATGATCCACTCTTTTGGGCGGGCAGGAGGCCCACCGAACGGGCGGCGCACCTACCCGAACGGATGGCTGAACGCACCCCCGGTAGGCTGCTGAGGTGAATAGTCAGCGCCCAGCCCCCTCGATCGAGCCGTTCGACTCCCGTTCGGCCGCCGCCGAGCGCGCCCGGGTCGTCGCCGACCTGACCGACACGCAGGCGACCACGCTCGAGTCCTTGCTCGCCGTGCTCCGCTCCCGGGACACGAGCGACGCCTCGGCCCGGCAAACCGCGATCGACCTGGCCGCGACGGCGATGGTTGCGCTGCGCGCCGTCTCCGACCTCGACCGGTCCCTCACCGAGGAGCCCGTTGCTCAGGCCTTCGAACGCCTGCGCGACGACCTGCGCCCGCTCGTGCGCTTCGGCGACCTCGACGTGCAGTTCATCGAGCCGCCCGTGAACGGCCGGGCCCTGCCCGGCGAGGTGGCCCACGCCGCCCGGGCCATCGTGCGCGGCGCGGTCCTGGCTCTGGTCGAGCAGGCCGGGGTGGCCCGCGTGCGCGTGCACTGGGACTGCGACGGCAGCAACCTCTTGATCCACATCCGCGACGACGGCTCCGGCGACCTCACCCCGGACAGCCCGAGCGTCAGCCGGTTGACGAGCCGGGTGGCCGCACTGAACGGCACGCTGCGGCTGGAGGCGACGACCGGCTGGGGATCCGAAATGACCGTCAGCCTCCCCCTCGACGTGCCACTCGCACCGCTCACGGCCGCCGCCGCGTGGGGTCTCAGCCCGCGCGAGAAGGGCGTGCTCGAGCTGGTCGCCTCCGGCGCCCGCAACCGGGCGATCGCCGAGACGCTCTCGATCAGCGAGAACACGGTCAAGTTCCACGTCGCCAACCTGCTGCGCAAGGTGGGTGCCTCCACTCGGGCCGAGCTGGCAGCGCTCTCCCGCTGAGCCGCCGCTTCCGTGCAAAACTGGCCATCGCGCAGCATCCGTTCACACCGACGGATGCCCGCCGAGAGGACACACCATTGACGCCACCGAATGGGACACCCGCTACCGCCTCGCCCGTGAGGCCCAGGCCGGCCGGGCCGGACGCCTGTGGTCCGCGGTGCCGGCGCAGATCGTGCAGGACACCGTGAGCCCGTTCCCGCCGGGGCGTGCGCTGGACCTGGCCACCGGCGACGGTCGCAACGCGATCTGGCTGGCCGGCCACGGCTGGATGGTCACGGCGGTCGACTTCTCCGCCGAGGCCGTCGGCCAGGCCGAAGCGCACGCCGCCGAGGCAGGCGTGTCGGTGCACTGGCAGGTTGGCGACGCCACGACCTGGGATCCGGCAGGCGCAAGCTTCGACCTGGTCACCGTGATGTACCTGCACCTGCCCGAGCCCGCCTTGCGCGCCGTGCTGGCCCGCGCCGCCGGGTGGCTCTCCCCCGGCGGGCACCTGGTCGCGCTCGGGCACGACCAGGCCAACCTCGAGACCGGGGCTCCCGGACCCGGCGATCCGGCCATCCTCTACTCGCCCGAGCTGCTGCGTTCCTGCATCGACCCCGCAAGCCCGGGTGCCTCCCGGGTCGTGCGCTGCGAGACCATCCGCCGCGACCTCGCCACCGACCCGGAGGCCCCCGGCGACGGCGGCGCCGCCACGTTCGCCCTCGACACCCTGCTCGTCGTCGAAGCCTAATTACCCCCTGGGGTATACTGAAACCCCAGCGCACACGCCACGAGGGAGCCCGATGTCCACCAATCCGGATGCGCCCGCGCCCGTGACCCCGGACGCCCGCCCCATGCCCACGCCCGCCGACCACACGCCGCTGCAGCGCACGGTCGTGCGGGTGCTCATCGCAGGCCAGATCCTCGGTGGCATCGGCATGGGCGCCACGCTCTCCCTCGGCGCTCTGCTGGCCGCGCAGCTCTCCGGCTCCAGCGCCTGGTCGGGCATGGCCGCCACCATGAGCACCCTCGGCGCCGCCCTCGTGGCCGTACCGCTGGCCCGCCTGGCCCAGCGCCGCGGTCGCCGCCGCTCCCTCGCGACCGGCTCGCTCATCGCCGGCTCCGGCGCTGTTCTCGCCATCACCTCGGTCGCGGTCGACATCTTCCCGCTGCTCCTGCTGGCACTGATGCTCCTCGGCGCCGGATCGGCCACGAACCTGCAGGCCCGCTTCGCCGCCACCGACCTCGCGAGCACACAATTCCGGGCGCGCGACCTGTCCATCGTGGTCTGGTCGACGACCATCGGCGCCGTGCTCGGCCCGAACCTGTTCGGCCCCGGCGAGGTCGTGGGGAAGGCCCTCGGCCTGCCCCCGCTGACCGGTGCCTTCGCCTTCTCCCTGATCGCCACGGTCGGCGCGGCCGTCGTCTATACGGTCGGACTCCGCCCCGACCCGCTGCTCACCGCCCTTGCCGCACGCGAGGTCGACCCCGCCGGCGGCACGCGCCGCGGCGGCCTGGCCATCGTGCGCGTCAACCCGCAGGCCCGCTTCGCGGTGATCGTGATCGCCTGCAGCCACGCCACCATGGTCGCCCTGATGTCGATGGCCCCGGTGCACCTGCGCGACCACGGCGCCACCCTGACGCTGGTGGGGCTGACCATCAGCCTCCACGTCGCCGGCATGTACGCGCTCTCGCCCGTCTTCGGCTGGATGGCCGACCGGCTGGGACGGATGCCCGTCATTCTCATCGGTCAGGGCCTGTTGCTGGCCTCGCTGGCGATCTTCTGGCTGGCCGGGGAGTCACAAACGGCCATGACCGTGGGGCTGATCCTGCTCGGACTGGGCTGGTCGGCATCCGTCGTCGCCGGCTCGGCGCTGATCGCCGAGGCGGTGGACGTGCACGACCGCGCCGCCCTGCAGGGTTTCTCCGACCTGTCGATGAACGGGGCCGGTGCCCTCGGCGGAGCCCTGGCCGGCCTGATCCTGAGCGCGATCGGCTACTCCGGGCTCGGACTGGTCACCATGGTGCTCGCGGGCGCCATCGTGCTTTGGTCTGCCGTGCGCGGCACCACGACCCGGCCGGTCGGGCGCTGACCGGGTGAGTCCTGACGATTGGTTGATTCACTCTCGGCAGGTCCGAGTCGACCGCACCGCGTGGACGCTTTCCGCACAGCTGGCCTCAGACTCGGCCGACGCAGGCGCTGGGCCACTGGCCGACCACCGCGCTGGCCGACCGGCCAGCTAGCGAACGGATGCCGGCGCGGGCTGCCTCCCCGCGGCGAGCGCGAGCAGCGCCGGAATGCCCACCGGCTCCTCCGCCAGCAGCGGCACCACCGCGAGCCGCGGGGCGCGTTTCTCGTGCACGTGCTCGAGCTCGGGGAGCTCGTTCCGGGCCCGCGCGAGCAGCAGTGGGTTGGTCGGCGCCGCCGCGGCGATCGAGTTGTTCACGATCCACGCCCACGGGGTGATGCCGGCCCGCTCCAGGTCGGCCTGTAGCTCCGCGGCCTCGAGCACGGGCGTGGTTTCGGCGAGGGTGACCAGGATCACCTTCGTCTGCTCCGGGTCCTGCAGCCGCATCATCGGCGTCGTCAGACGGATGCCGTCGCCCAGCTGCCGGGTGACCTCGCGGTGGTACGACCCGGTCGCATCCAGCAGCAGCAGGGTGTGGCCCGTGGGCGCGGTATCCATCACGACGAAGGTACCCTTCGCCTCCCGACTCACGCGGGAGAAGGCCTGGAACACGGCGATCTCCTCCGTGCACGGCGAACGCAGGTCCTCGCGGAGCATGGCTTGGCCCTGCGCGTCGAGGTGCGCGCCCTTCGTGCGCATGACCCGCTCGGTGTAGTTGGCGATTTCGACGGCCGGGTCGATCCGGGACACGGTCAGGTTCGCCAGCCCGCCGGCCAGGGTGTCGTCGAGGTGCGCGGCCGGGTCGGTCGTGGTGAGGTGCACGGGCAGCCCGCGTTCGGCGAGGCTGACGGCGATCGCCGCCGCGAGCGTGGTCTTGCCCACACCGCCCTTGCCCATCAGCATCACGAGGCCGTGGCCGCCGGCCTCGATCTCGTCGACGAGGGCCGAGAGCGGGGCCCCCGGAGCGACCGTGGCGATTCCGGTGCCCGGCATCGGGACGACTTCAGGCTCGAGCAGGCTGCGGAGCGCGGCCAAGCCGACCATGTTGGTGCTCTTCAGGCCCACGTAGTCGGTGGGCGCGGTGCGCAGCCCCGCGGGCATCGCGGCGAGCGCCTGCTGTTCGCGCGCCCGGATGGCGTCGAAGAGCGGGTCGGCCTCGGCGGGCGTGCCCGCATCGGCATCAGAATTCGTTGCCGGGCCGGCAGGCAGGATGCCGTTGACCACCAGGTGCTGACGCTTCATGCCGATGGCGGCGAGTTCTGCCTGGGTGCGGGCGGCCTCCCGCAGGGCGCCGCCCTGGGCGCGCGCCACGAGCACCAGCCGGGTGCGGGCAGGGTCGGCGAGGGCGGCCACGGCGTCGGCATAGACGGCGCGCTGCTTCTCGAGGCCGGAGAGCGGCCCGAGGCAGGACGCGTCGCCCGTGCCCTCGGTGAGGAAGTCGGTCCACGACCCGGGCAGCTGCAGCAGTCGGATGGTGTGCCCGGTGGGGGCCGTGTCGAAGAGGATGTGGTCGTACGCGGCCGTCCACGCGGCATCCGTCAGCAGGTCGGTGAACTCGTTGAACGAGGCGATCTCGGTGGTGCAGGCACCCGAGAGCTGCTCCTCGATCGAGGCCACCTCGGCGGGCGGCAGCAGGCCGCGCACCGGGCCGACGATGCGTTCGCGGTACTGCTCGGCCGCCTGCTCGGGGTCGATCTCAAGGGCCGACAGGCCGGGCACCGCCGCGATCGGCGTGACCGTGTTGCCGATGGTCACCCCGAAGACCTGGCCCACATTGGAGGCCGGATCGGTGCTGACCAGCAGCACGGATGCCCCAGACTCGGCCAGACGCACCGCGCTCGCGCACGCGATGGAGGTCTTGCCGACCCCGCCCTTGCCGGTGAAGAAGAGGAAACGTGGGGCGTCGTCGAGGAAGCGCAGGGTCGTCATGATCGGCCCTAGCAGCAGCCGCCGTTGCCGCAGCAGCCGGCATCGGCGCCCGCGGTATTTTCGGCGGTCTCGGTGGCCGTGGCGTCACCGGACCCGGCCATGGCTAGCAGCCGCACGGCTCCCTCCGGCTGCACGGCCGCACGGTGACTGGCCGCGCCGGTGTCCACAGCCGCCACGCCGGTCCAGTTCGCAAGCTCGGCGCGGGTCGGGTAGCGGCCGGTGAGCACGGTGGCTCCCCCTACGAGCGTGACGGGCAGGCCCTCCTGGCCGACGGTGTGCAGGAACTGGCGGGCCACCTCGTTCTCCACGAAGGCGAGGGGCTCCTGGGCCAGGTTGAATCGGGCAATGTCACCGCCGTTCGCGCGGGTGAAATCGAGGTCCGCGGAGAAGGTGACCAGCGCCTGGTCGACGTCGACTCCGCAGATGCCTGTGCCGCAGCACAGTCCCGGTTCGAAAATCTCGATGCGTGCCATGGGTGACCATCTCCTAGGCCGGCATCCAGCGGGGACGACTTGTCCGTGATGACGGTCCTCCCAGTATATCGACGCTTATCGATATTTGGCGACCCGTTTGCGTCAGCACCGGCTCCCGTTGCGCGCGCGGGAGTGGAAGACTGACTGCGGGCGCCTCTGCCCTGTCTCATCATTCAACCCGAAAGGCATGCGATGACCGACGCGCACGACGCCGCAGACCTTCTCCCGCTGCTTCTCGAGCAGGAACGTGTTATTCAGTTCGACTCCTTCGACGTGGGCGACGCCTGGGCCGTCGGGTCGCGGCTCGTGGAACTCGGCAACGCCCGGCGGCATCCGATCGCGGTGTCGATCATGTTCGGTGACCAGCGCGTCTTCCATGCCGCCCTGCCCGGTGCCTGCGCCGACAACGACGCCTGGCTCGAGAACAAGTTCCGGGTGGTGCGGCGCTTCGCCAACTCCTCCTACGCCGTGGGCACGCGCTTCCGAGCGAACTCCCGCGACTTCAGCACCGACTCGAACCTCGACCCGAACACACACGCCGCGCATGGCGGCGCCTTCCCCCTGCGCGTACGGGGCTCGCTCATCGGTGTCGTCGGCGTCTCCGGTCTGGCCCAGCGCGATGACCACGACCTTGTCGTCGAGGTTCTCGAGGAACACCGCCGCACGCACGGCTGACCCGCACCGCCCCCGGTCCAGATGTGAAAGTCTGGACCGAAGTCCCTGACCTGCTTCCGTTGGAGTATCCGTGACCGCCACACCTGTCCGTTCGATGCCGCAATTCGATGCGGGCATGCCCGACGACCGCATCACCCTACGGTTCATGGCCGTTCCCGCCGACGTCGCCGCTTCGGGCGCGACCGTGGCCGCCGGCAGCGTGCTGGAGTGGATTGACAAGGCCGCTTACGCCTGTGCGGTGGGCTGGAGCGCATCCGACACGGTCACCGCCTACGTCGGCAATGTGCACTTCACCCGGCCGATAGAGCCCGGCAACCTGGTCGAGGTGCACGCCCGCATCATTCACACCGGACGCACGAGCATGCATGTGCTTGTCACGGTCGAGACCACGGATGTACGCGCCCGGGAATACAGTCCGGCAACCCACTGCATCCTCGTTTTCGTCGCCGTCGACGATGCCGGGAAGCCGCAAGAAGTCCCCTCGTGGGTGCCCCGCTCCGACGTCGACCGGGAGCTGCAAGAGAACGCGACGGCACGGCTCGAGCCGCGCAAGCGTATCCAGACTGTTATGCGCTCACAGGAATATACCGATGACAGCACCACGCCACGCACGGTGTTTCGGTTTTTGGCGGACCCCGCCGATGCGAACTGGGGCGGCAACGCCCACGGCGGTACCGTGATGCGCTGGATCGATGAGGCCGCCTTCGCGACGGCGGCGGCCTGGAGTTCCGTGGCGGCCGTGGCCGTCTACTCGGGCGGCATCCACTTCTACCGGCCGATCCACATCGGGCACATCGTCGAAGTGGATGCCCGGCTCATCCACACTGGCAAGCACAGCATGCACGTCAGCATCCGGGTGCGCTCGGGCAGTCCACGCACGCCGCACGATTTGCACCTCACGACGCAGTGCATGAGCATTTTCGTCGCACTCGGCGCGAACGGGCGCGCCGAGCCGGTAGAGCCGCTGACGCTGATCACCCCGGAAGACAAGCGCCTCGACCAGCACGCCCGGGACCTGATGGAATTGCGCGCGCCGCTCGTCACGATGCCCGTTGACCAGCTGCGCCTGCCGTGACCGGCGCGCCCTCACTGCCCGAACGAATTCGACACCGGTTCAGGGGAACCGCCGGGTCACTCCTGGGGTTCGTTCGCGTGCTCGGCGGCAGCGGCCAGTGCGGCGCGCTCGCTCTTCGAAAGCCGCGCGACGTAGGCGCGCTTGAGTTCGGCCCAGCGGGGCATCGAGACCTGGTTGGCAGGTACCTGCTCGTCTGAACCGGTGGGCGTGGTGCGGTCGGCCATGGTATTCAGCGACTCTCGCCGATGAGGGCGGCGCTCGGAGCGGACTGGCGGGACAGGAACGCCCGCTTCAGGGCCGCCCAACGCAGCAGGGAAACGTAATGGGTAGCGGTGGATCCGGATGTATCAGTCAATGGTTCTCTCAGTCTCAAACGTGGTTTGAACGGCACGCCGCTGAGCCTGGTCCAATAGAAGAGCGATCGAGATTGTCACGGTAGAACATCGGGATCTGTCACGGTTGAGCATCGAGATGAAGACCGACCCACCGCCATCAGTGGACGGGATCGCAATCCAACAATCATACCGCGTCGCCTCTCAGGTCCACTATCTCCAGCCCGGCATCCGCCCAGACGTTCGGGCTAGAGTCAGCCGGATGCAACCGCCTCGCCCTGACGCCGACACCGCCGCCTCGACCCGGAACGCTCCGTCGACCGCACCGGGGAACGCGCCGTTCGCGGGCTTCGTTCAGGTGCGCGGGGCTCGGGAGAACAACCTCCGGAACGTCGACGTCGACGTTCCCCGGGACGCCATCGTCGCCTTCACCGGGGTCTCCGGCTCCGGAAAGTCGTCGCTGGCGTTCGGCACCATCTTCGCGGAGGCCCAGCGCCGGTTCCTGGAATCCGTCGCGCCCTACGCGCGCCGGCTGATCCAACAGGGCCACACCCCGCAGGTTGACGAGATCACGGGGTTGCCGCCGGCCGTGGCCCTGCAGCAGCGCCGAGGTGCACCCAGCTCCCGCTCGAGCGTGGGCACCCTGACCACCCTGTCCAACTCGCTGCGGATGCTGTACTCCCGGGCCGGCATGTACCCGGCGGATGCCCCGCGCCTCGAGTCCGACTCCTTCTCCCCCAACACCGTGGCCGGCGCCTGCCCGCAGTGCCACGGCCTCGGCACGGCGCATACCGTGACCGAGGCAACCCTCGTGCCTGACCCTGCCCTGAGCATCCGTGACGGCGCCATCGCGGCCTGGCCGGGCGCCTGGCAGGGCAAGAACCTGCGGGACATCCTGATCACCCTTGGCTACGACGTGGACACTGCCTGGCAGGGCCTGCCGCGCTCTGCGCGGGACTGGATCCTCTTCACTGAGGAACAGCCCGTGGTGGAGGTCACCCCGCAGCGCGACCGCATCGCCAAGCCGTACCAGGGCCGGTTCTGGAGCGCGAAGAGCTATGTGCTGCACACCCTGGCCGACTCCAAGAGCCAGAGCCAGCGGGAGCGCGCGCTGCGTTTCGTCGAATCCGGCCCGTGTCCCCTGTGCGGGGGCAGCGGACTCACGCCCGCGGCCCTGGCGGTCACGGTGGCCGGCCGGTCGATCGCCCAGCTCAACCTGCTGCCGCTGACCGGGCTCGCCGAGCTGCTGCGCGCGACGCTCCGGGCGAGCGGCGCCGAGCACACCGCGGAGCCCACGGAGGCCGCCGTGACCCTCACCCGGGACCTGCTCGCCCGCATCGAGGTGCTGCTCGAACTGGGCCTCGGCTACCTGAGCCTCGGGCGCGCGACGCCCACCCTCTCCCCCGGCGAGATGCAGCGCCTGCGCATCGCCACCCAGCTGCGCTCGGGTCTGTTCGGTGTGATCTACGTGCTCGACGAACCGTCGGCCGGGCTGCACCCGGCCGACGCCGAACCACTGCTGCTCGTGCTGGAGCAGCTGAAGGCATCCGGCAACTCGGTCTTCGTCGTCGAGCACAACATGGACATCGTGCGCCGGGCCGACTGGGTCGTCGACGTGGGCCCGCTGGCCGGGGCGGGCGGCGGCGTCGTGCTCTACAGCGGACCCATCGCAGGTCTGGCCGATGTTCCGGAGTCGGTTACCCGGCAGTTCCTGTTCCCGGCCGCGCCGGAGCCTTCCGCGCCAGCCACGCCCCAGCCCGCGGCGCTGCGCACACCGGAACGCTGGCTGGGCCTGCACGGGGTCACCCGGCACAACCTCCGAGGCGTCGACGCCGGCTTCCCGCTCGGTGTGCTGACCGCGGTGACCGGCGTGTCCGGTTCCGGCAAGTCCACCCTGGTCAGCCAGGTTCTGGCGGATGCCGTGCGGCTCGCGCTGCATCCGGAGTCCGACGTCGCCGACGCCTCTGATCCGACGGCAGTTGCAGGCGCCGCCGCAGGCGCCGCTGACGACGACGGCGACGAACGCGGCGACTCCGAGCCGCGGGCGCGGGTCGACCGGATCACCGGCCTGGAGTCCGTGGACCGCCTGGTGCGCGTGGACCAGAAGCCGATCGGGCGCACTCCGCGCTCCAACCTGGCCACCTACACCGGGCTCTTCGACGCGGTGCGCGCGACCTTCGCGGCCACGGACGAGGCCCGGAAGCGCGGCTACGGCGCCGGACGGTTTTCCTTCAACGTGCCCGGCGGCCGCTGCGAGACCTGTCTCGGAGAGGGCTCGGTGAGCGTCGGGCTGCTCTTCCTGCCCGGCAGCTACACGCCCTGCCCGGCCTGCCTTGGCTCGCGCTACAACCCGGAGACCCTGCAGGTGACCTATCGGGGCAAGTCCATCGCCGACGTGCTCGGCCTGAGCGTCGAGGAGGCCGCCGGCTTCCTGGCCGACGTACCGGCCGCCGCCCGCAGCCTCGCCACCCTGCGTGAGGTCGGGCTCGGCTATCTCCGGCTCGGCCAGCCGGCCACCGAGCTCTCCGGTGGCGAGGCGCAGCGCATCAAGCTCGCCACCGAACTGCAGCGCGCCCGCCGCGGTCACACGATGTACCTCCTCGACGAGCCGACCACCGGACTGCACCCCGCGGATGTCCGCCTCCTCCTGGCCCAGCTGGGCCGCCTGGTCGACGCCGGCAATACGGTGATCGTGGTCGAGCACAACCTCGACGTGGTGGCCGCCGCCGACTGGGTGATCGACCTGGGTCCGGCCGGCGGCGATGCGGGCGGCGAGATCGTGGCGACCGGAACCCCGGCTGCCGTCGCACGGCATCCGCACAGCCGCACCGCGCCCTACCTTGCCCGCCGCTTGGCTGCTCGCTAGTTCGACGGGGCGCGTGCCATAGATTGAGAGGCGTACGTGTCGGCGCGAAGGAGCACTCATGACTGGTTGGCGGATCCGCGACTTTCACTCGGACGACCTCGACGGCATCCTTCGCCTCTGGGAAGAGATCACGGCCGCCAAGACGGAGCCCGTCTACGGCCTGTCCGAGGTGCTGGCCTCCTGCCAGAAGGATGACGCCGTGGTCGCCCTTGCCGGCGACGAGGTCGTCGGGGCCGCCGTGGGCCGCGCCGCCCATGCCCAGGGCTGGGTCGTCTTCCTCGCCACCGCGCAGCGCTACCAGGGCCGCGGCATCGGCACGGCCCTGCTGGCCGCCCTGGAGAAGAAGATGTCCCGGCACGCGTTGACCAAGCTGTCCGCGCTGATGCCCGAATCGGCCACGCGCGTCGACGCCTTCGTGAAGCGGGGTTTCGAGGTCAAGCAGCACCTGCGCTACTTCGAGCGCCACATCCCGGTGCAACGCGAGGAGCTGCGGTCGCTCAGCGAACTGGGCGGGCGCATCCTGCCGCGCGATCTCTGGGAGGGCGTCGGCGGCATGCGCACCGAAAAGGAGCTGCTCGAACGAAGGCTCGTCATGCCGCTGGCCAAACCCGACATGGCCGAACAGTACGGCGTCGTGCCACCGAAGGCTGTCGTGCTCTTCGGGCCTCCCGGAACGGGCAAGACCACCTTCGCAAAGGCCATCGCGTCGCGGCTGGAATGGCCCTTTGTCGAGGTCTTCCCCTCGCGGCTCGCGACCGACCCCAAGGGCCTTGCCGGTGCGCTCCGGGAGACCTTCCTGAAGATCTCCGAGCTGGAGCACGCGGTCGTCTTCATCGACGAGGTCGAGGAGATCGCGGCGCAACGCGGCGGCGAACCACCCTCGGCGCTGCAGGGCGTCACCAATGAACTGCTGAAGATCATTCCCGCCTTCCGCGAGCAGCCCGGCCGGCTCCTGGTCTGCGCCACGAACTTCATCCGCGCCCTCGATTCCGCCTTCCTCCGGCACGGACGCTTCGACTACGTCATCCCGATCGGGCTTCCGGATGTCGCCGCCCGCCAGGCCATCTGGGAGCGCTACATCCCCAAGGGCAGGAAAAGCACGGTCGACCTGAGCGCGCTCGTCACCGCGAGCGACGGGTTCTCACCAGCCGACATCGAGTACGCCGCCCGGCGCGCCTCCCAGCAGGCGCTGGAACGCGCACTGTTCGAGGGGGCGGACGAGTCGACGCCCGGCGGCCCGGGCACCGAGGACTACCTGGTCGCGATCCGGTCGACCCGCACCACCGTGTCGGCCCAGGTCGCCAGCGAATTCCTGGAGGACATCGAGCGGCTCGCCCGGCTCTGAGCACGAGGTGCCCGGCAACGGACACCGCGTCAGGCCGGCAGCCTCAGGCCCCGAGGCCCCGTTCGGCTCGGCCCGATTCCTGGATGAACTCGGTCAGGGTGGCCTCGATCGTGGCATACGACCAGCGGTACGCGGCATCCTCGTCGCGCGCGAACAGCGCCTCGGCCAGCTGATTGTGCCGGTGTGCCGACGGCGGCGTGTACTCGGTGATGGTGAAGCGCTTCTCCTCCTCGCGCGTGCGGAGGAGCGCCGCGACCGTGCCGGCGAAGTGCCCCATCACGCTGTTGCCGGAGGCGATCAGGATCAGGGAGTGGAACTCGATGTCGGCCTCGAGGAACCCGCGACCGTCGCCGGCAAGGTCAGCCACGACCATGCCCTCGGCCGCCGCCCGCACCGCGTCCAGCTGCTCGGCGGTCATCAGGCGCGCGCTCAGCCGGGCGGCCACAGGCTCGATGCCGAGGCGCAGTTCCAGCATCTCGCGCATCTGGGTGAGATAGTCGGTGCCGCGTCCGCGCCAGTAGATGATCTGCGGGTGCATCAGGTCCCAGGAGGCACGGGGCAGCACCTGGGTGCCCACCCGCTGCCGCGGCTCGACCATACCCAGCGACTGCAGCACCCGCAGTGCCTCGCGCAGCACGGAGCGAGAGACCGCGAATTCCTCGCTGATCACGTCCAGGTTCAGGATGTCGCCGGTCAGGTATCCGCCGTCGACGATCTGTTGGCCCAGCGAGTTCACCACCCGCGCATGCAGCCCTCGCTCACTCCACACTCCTGCGCCCGCCCCATGGTTCATCTCAGCTTCTCCCTGCGGACTGGCCGCGCGCGTCGTCGCGTCCGCGCGACGTCCCCCATCGTGATCGTACCGGCGCTGGTCCCGGAGTCGCGATTCGTGTGCCACACTCAAATATCTGATTAATCAGATTATTGGACGATGAGGTCGCAGTGAAGCAGCCTCGGAATGGAAATTCAGATGATTCTTCCCTACGCGGCTCCGGTGGTTCCGATTGAACCGGCCGGCAGCGACCTCCAGCTCATCCTCGCCGCCCTCGTCGGCGTCGCGGTGATCATCCTGCTCATCACCTGGCTCAAGGTGCATCCGTTCCTCGCCCTCTCGATCGGCGCCGTGGGCGTCGGGGTCGGGGCCGGCCTCGCTCCCGCCGCCGCCGTCACGAGCTTCAGCGCCGGCTTCGGCGCCACCATGGCCGGCGTCGGAATCCTGGTCGGCTTCGGCGCCATGTTCGGCAAGCTGCTGGCCGACTCCGGCGGAGCCGACCGCATCGTCGACTCGCTGGTGACGCGCTCGAGCGCCCGCACCCTGCCGTGGACGATGGCCCTGATCGGCGGGCTGATCGGCCTGCCGATGTTCTTCGAAGTCGGCCTCGTGCTGCTCATCCCGGTGATCATCCTGGTGGCCCGCCGCAGCGGGCTCTCGCTCATCCGCATCGCCATCCCTGCCCTCGCCGGCCTGTCCGTCATGCACGGCCTGGTGCCGCCGCACCCCGGTCCGCTCGTGGCCGTGACCACTCTCGATGCGAACCTCGGGCTCACTCTCGCGATCGGCGTGCTCATCGCCATTCCGACCGTCATCATCGCCGGCCCGATCTTCAGCAGGTTCGCGAGCCGTTGGGTCTCCGTGCCCGTGCCGGCCCTGTTCCTCACCAACGAGGAACAGGGTCTGGGCGAGAACAGTCGGCGCCCGAGCTTCCTGATCACCATCTCGGGCATCCTGCTCCCCGTCGTGCTGATGCTCGCCCGATCGATCGCCGACGCCATCGACCCGGGCTCCACCTCGCCTCTCAACGCCACGCTCGACTTCCTCGGCACGCCGATGATCGCCCTCGGCATCGCCGTGATCTACGCGATGATCGTCTTCGGTCGCGGTGGCGGCATGGACCGCGCCGGGGTCGCCAGGTCCCTCTCCGACTCCCTCCCGCCGATCGCGGGCATCCTGCTCATCGTGGGCGCGGGCGGCGGGTTCAAGCAGGTGCTCATCGACACCGGCATCGGCACCGTCATCGCCGACGCCGTGGCCGGCAGCAGCGTCTCGGTGCTCGTGCTGGCCTGGTTCGTCGCCGCCCTGATCCGCGTCGCTACCGGCTCGGCCACCGTCGCCACCGTGACGGCCGCCGGCATCCTCGCCCCCGTCGCGGCCAGCCTGGGCAGCACGGATGTCTCGCTGATGGTTCTCGCCATCGGCGCCGGTTCGCTCTTCCTCTCCCACGTCAACGATGCCGGGTTCTGGCTCGTCAAGGAGTACCTCGGCACGACCGTCGGGCAGAATCTGAAGACCTGGACCGTGATGGAGTGCCTGATCTCCGTGGTCGGCCTTGCCGGCGTCCTCCTGCTGAATATCGTGATCTAGCATGTTCGAGACTCAGCAGCCCGTGCTCGTGATCATGGGCATCTCCGGATCCGGCAAGTCCACCGTGGCAGGGCTCCTCGCCGGCCAGCTCGGCTGGGATCTCGAGGAGGGCGACGACCTGCACCCCCAGGCGAACATCGACAAGATGTCCGCCGGTCGGCCTCTGAACGACGAGGACCGCGCACCCTGGCTCGACACGGTCTCCTCGTGGATCATCGAGCACACCATGGCGGGGGTGCCGGGCATCATCACCTGCTCGGCGCTCAAGCGCCGCTACCGCGACGTGCTGCGCGAGCACAACGTGATCTTCGTGCACCTGACCGGGTCGACGGACCTGATCGGGCGCCGGCTTGCGACGCGCCACGACCACTACATGCCGACCTCCCTGCTCGATTCGCAGGTGGCCACACTCGAGGCGCCCGACGCCGACGAGCGCGCGATCTCCATCGACGCCGGCCGCGCTCCGGCCGAGGAGGCCGCCGAGATCGTGCGGCGGCTCGGGCTCACGCCCCGGCCCGGCTCGTCGAGCCTGGGCGCGCGAGAACCGGGCAAGTCCTCGGTGCCGGGGTCGCGAGCGATTTCCTGATCGGGTCTGGCGAGTGTCGGCGGCATGAACTACACTCGCAGAACCGAATGGATGTTCGAGAGTATCAAGGGAGCCACGCATGCCTCAGATCATTGACGCAGTCGTCGACGTGGAGCTGTCCGTCGACGGCGACCCGCGCGCGTTCATCTGGAACCGGTTCGAACACACCGTCATCGGCCAGCCGCAGGCGATCTTCACCCGCACTCGCTGGTGGGAGAACGCCGGCGGCGTGCCGTCCCGCATCGACACCGAGCTCTGGCGCCTCGATGCCTCGCGCGGCGACGAGGAACAACACCGCTACGACCTGCGCCGCGACACCGACGGGTCGTGGGTGCTCGCGCTCGACTGGGGGTGAGCCCACTCCCAGCCGGCACCGATCCGCCCGGGTATAGCCTGAGCGGGTATCCAGGCTCAACGACCGGCCAGACGGATGCCCAGACCACAGTTCGGACGGAGGCGGCATGCGGCACACGCGCGGTGCCATCTCCTTCCGTCGTAGCCGCCACGTCTTCCACTTCGCCGTGCTGGCCGTGCTCACACTGGCCGCGATGCTGCTCTGCCTGCTCGCCGTGCACTCGGCCGGAACCGGGCACGGCCTGGCTCACCCACCGGCCCACAGCCTGTCCGCAGCCCCGACATCGTCAACGCCAGTGACCGCGACCGCGATGGCGGTCGGCGCGCATTCCGCGACCGCCCACACCGCAACATCCCCCGACACCGTCGGCAACGCCGACACCCACTCGATGTCGGGCCTGGCCGCCCTCTCGATGACCTGTTCCCTGCTGCTGATCCTGGGCGCCCTGATTGTGCTGTCCCGGCGCCCGTCGTTCTACCGACGCCTGCTCGAGGCCGGCGGCTTCATCGTCAGCTCCTTCCGCGAGATCCCGCTGCACCTGCACCGGCCCAGCCTCACCCTGCTCTCCATCAGCCGCACCTAGGCCGAAACCCTCGCCAGCGCACCCCCACCGGACTGCGCGGCCCGGCCGCATCCCGGCCCCGGTTTCTCACGCTTTGCCGACGAATGGAACACCAATGCTCAGAACCACCCGCACGCTCCGCACCTCCATGATCGCCGCCGCCGTGCTGACCACGGCGCTTACCCTGAGCGGCTGCGGCAGCACGCCCCCGGCCGCGGGCACCCCGGCCGCCGGCGGCTCAAGCGCCGCCGCCAACGCCGCGGATATCGACTTCGCCCAGATGATGATCCCCCACCACGAGCAGGCCGTCGAGATGAGCGAGAACCTGCTCGCCAAGCGCGGCACCGACCCGCGCGTCACCGCCCTGGCGACCGAGATCAAGGCAGCGCAGGAGCCCGAGATCACCCGGTTGACCGATTGGCTGGGCGAGTGGGGCGCCGACACGGGCGGCATGTCCGACATGGACCACGGCACCGACGGCATGATGAGCGAGGCAGACCTGATGACGATGGACGAGGCCTCGGGCTCCGGGGCCGACCAGGTGTTCCTCGAGCTCATGATCGCGCACCACGAGGGCGCCATCGCCATGGCGCAAACGCACCAGAACGAGGGAAGCAACGCCGACGCACAGGCCCTCTCGGCCACCATCGTCGACTCGCAGTCCGCCGAAATCGCCGTCATGACCGACCTCCTCACCGAGTTCTGACCCATGACGACGTCCAGAAGAACCATCCGCCTCGGCGGCGCCACCGTGATCACGGTCGGCCTCGCGGCCGCACTGGCCGCCTGCGCGCCCACCCCAGCGACTCCGTCAACCGGCACGCCCACCACCACCACGGCCTTCGAACACGTCCACGGCCTCGGCGCCGACCCGTCCACCGGCGCGACCTATGCCGGCACGCACCAGGGCGTGTGGCAAATCCCGACCGGCCTGCTCCCCGACAGCTACCTGGCCGGGGCGCCGGATGCCGAGATCACCCGGCCCACCCCGACCGACGGCCCGGCCTTTGACGCCATGGGCTTCACCGTGGCCGGGCCGGGCCTGCTGCTGGCGTCCGGGCATCCGGGCTCCGACACGTCCACGTTGTCGGCCCCGAATGTGGGGCTGATCAGCAGCGCGGATGCGGCGGCCACCTGGTCGAACGTCTCCCTCGCCGGCGAGACCGACTTCCACGACCTCGACGCGGTGACCCTGCCGACGGGCGCCCTGCGCGTCTACGGCTACGACGCCGCCGCCGGCACGGTCAGCATCAGCGACGACGACGGGGCCACCTGGTCGCCCGGAGCCGCGGTGGCGCTGCGCGACCTCGCCGCCGACCCGGCGACCCCGGACCGGGTCTTCGCGACCACCGAGAACGGCCTCGCCGTGAGCGAGGATGCCGGGCGCACGTTCGGGACGCTCTCCGGCGCACCGATGCTGTACCTGATCGACGTTCAGGATGCCGCTGCCGGCGGCGTCGTCGGCATCGATCCCGACGGCGTGGTCTGGCACCAGGAGACCGGAGGTGGAACCTGGACCCGCGGCGGGCAGACCGAGGGTACCCCGGAGGCCTTTGCCGTCGTCGGCGGCAGCATGCCCTGGCTCCTCGCCGCCGACCAGCGAGGGGTTGTCGCGAGTGACGACTTCGGCCTTACCTGGACCGTGCTCGTTGCGGCCCAGGCCTAGACCGGTGCGACGGATGAAGCCATGACCACCACGCTCCCAGCCGGTTCCCAGCCACGCCGGGCAAAACCCGCTGCTCGCCTAGAATGAGCCGGAAAGAATTGAAGGACATGAAGCACACTGGGTTGTTCCGGCGCACACCACCGGTTGCGGTCGAAACCGGCCGTCTCGCCGATTTCGCCTACCTCGAACCCGGCGCGGTCTACCTCGACTCCGCCTGTCAAAGCCTCCGGCCGCAGCCGGTCCTCGATGCCCTGACCGAGTACTACACGGCGTACAACGCCTGCGGCGGGCGCGTGAAGTACGCCTGGGGCACCCGCGTCGACCGGGAGGTGCAGGACGCCCGCCGGGCCGTGCTCGAGCTGCTCGGCCTCTCCGGCCGGGGTCACGCGGTCTCCTTCACCCTCAACACGACCTTCGGCCTGAACCTGCTGTTGCAACAGCTGCCGCAGGGCCGGTTCGGGCAGATGGTCACGAGCCACATCGAGCACAATTCGGTCTTCCTGCCCACCATGACGGCGGCGACCCGACTGGGGGTGCCCCGCCTGGTGCTCGACCGCGCCCCCGACGGCGCCCTGATCTACCGGCCGGCCCAGCTCGAACGCGCGATCGTGGTCGTCAACGTGGCCTCCAACATCGACGGGCGTCTACTTACCAACCTCACCGACCTGGTGCGCGACACCCACGCCCGCGGCGGCATCGTCATCCTCGACGCCGCGCAGGCCATGGCGCACGAACGCACCCTGCTGGCCAAAACCGAGGCCGACGCGCTCTGCTTCTCCGCCCACAAGATGTACGGCGCCAGCCTCGGCGTGGTCGTCGCCACCCACGAGCTGCTCGGTTCCCTCGAACTCACCTTCGTGGGCGGCGGCATGGTCGCGGATGTCCGCGAAGACTCCTACGACCTTCTCGCCAACGACCCGGGCGCCCTGCTCGAACCCGGGCTGCAGGCCTGGGGCGAGATCATCGCCCTGCACCGTGCGATCGAGTGGCTGGGACAGGTGCGCCCCGGCGGCCGGCCCGCTGCCGAGCACCTTCAGGGTCTCTCGCAGCGGCTCTTCGAGGGTCTCGGCGACATCCCCGGCCTCACTCTGGTCAACACCGCGGCCAGCCCGGTGATCAGCGTCTACGCCCCGAAACAGGATTCGCACCGGCTCGCAGTGTTCCTCTCCCAGTCCCACATCATGGTGCGCAGCGGCTACTTCTGCGCCCACCACTACCTGAAAGACCAGCTCGGGCTGCCGCCGCTGCTGCGCTTCTCGCTCGGACTGCACTCAACCACGGCCGATGTCGATCAGGCCGCACAGGCCCTCGCGCGCCTGATGAAAGGCCTCTCCTAAGTGTTCTGCATTGCCGCATTCATCGTTCTCGTTTTCATGGCGGCCGTGTCGGCACGATACCGCCGCTACCTCGGCAAGGCGTGGAACTGCACCCTCCGCCGGGTCACGTTCCGCCCCTGCGACACCACCTTCAAGCAGGACATCAAGGACCACCTGCTCGCGCCGCTGGCGGTGCGCCGTCCGAAGCTCGTCGGCCCGGCATCCGTCGCCCTCGAGGTGGTCGCGCTGCTCGTGGTGCTCACCACCGTCTGGAGCGCATACGTCGTCGTCAAGAGCGGTGTGAACCTGTACGTCTACGGCACCTGCAACAAGCAGGATTCCGCATCCTGCAGCCTGGGCGCCGAGGCCTGCTCGATCCCCGACCAGACGCCCACCTTCGGCGAGTCCCTGCTCTCCGGCGACGTGATCGGCGCCTTCGGCAACGACTTCGCCAGCCTCGGCGAGACGTTCTCGGCGATCCCCTCCCGCATGCAGAACTGGGAGGCCGAGGAATACCTGCCCGCCAACGCCAGCTACCTGGGCGTCTACGACGCGAAGAAGGAAACCGCGCTCGAGGTCATCGACCCCGGCTGCACCTACTGCCTGCAGCTGTTCAACAACATCGAGGAGGCCGGGTTCGACGACCGGATGAACCTCACCTACATCGCCTACCCGATCGCCGCCGACGACGGCTACAAGTTCCAGAACTCGCTGCTCGTCACCCAGTACCTCGAGGCGCTGCGGCTGAACCCTCTCGCCGACGCCGCCACGCCGGTCGACTGGGAGATCCTGCGCCGGATCTACACGGAAGACGATGACAAGGGCGTTTCCTGGCAGAGCGTGATCAACGGCGCCGAGCCGGCTGTCGCCACCACGCTGCTGCAGGACTGGTCGGCTGAATTCGGCCTGAGCCCGGAACAGGTCGCCGCCGTGGCATCCGTCGCCGCCTCCGACGAGGTCGCCGACATCATCGCCGCGAACACGCGGCTGGTCGAGGAGAGCATCCACACCGTGAAGATCCCGACGATCATCTTCGACGGCCGCCGTCACGACGGCCTGGTCTCGGTGGGCGACCTGGACTAGCTGTTGTTCCCACTGACGTTGTGAGCACGGTTGATGGGTGATTTGCCGCCGATGCCGGTATGGGGTCTGTGGTGATTGTAGCTATGGATCCAGTCTTGGTAGGTGGCTGCTCGGGCGGTGTCTGAGTTGTAGTGGTGGGCGTAAGCCCATTCCGCGGCGAGGGTGCGGTGGAATCGTTCGATCTTTCCGTTGGTTTGGGGTCGGTAGGGCCGGGTGAACTTGTGCGTA
>NZ_SOFU01000034.1:0-28449 GCF_004402245.1 Cryobacterium sp. TMT2-18-2
TCGTCGAATGTGATGCCGCGGGTGCCGGTGTCGCAGAGCAACCGGTCGATGGTCTCCTGCGAGATGGGGACCGGGTTGCCCTCGATCTGCCCGTGCGCGGCGGGTTCGGCGGCACCCGGCTCGCCGGTCTCGGCCGTGAGCGCCTTTTCGGTCACGATCACCCGCACCGAGGGTCGGCGGCCGCCGAAGTCCCGGCCGGGGTCGGCCTCGCCGGCGATCTTCAGCAGCTGCACGAGGGAGTCTGCGTTGATCTGTTCGGTCGTGCGGGGGTCGTCTTGCATCTTCTGTGCCCAGGCGGCCCGCTCTGCGTCCACGAACCGTACCCCGCCGCGGCGGGGGCCGGTGATGGAGTCGAAGGTGGAGAGCACGAACTCGCCGTCTTCGGGGGCGAAGAGCCCGTTCAGGCGCACGTCGCCATTGGCGAGCCGGTAGACCCGCAGGTAGCGGTCGTCGTGGGCTTGCTTCTCGTGGGCTTGCTTCTCGCGGGCGGCGATGCCCGCCTCGTCGAGCCAGTCGCGCATCCGGCGGGCCCGTTTGAAGACCTCGTCGGCATTCAACGCTGGCGCCTCGGTGAGGAGCGTCTCGAGTGCCGCCGCGAGCTTCTCCGCGGTGACCGCCGCGTCGATCTGGCCGAGCCCGGCCCGGATCGACTCGGCCGCGTCGACGGAGAGGGTGCCGGCGGTACCAGCCTGTCGGCCGCCTCGGCATCGGCCATCATCGTGCCGACCGCGACCAGCTTGTACGCGTCGCCCTTCGACGAGCCGGTCGAGTTCTGGATCAGGGCCTCCGGGGAGAGATACCCCTGCCGCGCCGCCAAACCCGAGTGCCCGAACTCCGGCCGGGAACGCTCGGCGATGGTCGCCGCCATCCAGACGGCATAGGTCTCGACGAGACGACGGATCGCAACGATTCGCTTCTGACCGGCCAACACCTCGGCATCGGGCAGGGCCGAAAGGTCGGCACTCGAGGAACCCAGCCGGGCCACGGCATCGGCCGCCTGCCTGAGGTCTTCCGCGAGATTGATCATGTTACGAGGATACCTCATTGCGAACACAGAGTCGAGAGTTTGGCAGTATTTGACGACTCAATGCACTGTAAGTTTAGAAGATTTGTTCACAAATTCAGGGAGCGCCTCACCGGGTCTCGACCCGCCCGACCACCGTGGATTTGACTGACGAGTTGGGGTGGGCGATCCGAGGGGACATCCGTCGTCTACGCTCGGGCTATGTCCAGACCGGCGCGACCTGCTCCCCGTGACCTCGTGGTGGGGTGGCCCGACGTGCCGTTGGCGGGCGCCGTCGGCGAAGTGGCCCGTCGGTTCGCGGTGAACGTGCAGGCCGCAATCGGCGAGCGGAGCGTGCGCGCCGTGGCGTGCGATGCCGGGCTCGATCACACGACACTGCTCTCGGTGCTGCACGGGCGGTCCTGGCCGGACCTGGCGACCGTGGCCCGTCTGGAAAACGGTTTGGGTGTCGACCTGTGGCCGGGGCGCGTCGGCCCGCCGTAGGGCCGCCGATTGAGACCTGCGCCGCGAGGCGGGCAGGGCGGCCGACAGACGTCGAAGATACGTCTATCCACAGCCTTGTGGACAACCCTGTGGACAGCAGGGTGAAATGTGGCTGTCGCCCGCATAATCACTGAAATGCCCGGTGTGGATAACTACGCAGGAAACCTGTGGACGACTGCCATGATTTCCGTCTATCGCTAACCGGAATGACCAGATGCCCAGCGCCGAATACCTCGAATACAGGTTCGGAATTCGGGTGCTCAGCGAATCTCGGTGAGGTAGGTCGTGTAGCCGGCGCTGCGCATTGCGGTGATGATCGGGCCGGTGCCGCCGGGTTCGGCGATAGCGATCATGGCGCCGCCGCCCCCGCCACCGGTCAGCTTCGCTCCGAGGGCGCCGGCGCGGCGAGCGATCGCCACGAGTGACTCGATCTCCGGGCTCGACACCTGTAGCGCGTTGAGCAGTCCCTGATTGATGTTCATCAGTTCGCCGAGCTCGGCGATGTCGCCGCGGCGGAGCGCGTCGACCCCGGCCAACACCAGCCCGTCGATCTGGCTGAAGATCGCGTCGTAGCGCGCGGGGTTGCGCTGCCAGGCGCCGCGCACGAGGCCCACGGTCTGCTTCGTCAGCGACTCCACCCCGGACAGCCCGATGACGATGGGGATCGGGTGGGGAGTGAAGATGTCGCGGATCGTGTGACCGCCCGGGGCATTCGATCTCTGGAAAAGGACCGACCGGCCGAAGGTGGCGACGGTGTTGTCGATGCCCGACGGGGTGCCATGCACGATCTGTTCGCACTCGAAGGCGAGGCTCGAGACCTCGGCGTCGCTGATCGTGAGCTGGAAGCTGTCGGCGACGGCGCGGATCAGTGCCACCGCGAACGCGGCGGAGGCACCCAGGCCGCTGGCGCGCGGCAGGTGCGAGAACACGTCGACCCGCAGGCCGGCGTCGGACACGCCGAGCCGGGTGGCGATCAGCGCCGCCACCCGGTGCGAGAGGTCTGCTCGGATCGGTTCGCGCACCGAGCCGTCGACGTCCCAGTCGGCGATGACCGGTTCGCGCAGCGACGCCTGGCGGGTGACCTGCGCGCGCACCGACAGACCGATCGGCGCGGCGATCGCGTGGTAGCCGTAGACGACGGAATGCTCGCCCATCAGGATGATTTTGCCGTAGCCGAGGTGGGCATCCGGGCCGGGGACTCCGGGGGTGAGGGCAATGGCGCACGTGGCGGAAGCGCCGGGCGTAAGGGCGGCCGTGGGTGCCGGGTGAGCCGCGGGCAAGGCGACGGAGGCGGCGGCGCCGTACCCGGCATCCGGGGCGGCCGGTTCGATGGCCCGGTCGCCGTCGCCGTTCTCTTCGAGGGTCTGCATAATCTGGCGCGCCTTCCACACCTTGATCTCGCCGTCGGCGATGAGCGTCTCGACGACCTCGTCGAACTGGGCTCCACTGGCGCCCGCGGCAGCCGCCACGGCCCGCGCGTGCAGGCGCATGTGTCCGTGCTGGATGCCGTTGGTCGACAGGGCCTTGAGGGCGGCCAGATTTTGGGCCAGCCCCACGGCGGCCATCACCTCGGCCAGCTCGGCCGCTGAAGACACCCCGAGGATCGTGTGGGCAAGCCGTACGGCCGGGTTCGACTCCACCTGGCCGCCGACCGTGCCGACCTTCAACGGGATGGTCAGTTCGCCCACGAGATCGCCGGCGTCGTTCACGCTCCAGGTGGTGAGCGGGCCGTAACCGTCGCCGCGGCCGGCGTAGGCGTGGGCCGCCGCCTCGATCGCCCGCCAGTCGTTGCCGGTGGCAAGGGCGACGGCGTCGATGCCATTCATGATGCCCTTGTTGTGCGTGGTGGCCCGGTAGGGATCCATGGCCGCGAACTCGTTCGCGAGCACGATACCGTCGCGCACGCGTTCGCCGGGGAAGTCGGCGGTCTCGAGGAGCGCGTGCGGGAGCACGGCACGGGCGCGCACCAGGGCCCGGTCGGTCAGGTTGGAAAGGATGCGCAGGAACACGCGGCCGCCGCTGATCTCCTCGACCAGTGGGGCGAGCCGTTCGCACATCGAGTTGACGAGATTGGCGCCCATCGCATCGCGGGTGTCGACCAGCAGGTGCACGACGAGCAGTTCGCCGTTCTGCGCCGTCGCACCGCGCAGGAAGACCTCGATGCCGCGGGCGCCGCCGCCGCGCGCCACCATGTTCGGATGCCCGCTGTCGGCCAGCGCCACGAGCTCGTCGCCGCGCGCGAGCAGGTCAGCCCGGGCGCGCTCGGGGTCGATAAGGTCGACGACCTGGATCTGGCCGATCAGCAGCGGCTCGTCGGCGACGCTCGTGAACCCGCCGGCCTGGCGCACCAGCCGGGCCGTGGAGCTGACCGCGGCGACGATGGAGGGCTCTTCGACCACCATCGGCACCAGGTGGTCCCGGCCGTTGATCTGGAAGTTCAGGCCGAGTCCCATCGGCATTGAGAAGACGCCGATCACGTTCTCGATCAACCGGTCGGCGGCCGCCACGTCGAGGGCGGACGTTCCGTCCGCGAGGTGCGCGGCGGCATCCGTCGACAGGACACCGCGTTGCCGGAGGAGCGCGATGCGTTCACTGACCGACAACTGGTAGAAGCGGGGGATGCGGGACCGGCTCATGACGCGGTGCCTCCCTGTAGGCCGGCGGCGAAGAAGCCGAGCGGGACGATGGCGGCCCCGGCCCGGGCAAGTGCCCCGGCGAGTCGCTCGGTGGGTTCTCCAGCGTAGCTAAAGGCCAGACCGACGTCTCCGCCGCCGGCCCCGCTGGTCTTGAAGACGCCGCCCGTGCGCCGGGCGAGGGCGTGCAGTTCACGGTGTCGCTCGCTCACGATGCCGGCCTGGGCATGCGCGTCGAGTTGGCTGAGCGCCGCGAAGTAGTCGGAGGCGAGGCGCAGGAAATCGGCCGGGCTGGCCAGCGCCGCCTCGGCCTGTCCGGCGAGGTGTTTCAGCCGGTCGAGGTCGGCCCGGTGCCGGGCGGGGTTCTCGGCGGCGTAGTCGGCCACCCGGCCCACCAGGCGGGTGGTCAGCGTACCCTCGCCGGTGACGACGGCCGAGATACAGAGCTCCTCCGGCCAGCGCAGAGGCACCACTGCGGCACCCGGGGCATAGCGGATCAACCCGCCGTGCACGCTCGCGGCCACGTCTCCGCCGCTGCCGGCGCCGTTCTGCGCGCTGCGGTGGGCGGCGTAAGCCAGGCGGAACAGCTCGTTTCGGTCGAGCGTCAGGCCGAGGGCGCGGGCCAGCGCGACGGTCAGGCCGGTGGCGGTGGCGGCGCTGGAACCGAGGCCGAGCTTGTGGCCGCCCCGAGACAGCGCGCTGCTGTCAATGGTGATGGCGAGCGGGGTCTGCCGCTGCGGCAGCGCCTGCGCCTGCAGCGCAGCGGCCTGCACGGCGACGCGCACCTGGTCGAAGACGCGGAGGTGGTCGCGCTGCTGGTCGGTGAGGCCGGCCGGGAGGGCGCCATCCGTTCCCAACACCAGGTTTCGGATGCCCAAATTGGACGCGCTGACCTGCCAGGAGCCCGTGGGTGACTCGTCGACCGTCACCTCCACGCGTCGGTCGACGGCGGCGAGCAGAGCCGGTGCGCCCTCGAGCACGGCGTACTCGCCCAGCAGGAAGAGCTTGCCGGGCGCGGACGCCCGGATCGTCGGCTTCGGCGGAGGCGTCGGCAGAGTCGTCCCCATGGTCATTCCAGCCGGCAGGCGGCCGGGCCGAGCGCGCTGATGCGCGCCTCGAGCACCCCGGGCACGAGCACCATCGCCCGTTGAACCGCGGCGGCGTCGCCAGGCAGGCAGAGCACCTTGACTTGCGGCCCGGCGTCGATGGTGAAGTAGGCCGGCACGCCCTCGGCGCGAAGACCCGCCACGGCGTGCATCGCGGCGACGGTCGCGGCGTTCCAATAGATCAGTGCGGGTCGGGTCGTGAGCATGAGGGCGTGCAGTTTGAGGCAGTTGTACTCGGAGAGCTCCCCAAGCCGGGCGAAATCGCGGTCACGGATGGCGGAGCGCATCTCGGTGAGGTCGTCGTCGGCCGAGTCGAGCCAGGCCTGGTAAAACGGCGAGGAGGCCTTGCTCTCGTTCATGCCGATAGTGGAATTTATCGATTTCTCGCCGTGCTCGGTGATCGCCACGACGACCGCGAGCGGCCAGCCCGCCCGGTCGAGCAGCTCCTCCGCGTAGGCGTCCGATCCGTCGGCGGCGGTGCCGGCGTGCATCTCGGCGAAGCCACCGAAAATCGAGCGGGCGGCCGAGCCCGAGCCGTGCCGGGCCAGGATCGACAGCTGCCAGTCGGCCAGGGTGAGGCCGGCGGCACCGGACGCGGCAACCGCGAGGGCGGCGAAGCCGGATGCCGACGAGGCGAGGCCGGCCCCGGTCGGAAAGTTGTTCGTCGACGTCACGATGGCGTTCAGCCCGGCGGCGGACAGACCCATGCTGGCGGCATGCCCGCGCACCAGGTCGAGAACGCGACTGATGCGCGTGGCCGGGAGGCGGCATCCGGCCAGCCAGAGTTCATCGGCGGCCAGACCGGGCGTGAAGGTGACGCGGGTGTCGGTATAGAGCGCGTCGAGCGTGACCGAGATGGAGCCGACCGCGGGCGTGTTCAGGGCGGCGTCGCGCTTGCCCCAGTATTTGACGAGGGCGATGTTGCTGTGCGCGCGGGCCACGGCGGTGGCGCCACCGTCGATGGGTTGGTCCACAGTGGTGCTCCGATCGGGTTCATTCGATTTTAGTCGCTTCCCGGGGCGCCGCACCGCCGTGATCGGGTCGGTTCCGCCTGACGATCTGCTCCTGGTCACCACTTTCACCGACCGATCCGTTGATAATGGAGGGGTGCGTTTGAGACCCGGTGTGGGTGAACAACCACACCAAACCTGAAGAGGGAACCGTTGACGCCTGGAATTAGTGGATTCTCCCTGTTCGTGCCGCCCTACCGGGTGCAGCTCGAAGCCTGGTGCGACTGGAACGACCAGCCGTGGGGGAAGGTCCGGAACGTCGTTGGACGCAGCTTCCGCATGCGCGGCCCGGGCCAGAGTGTCTACACGCTCGCGGCGAACGCGGTGTGGCGTTTGATCCGCGATTACGACATCGACCCCGGTCAGGTCGGCCTCCTGGCCCTCGGCACCGAATCCAGCAGCGACAACTCGGCCGGTGCGGTCATCGTCAAGGGCATGGTCAACGACGCCCTCACCGCGCATGGCATGCCGCCGCTCGCGCGCGACTGCGAGGTACCCGAGTTCAAGCAGGCCTGCCTCGCCGGCGTCTACGGCATCAAGGCCGCCCTGCGCTACCTGGCGACGGATGGCGTGGGCCGCCAGGCCATCGTCGTCTCCGCCGACATCGCCGAATACGCTCGGGGCGGCAGCGGCGAGCCCACCCAAGGTGCCGGCGCCGTCGCTGTGCTCCTGGAAAGCGAGGCCCGACTGCTGGAAGTAAATCTGGCCGGGTCCGGCAGCGACTCCGACTACCGGGTGGCGGACTTCCGCAAGCCGTTCGCGCGCTTCCGCGGGCAGCCGCCCCGCGACGACGGGCAGATGCAGGACCTGCCCGTGTTCAACGGCCGGTACTCGACCAGCTGCTACATCGACGCCACCCACCACGCGATGACGGCCATGCTGGGAAAGCGCCCCGGCAATTCCCTCGATTACTTCAACGAGGTCGACCGGGTGTTCATGCACCGCCCGTACCACCAGATGCCGGCGACCGGCTGGGTGATGGCCTACCTGTTCACGCTCGCGGCCGACGAGGAATCGGGCCGCGACCAGCTGCGCGCGCACTGCGCGGATGCCGGGATCGACGCCGACCTCCTGCTCGCCGAGATGTGCGCACCGTCGCCGTTCCACGGAAACGGGGCCGACATCGGCGAGATCATCGGTGACGTCTTCCCGCTGTCCCGCCGTCTGCGCCAGCACCTGCGCAGCACCGAAGTCTGGAACGTCCTGGTCAGCGAGAAGCTCGGCCTCGGCTCGGACGCCATGCGCGACCTGGGCAACCTCTACACGGCCGCCCTGCCGGCGTGGCTCGCATCCGGTCTGCAGCATGCACTGACGGAGGGCCTCGAGCTCGCCGGCCAGGAGTGGCTGGCGCTCGGCTACGGCAGCGGCGACGCCGCCGAGGCTCTCCCGATGCGGGTCGCCGCGGGTTGGCAGGCCGCCGCCGCACGCATCAACTTCGAGACCGCCCTGCACGGCCCGGTCGACCTGACCGAGGCGCAGTACATCGCGCTGCACGAGGGGCGCCCCGGTGACCTCGTGCCGGCCCCGGCCGAGGACCAGTTCGTCGTCGACCACCTCGGCACCGCGAACGGCCCCGACTTCTACGACCAGGGCATCGAGTATTACCGCTACGTGCCCCCCACCGCCTGACGTTCTCGCCGCGTGACGCGCGATTCAATCTTCTGAGCGCCAGGCCGCTTTCCGGGAGTCGCTGAGGTCGTGCCGAAATCAACCCTGCACCTGGAGCGCAGATCCGAGTAAAGTCGGGCCATGAAACCCCGAATCCGACTCCTGTCCAGCGTCCTCGCCGCCGTCCTCGCCGCCTCGGGCGTGCTTGCCGCCGGTGCCCTACCGGCTTCCGCCGCAGTCACGGCCCCGGTCAACAAGTACGTCGCCCTGGGCGACTCCTACGCGGCCGGGCAGGGCGGCGGTGACTACGTGGACAGCTGCCTGCAGAGCCCGAACGGTTACCCCGCCCTTCTGGACGCGGTGAAGGGCACAAACCTGCTGCGCAACGTCAGCTGCAGCCTGGCCACCACCGGGACTGTGACCACCACGCAGCTGTCGTCCCTGAACCGGGGGACCACCCTGGTGACCCTGACCGTGGGCGGCAACGATCTGAATGTGGCCGGCGTGGCGGCGGCGTGCGCCTCCGCGGATCAGGTCGCGTGCGGGAACGCCATCTCCACCGCCGGCGCCCTGATCTATTCCGGCGAGCTTGCAGCCCGACTGGCCGACACCTACGCACGAGTCGCGGCGGCCGCCCCGAATGCCCACGTGGTCGTCACCGGCTACCCGCTGCTCTTCGCCCCCTCGGCCAACCCGCTGATCGCCCAGCTCAACGGGGCAACCATGCTGCTGAACCAGACCATCCAGGGCGTCGTAGCCCAGGCCCAGGCAATCCGACCGAACTCCAGCATCGAATACGTCGACGTGTCCGCGGCTTTCGCTGGCCACGGCATCGGTGACGTCGACTCGTGGGTCTACTTCGCCGGTCCGGATGCCTTCCACCCGACCCCCGCCGGCTACCAGGCCTACGCGGCGGCCATCCAGGCGGCGCTGTAACGCGGTAGCAGTCCCGGTTCCCGGCTCACCGGGCACTGGCCTGCCGACGCCGCCAACGGATTCGACGGACATTTCGACGAAAAACGACCTAGTTCATGTGAAATGTGGTCACTATCGCACAATCTCCGTCAAATTGGTTTGGGCCAGGGCGACGGGCGAGGGGCCAGGGCCGGGGCCAGGCGAGAAACGGGGGAGGGCCCCCGGCGGTGTGCCGGGGGCCCTCCCCGCTGAAGCGAACTAGTCGTTCGGCTCCAGGAACTCGGTGGTGTGCGCGATCGTCGGGATCGAGGACGTGATGACGGTGCCGTCCGCCCGTCGCCCGCCCTCGACCAAGGTTCGAGAGGGTGCCCCCGGGTCACGCGGGCCCTGGTGGGCCAGCGGGACCGTGACGGGCAGGCCCATCCGCACGATGACGGAAACACCGCGCACGGACAGCATGACGTCGACGCCCTCTTCGATCGTGAGGTTGACCTCGCTCTGCCGCACGTCCACGCGTAGCCGGGTTCCCCGGAGCGTGACGCGGAAGGTCAGCGCCTCCCAGGTCTCAGGCAGTCGCGGGTCGAGAGTGATCTTGCCGCCGTGGTCGCGCATACCGCCGAAGCCGTAGACGAGCGCGCTCCAGACACCGCCGGCGGACGCCACATGAACGCCGTCCGCCGCGTTGTGGTGCAGATCGGCGAGGTCGACGAACAGGCCCGAGGTGAAGTACTTGAGCGCCAGTTCGTGGTAGCCGACCTCGGCCGCGATGATCGACTGCACGACGTCGGACAGCGTCGAGTCACCCGTGGTGATCGGGTCGTAGTAGTCGAAGTCGGCACGTTTCTGCTCCGGCGTGAACTGGTCACCCTGCAGCAGGAGCGCGAGCACGACATCCGCCTGCTTGAGCACCTGGAAGCGGTAGATCACGAGGGGGTGGTAGTGCAGCAGCAGCGGGCGGTTGGCGGGCGGCGTCTGTGAGAGGTCCCAACGTTCCTTCTCCAGGAACTGCGCGTCCTGCGGGTGGATGCCCAGGGTCTTGTCAAAGGGGATGTGCATCGCCTCCGCGGCGAACGACCACTCGATGATCTCGGCCTCGTCGAGTCCGAGGCGGGCGACCATGAAGTCGTAGGAGGCGATGTCGACCTCGCGCAGTCTGCGCACACTGGTGACCGCGTCCCGCAGGTTCGAGCGGGCCATGATGTTCGTGTACAGGTTGTCGTTGACGACAGTCGTGTACTCGTCGGGCCCGGTGACGCCGTGGATGTGGAAGACGTCGTTGCCGTTGCCGCGCCAGAAGCCGAGGTCGGCCCACATGCGCGCCGTCTCCACCAGGATGTCGATGGCCTCGCGGGAGAGGAAGTCCTCATCGCCGGTGGCCGACACGTACTGGGTCAGCGCATAGGAGATGTCAGCGTCAATGTGATACTGCGCGGTGCCGGCGGCGTAGTACGCGGACGACTCCAGGCCGTTGATCGTGCGCCACGGGAACAGCGCGCCCAGCTGGTTCAGTTCGGTGGCGCGCACCCTGGCGTGCTCAAGCATCGCGTGCCGGAACCGCAGCGCGTTGCGCGCGGCGTTCGGCGACGTGTAGGTCAGGAAGGGGAGCACGTACACTTCCGTGTCCCAGAAATAGTGGCCGCCGTAGCCGGAGCCGGACACGCCCTTCGCGGACACGCCCTGGCCGTCGGCTCGCATGGACGCCTGCGCGAGCTGGAAGAAGTTCCAGCGGGTGGCCTGCTGGAGGGCAGGCTGGCCGACGAGTTCGACATCCGTGCGCGCCCAGAAAGCGGTGAGCCAGTCGCGCTGCTCGGCGACGTACTGTTCGGTTCCGGCTGCGACGGCGCGGTCGAGCGTGCGGTCGCACCGGTCGGCGAGCTCGTGCGTGGGCACGCCGGTGGAGGTGTGGTAGCTGAGGGTCTTGGTCAGTCGGATGGACTGGCCCTGCTTGGCCTTGATGCGGTAGACGTGCTTGGCGATGTCGTCGCCGATGTGCGAGGCCTCGTCGTACTCATTGAGCGTCTCAAGCTGGTGGTCGGCGGCGCAGGCGATGGTCATGCCCGAGTTCGTGCAGCGGAAGCCGAGGATGTAGCGGCCCTCGGATGCCCGTTTGAAGCGGGGGCGCAGCACCCGGTCGGTGAACGACTCGGCCCTACGCGGGTCGAAGTCCTTGCCGTTGGTGGACTTCGGGGCGTCGTACTCGCCGATGCCGTCCTGGCGGTTGAGGATCTGGCTGGAGATCACGACCGACGCGTCAGCGTCCAGCATGGTGACCTCGTACTCGAGGATCGCGAGGTGGCGTTCCGTGAACGACACCAGGCGGCGTGACTGGATCAGCACGCGCTTGCCCGAGGGCGTGCGCCATTCGAGGGACCGGGAGAGGATGCCGCCGGCGAAGTCGAGGCGGCGCTCGTAGCTGAGCAGATCCGCGAGGGTCAGAACAAGCGGCTCGTCGTCGACGTAAATGCGGATGATCTTGGCATCCGGCGCGTTGACGATCGTCTGCCCGACGCGCGCGAAGCCGAAGGCCTCTTCCGCGTGCCGGATCTGCCAGGTCTCGTGGAACCCGTTGATGAACGTGCCGTGGGCATGGCCGTCCCGGCCCTCGTCCACGTTGCCGCGCAGGCCGAGGTACCCGTTGCCGACGGCGAACAGCGTCTCGGTGCGACCCATGTCGTCACCGGAGAAGTCCTTCTCGACCAGGGCCCACTCGTCGATCGGGAATCGGTTGCGGTCGAGCGGGTCGTTCGTGTCGGTGATCCGGTTCATTTTCCGGCCTCCGTTTCGACGTTGGGGAGCAGCTCGTGGAGGTCGGGGACGACGACGTCGGCCCCGGCGTCGAGCAGGGTCTGCGTGCCCACGCCGCGGTCCACTCCGAGCACGAGGCCGAAGTTGCCGGCGCGGCCGGCCTGGATGCCTGAGTGCGCGTCTTCGACGACGACGCACTGGGCCGCATCGAGGCCGAGCAGTGCCGCGCCGAGCTCATAGGTGTCGGGGGCCGGCTTGCCGGCCAGGCCACGCTCGGCCGAGAGCAGGCCGTCGACGACGATCTCGAAGCGTCCGCGAATGCCGGCGGCTGCGAGGGTCTTCTCCCCGTTGCGCGAGCTGGTGACGACGGCCACGGCGAGGCCGGCGGCCACGACGTAGTCGAGGAACTCGATCGATCCCGGGTAGGGCGTGACGCCGCTTTCAGCGAGGGTCTCGTTGAAGGCCTCGTTCTTGCGGTTGCCGAGGCCGCAGACGGTGTTGCGCTCCGGGGCATCCGTCGGGTCGCCGTCGGGCAGCTGGATGCCCCGCGAGGCGAGCAGCGACCGCACGCCGTCATAGCGGGGCTTGCCATCGATGTACTGGAAGTAGTCGGCGTCGCTGTAGGCGGGGGTCACTCCCTCGTCCTCGAGAAAGCGGGTGAACAGGCGCGCCCAGGCGGCCATGTGAACATCGGCGGTGGGCGTGAGCACCCCGTCGAGGTCGAAGAGCACACCGCGCATGGACAGGAGCCGGGCGCGCGTTTCCGCGCGCGACAGGGGGAATCGCGTAGAAGTCATAACTGATGCCTTGCTTGGTAGGTCCTGAGACAGTGGGGGGTCTGATCGAAGCGGTCAAATGATCACGATCTCGATCGGGGGATCGACGTGATGTGCGCCAACGCGGCGAGGAATGCGATTGACGACGCTGCGGACCAGGGCTAGGACTGCATACGCCTGAATACTCCCAACGATCCTATGCCCCCGAGGGCGTTGCGCCGACTTCTCCGGTTGCGCGGCCCTGATCCCCCGGCCTCCGGCGCGCCCGGAAAATCGGCCGATACTATTGACAGGATGAACCGCGAACGGAGCGCGCTCTCGGCCGCACGCGCGTCCGCGAATCCGTCGCGCTCCGTGCAGCTGGCGAGCCGGCGTTTCCGACTGCTCTTCTCGGTCACGGTCGCGGTGCTCGTCCTGCTGGTGGCGGGCCTCGCGATGGCCAACTTCAGCCAGGGTCCCCGCCTGGCCTCCGCCGAGATCAACCTCGACGCCGCCGTCACGCGTGGCAACCCGCGCCTGCTGCTCACCGCGAACCAGCCGTTGGCCGAGGTCCAGGCCGGCCAAGTGACGGTGTCCCCGGCTACAGAGGTCTCCGCTCGTGTCGCCGACCGCGCCCTGACGGTGGAGTTCGCCGGCATCCTGCGCTACAACACCGTCTATACGGTGACGGTGACGGATGTCATGAGCACCACCCAGGACGCCACCGCCACCCTGGAATACGAGTTCACGACCCCGGACGTCGACATCTATGCGTTGCAGCGCGACAGCCGGGTGGACGACGTCGGCGCGAAGCGGCCCGACACCGTGCGCCGCACGACCCTGCAGGGCCGGGGCGACGGAGACATCGTGTTCAGCGCCCCGCGCATCCAGCAGTATGTCGCCCTGGAGAACCACCTCGCCGCCGTCACGCTCGCCGAAGACGACGCGGCTACCCTCGTGGTGGTCTCGTTCGGGGGCGGGGACAACGTGCAAGTGCCCGTGCCGGGAGCGGGCGTGATCGAGAACCTGGCTGCCTCCCCGTCGAAAACCCTGATCGCGTACACCTTCACCAGCGCCCCGGAGACGCCGGGGCGTCGCTACGACCGCACCCCCTTCGTCTACGACCTGACCGAGTACTCGGGCCTCCCGGCCGAGGTCACCGGGGTGGACGGCCTGCCGATGACGGTGATGGACCTGCGGTTCGTGCCGGACAGCACCTCTCTCGTCGTGCAGAACGCCGGGCAGTCCCTGTTCCTGATCGACATGCTCGGCGACGCCGTGCTGACCCCGTTGGGCGAGCACGACGAGATGCGCGGATTCGTGCCCGGCACCCGCGCGCTCGTCGTCGCTGACCCCGACCAAGGCTCGACGATCGACCTCACCGACGGGGCCGTGACCACACTCGATCTCGCGCCCAGCCTGCTCGAAGCGAGGGCCTACCCCGGCAAGCTCGTGCTCCTCACCGAGCAGGGGCGGTACGCCCGCCTGTTCCTGCAGGAGACCGGCGACATCAACCAGCTCGCTTCCCTGATCGCCGTCACCGACGCCGCCGACTCGAGCGTCGCGTTCACTCCCGCGTCGGACGCGTCGCGCGTGCGGGACTTCTGCGTCTCGCCGAACGGCCAGTACCTCGCGGTGGAGACGATCCCGGCGGCCGGCCTCGGCGACGACTACCCGACCCTTCCCGCGTTCTCGGGCATGACGACCACCCTGGTAGACCTCGACCGCGGCACCAGCAGCCGCAGCGTGTCCGGTTTTCTCCCTGACTGGTGCGGCTAACCGACGGATGCCCCCGCCAACCTTCTGCCGATGGCTTCCTGTCCCGAGCGCGACCGAGTCGAAACAGGACAAGATATACCCATGAGTCAGACCATCGCCGCGCGGCCCTTCACCGCGCGCCGGAGGCCCGGCCGTGGCCTCTTCGTCGGCCTCCTCATCGTCGGGCTGGTGATCGTGCTGCGCGTGTTTGCGCCGTCGGCCCCTGCCGACACCCTGGCGGACACCTTCCGCGACTTCGTCACCCTGTCGATCAGCGTGGTGATCGAGTCGCTGCCGTTCGTCTTCCTCGGTATCGTGTTGTCGATCGTGGTGCAGACCTGGCTGCCGGAGGGGTTCCTGCTGCGGCGCCTGCCGAGGAACCCGGTTGCCCGGCGGGTCGTGCTCTCGCTGCTCGGCATGCTGCTGCCGGTTTGCGAGTGCGGCAATGTGCCTCTGGCGCGCGGCCTGATCGCCAAGGGGCTGACGGTCGGCGAATCGATGACGTTCCTCTTCGCGGCCCCGATCCTCAACCCGGTGACCATCATCACCACCCAGCAGGCATTCGGCTGGGACAGTGGCATCCTGGTCTGGCGCATCGCCGGCGGATTCCTGATCGCCAACCTGATCGGCTACATCTACAGCCGGCATCCGAAACCCGAGTCCCTGCTCGCTCCCCGGTTTCAGGACGCCTGTGCGCTCGGTGACCACCATGACGCGGGCGACGGCAAGATCACGCGCAGCGCCGGCCTGTTCACGAAGGAGACCAGCGCGATGTTGCCGGCGCTCTTTATCGGCGCCGGACTGGCCGGGCTGATCCAGACCGCCGTCTCCCGGGAGGTGCTCGTGACGCTCGGCAGCCACCCGGTCTGGTCCGTGCTGGCGCTGATGGCCCTGGCCTTCGTGGTTTCGATCTGCTCCAACGTCGACGCCTTCTTCATCCTCTCGTTCGGTGCGACGTTCATGCCCGGCGCCATCGTGGCCTTCCTGGTCTTCGGCCCGATGATCGACATCAAGATGCTGGCCCTGCTGCGCACGACCTTCAGGGCAAAGACCCTGATGCAACTCACCCTGATTGTGGCACTCTGCTCCGCGGTTCTCGGATTGGCGATCAACTATGTCGTTTAGACGGCTCCTGCGGCGCTGGCAGGGCGCGCTCCTCAGCGTCGTGGGCATTGTGGCCACGGTCTGGCTGGGGGTTAGCGGGCAGCTCGGGCTCTACATCCACCCGCGGTACTTCGTGTTCACCATGGTGATGGCCGTGATCGCCGCAGCGCTGGTGGTGGCCGCATTCGCTCTCCTGCCCGCAGCCGAAGACGAGCACGAGCCGCCAGAGGACGACGGAGGACGCTGGGCGTGGCTCTGGTCGGCCGGCAGCATCCTGATCATCGTCGCGGCCACCGTGGGCCTCCTGGTGTTACCGCCGGCGACCCTGACCACGGCCACGGTCGCCAAGCGCGACCTGAACGGCTCGACCTCGCTCATCACGCAGAAAGAGGCGAGCGACCTCGTCGGCGGCGACTACTCGACCTTCACCGTGCGGGACTGGTCCTCGCTGCTGCGCCAGGGCGCCGGCGAGGACTTCTTCGCCGACAAGACCGCGACCGTGACCGGGTTCGTCACGCCCGACACGAGCGACCCCGAGAACGTGTTCTTCGTGGCCCGCTTCGTCGTGTCCTGCTGCGCGGTCGACGCGCAGCCGGTCGGCATCCCCGTCTACTACCCCGGCTGGCAGGACGAATTCCCGACCGACAGCTGGGTTGCCATCGAGAGCGGTTTCGACACCAACCCGAGCATCCGCAGCGAGGAGGCCATCGCCCTTGTTCCGAGCGAGGTCACGCCCACGGACCAGCCCGCCCAGCCGTACGACTACTGACGCCGGCACACTGATCGGGCCGCCCTGACGCCCGCAGCGCGCCGAACTGCGTGGCACGTTCCCAGGTGATTCGGGCGTCGCCCGCGGGGCGAGCTCGATCGCCGATCAGGCTGCCGAGGCCTCCTTGGGGTCGGTGGCGGCGTCATCCGTGCCGAAGTGGTTGCTGCCCGCGGTCACGCCGGCCAGCCGCAGCCAGGTGTCGACCACGGTGTCGGGGTTCAGCGACACGGAGTCGATGCCCTCGGCGACGAGCCACTCGGCAAAATCCGGGTGGTCGCTGGGGCCCTGGCCGCAGATGCCCACATACTTGCCGCGGGCCTTGCAGGCCGCGATCGCCATGCTGAGCAGCTTCTTCACGGCCGGGTCGCGCTCGTCGAAGCCGCCGGCGACGATCGCCGAGTCGCGGTCGAGGCCGAGCGTCAGCTGCGTCATGTCGTTGGATCCGATGGAGAACCCGTCGAAGTAGTCCAGGAACTCGTCGGCGAGCAGCGCGTTGGCCGGCAACTCGCACATCATGACGATCTCGAGGCCGTTCTCCCCACGGCGCAGCCCGTTCTCGGCGAGCAGTTCAATAACGCCCGCGGCCTCGTCCAGGGTGCGCACGAAGGGGATCATCAGCTTGACGTTGGTCAGCCCCATCTCGTTTCGCACGAATGAGAGCGCCTCGCATTCGAGGTCGAAGCAGTCCCGGAACGAGGGCTCGAGGTAGCGGGACGCCCCGCGGAACCCGAGCATCGGGTTCTCTTCGTGCGGCTCGTAGGCCGGTCCGCCGATGAGGTTGGCGTACTCGTTGGACTTGAAATCGCTCATCCGCACGATCACGGTCTCCGGCGCGAAGGCGGCCGCGATCGTGGACACGCCCTCGGCCAGGCGCTTGATGTAGTAGTCGCGCGGGTTGCCGTAGGCGGCGATGCGGGTGTTGATCTCGCGGGCCACGTCGGCGGGCTGGTCGGCCAGGTTGAGCAGAGCCTTGGGGTGGATGCCGATCTGACGGTTGATGATGAATTCGAGCCGGGCGAGACCCACGCCGTGGTGGGGCAGCTGGGCGAACGTGAACGCCTGCTCCGGGGTGCCGACATTCATCATGACCTTCACCGGGGCCGGCGGCAGGGTGGTGAGCGCGGTCTCCTCGATGCCGAAGTCGAGCAGCCCTTCGTAGATCAGTCCCGCCTCACCCTCGGCGCAGGACACCGTGACTTCGAGGCCGTCGGAGAGGATGTCGGTGGCGGTCCCGGTGCCGACGACCGCGGGAATGCCGAGTTCGCGGGCGATGATCGCGGCGTGGCAGGTGCGGCCGCCGCGGTTGGTCACGATGGCGCTGGCGCGCTTCATGATCGGTTCCCAGTCCGGGTCGGTCATGTCTGCGACGAGCACGTCGCCGGTGGCAAAGCTCGCCATCTGGTCGATGGACGAGAGGATGCGCACGCTTCCGGCACCGATCCGCTGGCCGATGGCGCGGCCCTCGACCAGGATCTTACCGGTCTCGTTCATCTTGAACCGGCTCTGGGACACCGCGGTCGCTCGCGACTGCACCGTCTCCGGGCGGGCCTGCAGGATGTAGATGCCGCCGTCGATGCCGTCTTTGCCCCACTCGATGTCCATCGGACGTCCGTAGTGCGCCTCGATCGAGAGGGCGTGGCGGGCCAGCTCCTCCACCTCGGCATCCGTGATGCTGAACAGGTTGCGCAGGCCGACGTCCACGGGAACGAAGTCGATCGTGCGGCCGATTTCACGGTTCTTCGTGAAGGTCATCTGCAGCGCCTTCTCGCCGAGAGTGCGCTTGAGGATGGCGGGACGGCCGGCCTCGAGCGCCGGCTTGTAGACGTAGAACTCGTCGGGGTTGACGGCGCCCTGAACGACGGCCTCGCCCAGACCGTAGGAGGAGGTGATGAAGACCGCGTCGCGGAAGCCGGATTCGGTGTCCATCGTGAACATGACCCCGGAGGAGCCGATGTCCGAGCGCACCATGCGCTGGATCCCGGCCGACAGCGCCACCTCGGCGTGCTCGAAATCGTGGTGCACCCGGTAGGCGATCGCCCGGTCGTTGTAGAGGGAGGCGAAGACATCCTTGATGGCCGGCAGGATGTTCTCGATTCCGCGCACATTCAGGAACGTCTCCTGCTGACCGGCGAAGGACGCATCCGGAAGGTCCTCGGCGGTGGCGCTGGAACGCACCGCCCAGGAAATGTCGTCGGAGCCGCCGTGCTTCAGGACCAGGGCCGCGTAGGCGGTCCGGATCTGGGACTCGAACTCGGGCAGGAAGGGCGTGTCACGCATCAGGCCGCGGATTTCCTTGCCGGCCGCTGCCAGCGCGGTGACGTCGTCGATGTCGAGGCCCCGCAGGCGCTCGATGATCCGCTGGTCCAAACCGGAATCGGACAGGAATCGGCGGTAGGAGTCCGCGGTGGTGGCGAACCCGTCGGGCACCTTGACGCCGGCCGACGTCAGATTCTGCACCATTTCGCCCAGGGAAGCGTTCTTGCCGCCCACCCGGTCCAGGTCCGTGAGTCCGATTTCGGAAAACCAGAGGATGTCTGTCGTCATGTGTTCTGCTCCCTTGCAGTGTGCGACCAGAGGTGAGGCCACGAGGTGAGGAGGCTCACCTCGTGGATAAGCGCCCTGTTCCCATAGTGACAGGTCTATCCGGCCTGAGCGCAATTTGTTTACTTGATTGACATGTTCACTTGTCTGCGTTTTTAATGTGAGTCAGCGTTTGAGGTTCATTTGCTGCAGAATCATGGCCGACATCTCCTCCACGGACATGCTCGCCGAGTTGAGGAACGGGATTCCGTGGGAGGCATAGAGTCGCTCCGCACTGCGCAGCTCGAACCCGCACTGCCGCAGGGACGCGTAGGGCGAACCTTCCCGGCGCTGGGTGCGCACCTGGCTCAGGCGCAGGGGATTGGTGGTGAGCCCGAAGCACTTGTCCACGAACGGTCGCAGTGGCTTGGGGAGACCCTCCCGCTCGAAATCCTCGTCGACAAGGGGAAAGTTCGCCGCGAAGATGCCGTGCTGCAGCGCCAGGTACATCGTGGTGGGGGTCTTGCCGCAGCGCGACGGGGCCACCAGGATCAGCTGCGCCTTCTCGAGCGCTCGCAGGCTCTGGCCGTCATCGTGCTCCATCGCGTATTCGACGGCCGTCATGCGGGACTGATAGCGGGCGGCGTTGCCGAGGCCGTGGGCGCGCCCTGGTTCATTGCTGGCCTGCGTCGCAAGGGCCTCCTCGAGCTCGCCGAGATAGGTTCCGAGCAGGTCGATCAGGGTGGCCGTGCAGGTGCCGAGGGTGCGGCGGATGTCGCTGGTCACGGCCGTGGAGAACACGATCGGCTTCTGGCCGCGCTCCACCAGAGCGTCGATCTGGTCGACCACGGCCTGGGCCTGGTCCACATTCAGGATGAACGGGATCGTCGTGCGGTCGAACTCCACGGTGGGGAACTGGGACAGGAGGGTGCTCCCGAGCGTTTCCGCCGTGATTCCGGTGCTATCCGAGAGGAAGAAAACCGGGCATGGGTCGTCAGTGGCCATACCTCATTGTGTACCTCCCGGCAGGCTCGGCGCGGATCGGTGCGCGCGTACTGAGTCCCGCAGTCGATTCCGCGAGTTGCCGTCGTCGCATCGTGCGCAGCAGACTTGAGTTCGGGGTTGCGACTGATTCGTCCGCCCGGTAGCTAAGGAACCCACCATGACTGAACCGAACGATGCACGTGTCGGCCTCTACATCGACTTCGACAACATCGTCGTCTCTCGCTATCAGCAACTACACGGACGAAATGCCTTCCAGCGCGATGGCATCCGTAATTTCGACAGATCGAGCGCGGATGCCGAGCCCGAGGTCGCCGCGAAGCTGAACGCCGCAACGGTCGACTTCAACGCGATCATTGATTTTGCCGCGTCGTTCGGCACGCTGGTCGTCAATCGCGCATACGCCGACTGGTCCGTTCCCGTGAATGCGAGCTACCAACGCCAGCTCATGTCCCGAGCGGTTGACCTCACCCAGCTATTCACCACGACGACGCGGGGAACGAAGAACGGGGCGGACATCCGTCTCGCCGTCGACGTGGTCGAAGACCTCTTCCGGCTGCCCGACCTCACCCACGTCATCATCGTCGCCGGTGACTCGGATTACATCGCCCTCGCCCAGAAGTCGAAACGTCTCGGTCGCTTCGTGGTGGGCATCGGAGTCGCCGGGTCGACCAGCACCTCCCTCGCGGCTGCGTGCGACGAATTCGAGGACTATGACTCGCTCCCCGGCATAGCGAAGGTCGCCGCCGCCGTGCCCGCCCCCGTGGCGCTCGTGCAGAAGCCCCCGTCGGGCAGGAAGGCCGCAGAACCCGCGACCGTGCCACCCAAGACGGTGCCCGTCAAAGCCCGCACCGTGACGACGATCCCGATGTTCTCGCATACCATCAGTTCGCAATTCGACGAGCCGGAGCCGGAACCGGCCGAGGACATCGACCCTCAGACGGTCGCGTCGGAACTCCTCGTGCGTGCCCTGCAGATCGGGCACGCAAAGGGCGACGACGACGAGTGGCTGAACACCGGCACGGTGAAGAACCAGATGCGCCGGATGGACCCCTCGTTCAACGAAAAACCGCTCGGCTTCCGTTCCTTCACTGACTTCCTTACCTCGCGCAGCGAGGTGGCCGAGCTGCAGGAAGATGGCCCGCATCGGCTCATCCGTTTGCGTCCGGAGGCGGACGCGGGACGCTGAGTCGGAACCGTGTTCCATCGAACACAGACAGCGGTGTGATCTGAGCCCGTGGGAGCAAGCGTGTTCACGCGATGATCCGCAAGCCCCTCGCCCCGAATATCTCGATTCTGGATTCGGCTGATTCCATAGTTCACGGCGTACACCGACGCCGACATCACACCGGACAAAGGAACACATTATGAGTAGCACTCCCAACACTGGCCGCGTCGCTCGCGTTTCGACCGAGACGAAGGCTGCCTTTAAAACGACCAAATTCATCGCCTACATTCTGATTCTCGTCGCGATGTTCATCGCTTCCGCCATGGTCGATAACGGGGACGACGGGCAGGGTTTCGGGGCCAGCTCCGTCTGGCTGTACGCCACGCTCCTCACCATCGGTTACGTTCTCCTGGGAGTACATGGCGGCGGCTGGCAGCGGCCACAGCTCCATCTGGATCCAACCCACCATCCCGTTGCAGTTCGACTTTCAGGGCAGCAAAGAACCACTCCTGAACCGGGCATGGGTGGAGAAACTCGTCCGCATCTCGAACACACCCGCCGGTCTGCGCGTCACCCCAGAGCCGCCCCAACCGGGGGAAGTGCGACTCTGATTCTCAGAGCGGTCGCGAGGGTCGATCGACCGTGATTTGTTCAGCGGAGTTCGCTGACCGCCACGAAAAAGCCCCGGCTTCACCGCGCCTGGGGGAGGCGAGGAATCTGCCGGGGCCAATTCGTTTGGAGTGGGGGAACTCCGTTAACCACGGTACGGCGGATGGGCTGAATGTCGGCTGGACGAGCCCCCATGTCGGAACAAAACCGGCCGGTCGCCGCGAACCGGGCATCGACCGCGTGTTCGCCGACGCAGGCCGACGTGGGCATCGCCATCGGAGCCGGTATGGGGGTCGCGATCGCCTCCGATGGGTCATCAGCGCCAGGGACGATTCGCGCCCGGAAAACAGCGCTCTTTCGGTGGTCTCCGGGCAGGCATAAAATCTCGGCATGTCTGCTGACCCGGATGACTATCGTCAGGCCCTGGAGCGAGCGAAAGCCCATGCCCTGGATTGGCTCTCCTCCCTGCCCACCCGGCCCGTGGGGCCACGCGTCGACGCCGACACCCTCGCCGCGGGCTTCGCGGCGCCGCTGCCGCTGCAGCCGACGGACCCGGCGGAGGTGATCGACGAGCTGGCCCGGCTGGCCGAACCGGGGCTGATGGCGATGACGTCCGGCCGCTTTTTCGGCTGGGTGATCGGCGGCACGTTGCCGGCAGCCCTGGCAGCCGACTGGCTGGTCAGCGCGTGGGACCAGAACGCCGGGATGCGCTTCGCGACCCCGGCCACGGCCGCCGCCGAGGAGGCCGCCGGCGGCTGGATCCTCGATCTGCTGGGTCTGCCGAACGGCGCCGACGTGGGCTTCACCACCGGGGCCACCATGGCGAACTTCGTGGGTCTGGCAGCCGGACGCGATCATGTGCTCGGCGACGCCGGCTGGGACGTCGCGACCGCCGGTCTGGCCGGGGCGCCCCGCGTCGCCGTCTACGTGGGCGATGAGCGCCACGCGGTGATTGACCTGGCCCTGCGCTACCTGGGACTCGGCGCCCCCATTGTCGTCCCGGCCGACGATCAGGGCCGCATGCTCCCCGAGGCCCTGGCGGCCGCGCTCAACCAGGCCAATGGTCCCGCGATCGTCTGCCTGCAGGCCGGCAATGTGCACTCCGGCGCCTTCGACCCGGTCGGTGAGCTCACCGACCTCGCCCACCAGCACGGTGCCTGGGTGCACGTCGACGGTGCCTTCGGCCTCTGGGCCGCAGTGAGCCCGCGCTACCGCGAACAGCTGGCAGGCCTCGACACCGCCGATTCCTGGGCCACCGACGCGCACAAGACACTCCAAGTGCCCTACGACTGTGGCATGGCCATCGTGGCCCGGCCCGCCGAGCTGCGGTCCACCTTCGGGGTGCACACGAGCTACCTGTTCGCCGACGAGACCGGCCCGGGTGACCCCTACGAAAAGGTGCCCGAGCTGTCGCGCCGGGCGCGCGGCGTTCCGGTCTGGGCGGCTCTGCGCTCCCTGGGCCGCTCGGGCACCGTGATGCTGGTGGAGCGGCTGGCCGATCACGCCCGGGCCATCGCCGACGGTCTGGGTCGCATCCCCGGCGCCGAGGTGCTCAACGACGTGGTCTTCACCCAGGTCTGCGTCAGCTTCGGCGACGACGAGCGCACCCGCCGGGTGACGGAAGAACTACTCAAGGAGGGAACCGCGTGGATGTCGGGTTCGCGTTGGCAGGACCGGGATGTGCTGCGGATCTCCGTGAGCAACTGGTCGACGGATGCGGACGACGTCGCCGCATCCGTGGCTGCCGTCGAACGGGCCTGCGCTGCGGTCGCGCGCAACCGTCCGACGGAATATGAGAAGGCGTGAATTCGGCCGTGGTTCGGGCTGATCCCGGGGCTGATCGGGGCCCGGTCCGGGCGGCGATTCGTGCTTCGATCGGCGCCCGCCGTCGCCGGCCCGCGAGGTGCCGCTGGAGACGACGGTCGTAGGATCGAAGTAACAAGGATTGCCACAGGTTGCCGGTTGCCCCGGATTCACCGGCAACTGGAGGTAAGTCGAATGCTCGCTCAACCACGGGTCGTCATCGTCGGCGGCGGAATCAGCGGATTGGCGACAGCACACTACCTGCACCGCCGGCTTGGCGACGGGGTGCATCTCACCCTGGTTGAGGGTGGGGCGCGGTTGGGTGGCAAGATCTCCACTGAACGATTCGGCGGGCACCTCGTTGACGTCGGACCTGACGCGCTGATGGTGCGGGCACCCGTGGTGGCAGCCCTCATCGAGGACCTCGGGGTCAGCGACCTCGTCGTGGCCCCCGCCGGGTCCGGCGCACGCATCTGGTCGCGCGGGAAGCTGCGACGGCTCCCGGCCGGCACCCTCTTCGGCATCCCCGATCGACTGCTGCCCCTGCTGAAATCCCGACTGCTGTCGCCTCTCGGTCTGGCCCGTGCGGCCCTGGACCTCGTGAAGGCGGCCCCGGCGGGATTGCCAGACGACCCCACAATCGCAGAAATCGTTCGCCCGAGGATGGGCGGGCAGGTGTTCGACCGCCTCGTCGATCCGCTGCTCGGTGGTGTGCATGCCGGCAGGGCCGACGAGCTCAGCGCTCGGAGCACCGCGCCGGACATCGACGCTCTCGCCCGCGGCAATCGCAGCCTCTACCTCGGACTGCGGCGCCGACGCCGGAATGCCCCACCCCAGCCCGCCGGAGCAGGAGGCGCGGTCCTCGTCACCCTTCGTGGGGGGCTCGCCCGATTGATCGACGCACTGGCCGTCCACGTCGTGGGCGACGATGTGCGCCTCGGTACGGCGGTCGTCTCCGTGTCGCGCGGCACCGCCGGCTATGAGGTGAAGCTGAGCGACGGCACGGTGCTCGAGGCCGACGCGGTGGTGCTCGCCACTCCCGCGTTCGCTGCGGCGGACATGATGAAGACGGAAGCCCCCGACCTGGCCGCCGCGCTGGCGGGTATCCCCTACGTCGATGTTGCCACGATCTGCCTGGCCTACCCGCGCTCCGCCGTCGCCCACGACCTCGTCGGCACGGGCTTCCTGGTGCCGCCGGAGGAAGACAAATTCATTGTCGGCTGCACCTGGTCCAGCGCCAAGTGGCCGCACCTCGCCGATGACACAACCGTGATCATCCGCTGCATAGTGGGCAGGCGCCGCGACCAGCGCTGGATGGACCTCGATGAGGCCACCCTGGTCAGCCAGGTGCACGCCGAACTCGTCGAGGCCATGGGTCTGACCGGGCGCCCGACCGAGCAGCACATCGAGCGCTGGCTGCAGGCGATGCCGCAGTACATCGTCGGCCATCAGGGTCGGCTCGCCGCCGCGGAGGTGGCTCTGGGTCGGCTGCCGGGGCTCTACCTGACCGGTTCCGCCTACCGGGGGGTCGGGCTGGCCAGCTGCGTGGCCGACGCCGAGCGCACCGCCGACAAGCTCGCGCAGCTTCTGACCGATGCCCGTCCCGCGAGCGAGGTGCCCGCATGAGCGGGCTCAGCATTCCCCTCGGCGAGACCGCCGTGTTGCCGACGCTGCCGACCGCCCGCCGTGGAAAGGGCCCGGACTACGCGCAGCGCCCGATGCTGGTGTTCTGGGAAACCACCCGCGCCTGCGCGCTTGCCTGCAAACACTGCCGGGCCAGCGCCACGATGCAAGCCCTGCCAGGCGAGCTGACCACGGCAGCAGGTAAAGACCTGATCGACCAGGTGGCCGGATTCGGCCGGCCGTACCCGATCCTGGTGCTCACCGGCGGCGACTGCCTGATGCGCCCTGACCTGTTCGAACTCGTCGACTACGCCACCGGTCTTGGACTGCCGACGGCGCTGTCCCCGTCGGTCACGCCGACACTTACTCCGCAGATGATCGAACGGATCGTGGCGAGCGGGGTCAAGGCGGTGTCGATCAGCCTTGACGGCGCCGTCGCCGCGACCCATGAGGGCGTGCGCGGGATCCCGGGCCACTTCGACGACACCGTGGCGGCGATCCGGGCTCTCGCCGCGGTGGGGTTGACCGTCCAGGTCAACACGACCGTCATGCGCGCCAATGTCGACGAGCTCGCGGATGTCGCGGCCCTGATCAAGAACGCCGGCGCCGCTATCTGGGAGGTCTTCTTCCTCGTCCAGGTCGGCCGCGGCGTCGCGACCGAGGCCGTCAGCCCAGCGGAGCACGAAGACATCTGCCACTTCCTCTTCGACGCCTCCCAGCATGGCTTCATCGTGCGCACGGTCGAGGCACCCTTTTTCCGGCGGATCGTCGCTCGCCGACGCGCCGGTGACCCTGCACCGACGAGCGCTCCGTACAACGCCCTGTCCGCGAGGCTGGAAGCCCTGATGGGACCGCCCGCGGGCCTGCCGCGGGCGCAGACCGCGTCGACCCGCGACGGCAAGGGCATCGTCTTCGTGGCCTACGACGGCGAGGTCTACCCGGCCGGGTTTCTGCCACTCGGCCTCGGGAACGTGTGCACGACCCCGTTGGCCGAGATCTACCGGGACAACCCGCTACTCAAACAGATCCGGGCCACGGAGTTCACCGGCCGCTGCGGCCGCTGTGAGTACGCGGACCTGTGCGGGGGCTCTCGAGCCCGCGCGTTCGCGTCGAGCGGCGATCCGCTGGGGGAGGACCCGGCCTGCCCGTTCCAGCCGGGCGTGGCCGGTGCCCTCGTCGGTGCCTGAGTCTCAGCCCGTGGATGGCCTCGTGCCCGTGCCTGCCGCGGAGCCAGCCGGGTACGACGCCGTGGTCCTCCTCGGCTTCGGAGGCCCCGAGGGCCAGGACGACGTCATCCCGTTCCTCCGGAACGTCACCCGGGGCCGTGGAATTCCGGAGGCACGCCTCGAAACCGTGGCCGCCCACTACCGCGCCTCGGGTGGTGTGAGCCCGGTCAACGGACAAAACCGGGCGCTCCGTAACGCGCTCCAGACCGAACTGGCCGCCCGAGGCACCTTCGTGCCGGTGTACTGGGGGAACCGCAATTGGGTTCCGTACCTGCGAGACGCCGTGACTGCGGCCGTCGACGCCGGCCACACCCGATTGCTCGCGCTCACGACGAGCGCGTACAGCTCCTACTCGAGCTGCCGGCAGTACCGGGAAGACCTGGTTGAGGCGCGGTGCGCCACCGGGCTCGGCGACGCCGTGCGCATCGACGCGGTTCGCCCCTACTTCGACCATCCCGGCTTCGTCGCCCCGTTCGTGCTCGGCGTCTGCTCCGCCCTCGCCGACTTCGCCCGGCAGGGCCTGGCCCCGGACGACGTTCACGTGCTCTTCACAACCCACTCCATCCCGATGGCGGATGCCGAGCAGAGTGGCCCACGCGAGCGATCCTTCGGTGCCGGCGGTGCCTACGAGGCGCAGCACCGGGCCGTCGCGGAGGTGGTGATGGCCGCCGTTTCAGCGGTGGCGGACGACGGCACAGCGGCCGACGCCACCCCGGCCTGGTCTCTGGCATTCCAGTCGCGGTCGGGTCCGCCCGAAATGCCTTGGCTCGAACCTGACGTCAACGACGTCATCGTCGTGCTCGCCGCGGCCGGCACGCGAGCCGTCGTCGTGGTGCCGATCGGATTCATCTCCGACCACATGGAGGTCTCCTGGGACCTCGACACGGAGGCGGCGGCCACTGCCGCCGCGCACGACCTGGGATTTGCCCGGGTGTCGACCCCCGGCCTGCACCGGGAGTTCGTGGCGGGGCTCGTCGACCTGTTGCTCGAGCGACTGACGCCGGCGTCGACCACGGAACGCTGCGCGCTCACCGCGCTCGGACCGTGGACGGATGCGTGCCCGGTGGGATGCTGCGAGAAGGGCCCGGCCCGGAGGCCGGGGACGGAGCCCTCATCCCCAGCAGGAAATCCCGCGGCCCAGGGAGGTCCTTCATCGGGGGAGGCGCGCCGCTGACGCCCGCGCAACTGGCCGAACGGATGTCCGCCATCCGCGGGTGACCCCGGAATCCCACCGATTGGGTACGCTCGGCGATAGGGCTCAAGAAGGCTAACGAAGGACCAACCGTGACCCACCCGTATCCGTTGTATGTGGCCATCCGGGCGCAGTGCTTCTGCTGCCAGTCACTGCAGCCGTTCACGTTCACCTCGGCGACCGACCAGGTGGTCTGCGCATCCTGCCTGCACCACCTGGGGGCGGAAAAGGCCACCCGCCGGGACGCGGAGCACATCAAGCTGTGGGTCGGGCAATACGCCGACCAGCAGGAGAACCACCGTCAGTTCGCCGAGAAGTCGGCGGGGGCTGATGCCGAGAAGCAGGCGGTGATCGACGGGCTCATGGCCCAGGTGGTGGAGCTGCGCGGCGTCGTGGCCGGCGAGTCCGACGGCACGAAGAGCGCCGGGGTCCGCGCGCTCCTCGAGAGTGACCTGGTGCGGCGCGCCGAGCGGAAGACCGAGCTTGCGCATCGTCAGCTCGACTGGGCCATGGCCGTGCTCTGGCGGATCGGGCAGCTGCACCACAGTGTGGAGGGCATGCCGCTGGCCTGCGTCTGCGGGCGCACCGCCGCGGTTTGCGCGGAAGGTCGGGCGATCGAGCCGCAGCGGCAGGCCGTGCTCGACTGGGAGCGGAAGAACCTCGTGCTGCTGCGCGCCGGCTCCCGGCACGCCCTACCCGACGACCACCCCGAGGTGCGGGCCGCGAAACGACACCCGTGAGGGGTCCTGGCGGGCACCCCGTCAAACACGTCGGTTCACCGGCGAGCGGACGGCGGGGCCTACGCTGGAGAAATGGATCTCCTCAACACCCTGCACATTGTCACCGGCGTCTTCATCGTCGGGCCCATGGCCATCCTCCCCATGACCGCCATGCGCTCCATGCGGGCCGGGGAAGCCGGCCAGGTGGCCTCACTGGCGAAGTCCACCAATCTCTTCACTCTGCTGTCGCTGCTGGTGGTGTTCCTCGGTTTCGGCGCGGTGAGCTTCAGGGACAACGCGTCCCTCGCGTCGACCTGGATCTGGCTGTCGATCGTGCTCTACGCGGTGGCCCTCGTACTCAGCCTGTTCCTGGTGGTTCCGGCCATGAAGTCGGTTTCGGAGCTCCTCGCCGAGCAGTCCGCCAGCGGCACCCGGGTCGTCGGCGCCAAGGTCGCCGGCTACTCACGCGTGGCCATGGGCTCGGGCATCGTCTCGCTGCTCCTGGTGGTCGTGGTCGTGCTGATGGTCGTCAAGCCGGTCTAGCCGTTCACAGTCTCGCCGGGCTAGTTGTTGTTCCCATACAGGTTGTGAGCGTGGCGTGAGCTAAAAAGGTGAGGACCTCCGGTATCGATTGGGTTACCACACTCAACACGATGCAACGGAGGCCCTCATCGCTT
>NZ_SOFU01000007.1:0-30318 GCF_004402245.1 Cryobacterium sp. TMT2-18-2
AAGCGATGAGGGCCTCCGTTGCATCGTGTTGAGTGTGGTAACCCAATCGATACCGGAGGTCCTCACCTTTTTAGCTCACGCCACGCTCACAACCTGTATGGGAACAACAGCTAGCGGCCCTGGCGGCGCTTGCCGGGACGCGGCTGGCCCTTCACCTCGGGCGCGCGGCCCTTGCCCTTCGCCGCCTTCGCCTTGCCGCCCGCCGGAAGCGGCGGCTTCCAGGGCTCATCCGAGGCGGCCAGCATGGTGCGGGCATCCGTGAGAAACAGGTTGCCCGCCGCGGTCAATCGGGTGGTTTCCGTGGTGCGGTCGATGAGCACGACGCCCAGGTTCGCCTCGAGTTTTGCGATCGAGGAGCGCAATTTCGGGGTGGAGATATTGAGGTTCATCGCGGCGCGCGGGAAGTGCAACTCCTCGGCGACGGCGATGAAATGCCGGAGGAGTGTGATGTCCACGGAACGCCTTTCTGTGTGCGCCGCACGAATCGCGGGCGAAGTGTCAAGGGTACGCGTTCCCGCTGGGGGTGTCGCCGGGGGCCACCGGAAGCGGCCGCACCACGCTTCCGGGCCCGCACGCGCTAGGCTCGGAGCGCACACCCTCAAGTGAATATAGGGCCATCAAGGTCGATGCGGGAGAGTTCGACGCCCTCAGGCAGTCGAACACCGAAGGAGCAATCCTCCCCGACAATCTCTCAGGTACTCGTACCGCATCGAACTGGCCACTCTGAAAAGTAGTCGCGGCTCGGCAGCGGCTCGCCCACGGTGAAAATCGCGCCCGCCCAACGGCTGCGGTGAAGCTCTCAGGCCTGACGACAGAGGGGGAGTTCCCAGGGGTACGATCGATCGATCGCGCCCCGAAGATTCTTGCTCGGCCCCGGCCGGCGACAACCTGGAGAACTCATGACCTCGGACACTGAAGCCCACACCGATTCGACCCCCACGGTGGAGCGGTTCTCCCCGCTGCACCTGGCGCACGTGGATGCCGGCGCCAGTTTTACGGACTTCGCCGGCTGGCAGATGCCGGTGCGCTACTCGAGCGATCTCGCCGAGCACCACGCCGTGCGCACCAGCGCGGGCATCTTCGACCTCTCGCACATGGCCGAGATCCTGGTGGCCGGGCCGGACGCCGGAGCGTTCCTCGACTATGCCCTCGCCGGCCAGCTCTCCGCGATCGACCTGCTGCAGGCCAAGTACAGCCTCATCCTCAACCGCGCTGGCGGCATCATCGACGACATCGTCGTCTACCGCACGGCCGAGAACGAGTACCTCGTCATCGCCAACGCGGGCAATCGTTTCCCGGCAGTCGCGGCGCTCACGGCCCGGGCCACCCGCTTCGACGTCACCGTCACCGATCAGAGCGACGACGTCGCCCTGATCGCCGTGCAGGGGCCGAACTCGCGCGCCATCCTCGAGGCCACGGCGGACCTCAGGGTCGACGGCGACCTGTCAGCGCTGAAGTACTACCGCGCCCTGGGCGGTACCTTCCAGGCCGGCCGCGTTCTCATTGCCCGCACCGGCTACACCGGTGAAGACGGCTTCGAACTCTATGTCGACGTGCCGGATGCCGCGGCGCTCTGGGACGCGCTCCGCGCGGCGGGCGCCTCTTTCCACCTCGTGCCGGCGGGGCTCGCCAGCCGGGACACCCTCCGCCTCGAGGCCGGCATGCCGCTCTACGGCCACGAACTGAGCACCTCGACCTACCCGGTGCAGGCCGGGCTCGGCCGCGTTGTGAACCTCGCCAAGGAGGTCGATTTCATCGGCCGCGAGGCCAGCGAAGAGGGTCCCAGCGCGGAGGCGCGCGTACTCGTGGGACTGGAGTCTGCCGGCAAGCGTGCCGGTCGCACCGACTACCCGGTGTATCGCAGTGCCGACGCGACCGTGGCCGACGGCGTGATCACGAGCGGGGCGCTGTCGCCGACGCTCGGACATCCGATCGCCATGGCCTACGTGGCGCCCGGCGTGGCGCGACTCGGCACCCAGGTCTTCGTCGACGTGCGCGGCACCCGCATCCCCGCAACCGTGACCGCCCTTCCGTTCTACAAGCGTCAGAAATAGTCCACCCCTCGAGAGGAACACCCCCATGGCCGAACAGTCTGAACTCCAGTACACCGCCGAGCACGAGTGGGTTCTCGTCGACGGCGACACCGCCACCGTCGGCATCACCGCCTACGCCGCCGACAAGCTCGGCGACGTCGTCTTCGTCGAGCTGCCGGCCGTCGGCAGCGATGTCGCCGGCGGCACCGTCGTCGGCGAGATCGAGTCCACCAAGTCGGTCGGCGAGCTCTTCGCCCCCGTCACGGGCACCGTCGCCGAGACCAACGATGCCGTCGTCGAGAGCCCCGAGCTCGTCAACAGCGACCCGTTCGGCGCCGGCTGGCTGCTCAAGGTCACGTTCGCGGAGTTGCCTCCTCTCCTCAGTTACGCCGACTACTCCGCCCTCATCGGCGAGTAACGAAAACGAAAAGCCAGGTTCCGCACACATGTCACAGCCTTTCACTCAGCGCCACATCGGCACGGATGCCGACGCGCAGTCCCGCATGCTGTCCATCCTCGGTTACGACTCGGTCGACGCCCTCGTCAACGCGGCCGTGCCCGAATCGATCCAGGTGGACCAGTTCCGCACCATCGGTGACAGCACCCTGCCGCCCGCCGCCACCGAGCGGGAGGCCATCGCGGAGTTGCGGGGCCTCGCCGGCCGCAACACCGTGAAGCGGTCCATGATCGGTCTCGGCTACTACGACACCGTCACCCCGGCCGTGATCAAGCGCAATGTGTTCGAGAACCCCAGCTGGTACACGGCATACACTCCGTACCAGCCCGAAATCTCCCAGGGCCGTCTTGAGGCGCTGATCAACTTCCAGACCATGATCGCCGACCTGACCGGACTGTCCACGGCCAACGCGTCCATGCTCGACGAGTCGACCGCCGTGGTGGAGGGCATGCTGCTCACCCGTCGGGCGTCGAAGTCGAAGTCGACCCGTTTCCTCGTCGACGCCGACGCGCTGCCGCAGACGAAGGCCCTGCTCGGCAATCGCGCGGCCGCCGTCGGGATCGACCTCGTGGAGGTCGACCTGGCCGGGTCCGCTGAGGACCTCGGCGAGTACTTCGGTCTCTTCGTGCAGTACCCCGGCGCATCCGGCCGGGTCTGGAACCCGGCCGGTGTTATCGCCGCCGCCCAGGCGCAGGGGGCGCTCGCCGTCGTCGCCGCCGACCTGCTCGCCCTGACCCTGATCACCTCGCCCGGCGAGCTCGGCGCCGACGTGGCCGTGGGCACCAGCCAGCGCTTCGGTGTGCCGATGGGCTTCGGTGGTCCGCACGCGGGCTACATGGCCGTGCGCAGGGGCCTCGAGCGTCAGCTTCCCGGCCGCCTGGTCGGCGTCAGCGTTGACGCGGCCGGCCACCCGGCCTACCGCCTGTCGCTGCAAGTGCGTGAGCAGCACATCCGTCGGGACAAGGCCACCTCGAACATTTGCACCGCCCAGGTGCTGCTGGCCGTGATGGCCGGCATGTACGCGGTCTACCACGGGCCCGACGGCCTGCGGAAGATCGCCGCCCAGGTGCACGAGCGCGCCGGGCAACTCGTCGTCGCGCTCCTCGCCGCCGGTGTCGACGTCGTCACCGCGACGTTCTTCGACACGGTCCGTGCCTCCGTTCCGGGCCGCGCCGCCGAGATCGCCCGGGCCGCCGCCGCCAGCGGGGTCAACCTCTACCTGGTCGACGCGGACACCGTCGGCATCGCCGTCGACGAGACGACGACTCTCGCGGATCTCGCCCTGGTCGTCGGCGCGTTCGGCGGACGGGATGCCTTCGGCCTGGTCGACTTCAGCATGGTCGAGGCCGGCCTTCCGCCCGAACTTCATCGCACCAGCGAGTTCCTCACCCACCCGGTGTTCAACACGCACCGCTCGGAGACGAGCATGATGCGCTATCTCAAACGCCTCGCCGACTTCGATTACGCGCTCGACCGCGGCATGATCCCGCTCGGCTCCTGCACCATGAAGCTGAACGCGGCCACCGAGATGGAGGCCGTCAGCTGGCCCGAGTTCGGCGGGCTGCACCCGTTCGCGCCGCGTGCCGACATCGAGGGCTACCTGGAACTGATCCGGCAGCTCGAATCCTGGCTGACGGATGTCACCGGCTACGATTCCGTGTCCCTCCAGCCCAACGCCGGCAGCCAGGGTGAACTCGCCGGGCTCCTCGCGATCCGCGGCTACCACCTCTCCACCGGGGATACCCAGCGAACGGTATGCCTGATCCCGTCCAGCGCGCACGGCACCAACGCGGCCTCCGCCGTGCTCGCCGGCATGAAGGTCATCGTCGTCGCCTGCGACGAGCTCGGCAACGTCGACCTGGACGACCTGCGCGCCAAGATCGCGGAGCACGCCGAGAACCTCGCCGCGCTGATGATCACCTACCCGTCGACGCACGGCGTCTACGAGCACGAGGTCGGCGCCATCTGCACGGCCGTGCACGACGCCGGCGGCCAGGTCTACGTCGACGGCGCCAACCTGAACGCCCTGCTCGGTTTCGCCCGTTACGGCGACTTCGGCGGCGACGTGTCGCACCTGAACCTGCACAAGACGTTCTGCATCCCGCACGGCGGTGGCGGGCCGGGCGTCGGTCCGGTCGGGGCCAAGGCGCACCTCGCTCCGTTCCTGCCGGGGCACCCGCTCGCTCAGAGCGACGAGCACTACCTCCTCGCCTCCCGCGATGCGGCGGCGGTCGACGGCGGTGGCGATGAAAGTGACGGCACGGTCGGCGGCACGGTCGGCGGCACGGTCGTGCACTCCGGCGGGCCGGTCTCGGCGGCGCCCTACGGCAGCCCGAGCATCCTACCGATCTCCTGGGCCTATGTGCGCATGATGGGGGCCGAGGGACTGCACGCGGCCACCGGCGCCGCGGTACTCGCGGCCAACTATGTGGCCAAGCGCCTCGAGGCTCACTACCCGGTGCTGTATTCCGGTGACAACGGCCTGGTCGCCCATGAGTGCATCCTCGATCTGCGGCCGCTCACCGAGGCCACCGGGGTCAGCGTCGACGATGTGGCCAAGCGCCTCGTCGACTACGGCTTCCACGCGCCGACCATGAGCTTTCCGGTGTCCGGTACGCTCATGATCGAGCCCACCGAGAGTGAGGACCTGGTCGAGATCGACCGGTTCGTCGAGGCCATGATCGCGATCAAGGCCGAAGCGGATGCCGTAGCCGCCGGCCGCTGGCCTGCCGAGGACAACCCGCTGCACAATGCCCCGCACACGGCACAGTCGGTGATCGAGGGGGAGTGGACGCACGCCTACGACCGTGAGACCGCGGTCTACCCGGTGCGCAGTCTCATTCGTGGCAAGTACTGGCCGCCGGTGCGCCGCATCGACAACGCCTTCGGTGACCGCAATCTCGTCTGCGCCTGCCCGCCCCCCGAGGCCTTCGAGTAGACCGCCACTCCCGAACGAATTCGACGGAGATTCTGCCTGTCCGGCCGGGTTTTGGCCCGATTCGAGCCGTTCTCGGCAAAATCTCCGTCGAATTCGCGGTCCGGCAGACCGGTCAGGCAGGGCAGACCGGTCAGGCAGGTCAGGCAGGCAGGCAGGCAGGTCAGGCGGCGGGGGCGAGGAGCCCCGGCCACCAGGCGAGGGCGAGCGGGTACCCGACGAAGGAGACGATGTCGAGGATCCAGTGCGCAATCACGAGCGGCATCGTGCGTCCCCAACGCAGATAGCACCAGCCGAACAGCACCCCCATGGCCGCATTGCCGAAGAACGGCCCGATGCCCTGGTAGAGATGGTAGCTGCCGCGTAGAAGCGCCGAGGACACGGTGATGGTCCAGGTGGACCAACCCAGCTCGCGCAGCCGGGTGAACAGGTAGCCGACCACGATCAGCTCCTCGACCAGTGCCGAGCGCAGCGCCGAGAGCACCAGGATCGGGATCGTCCACCAGAACGTGTCGAGCGGCGACGGCACGATCGCCACGGTGAAGCCGAGGGACCGCCCGGCGAGGTACAGCCCCAGTCCGGGGATACCGATCACGAGCATCAGCCCGAAGCCGCGCAGCAGGTCGTGCCCCGGCTCCGTGAAGTCGAAGCCCAGCCGCCGGAACGGACTCTGCCGCGGCAGCCACAGCAGGTAGAGCACCAGGGCCACGGCGAACAGGGCGAAGAAGATGCCCAAAAACTGGTAGCTGAAGTCGAGCCATTCCCGCGGCGACTGCGACCCGTTCAGGGTCGCCGACTGCTCCGAGAGCGGCCGGGTGTCGGTCAGCCGGGCGATGATCGAGATGATCGAATAGAGAGCGGATGCCCCGAGCGACATTCCGAGGACGATCCCCACCTCCCAGCGGATCCCGGTTCGATTGCCGAGCAGAGTCACGCGCCCGGCTTCATCCGGCAGGCCGGTGTTCCCCCGGGCAGCCGGTGGCGGTACCGCGCCACGAGCCGGTAGCCCACTTCGGCCGCCCACGACCACGGCGGCACGGTGCCGAGCCAACCCAGGACGCGCAAAAGCGCATTCGGCTGGTGCCGAAGCAGGGCGGCCACGGCCGCGGCGCCGCCGAACCGGTGGTCGTCGACGACCAGCCAAACGCGGGACTGGGCCTCCTTCGTCGTCAGCGCATAGGACGCCAGGTCGGTCCACTGGTAGGGAGAGGAAGTCGGCATGCCGGTAATCAGACGCCTCATGGTGTTCACGGAGGTCGTGCAGAACGCGCAGTCGCCGTCGAAGATCAACAGCGGAGGGCGTACGGGGGTGGTCACGGTCATCCTCCCATCTTCCCACTGCCCGGAACGAGCAGGTTGCTGAATCCGGTGGACGGATTGCGCGCAAGAACCTGCTGTGGCGCAACTATCCTGCGCAGTTTGTTTCGCATCTGTAACGTTTCCGCAATGGATTATGCGAAGTCCGCGCCCACTCTTTAAGGTCGGTATATCCGAGATGTCTGCTCGCCCGAGGGTCACGCGGCATTTCCCTGCGCACTGGAGGAAAATTGAAAATCAGGAGAATGGGCATACCTGCCATCGCCTTGGCTGCCGCGGGAGCCCTCGTGCTCTCCGGTTGCGCCAGCGGAGACGCCCCGGCAGAGAGTGACACCGCGGCGATCATCACCACGAACGGATCCGAGCCGCAGAACCCGCTGATCCCGACGAACACCACCGAGACCGGAGGCGGCAAGATCACCACCTCGATCTTCGCCGGGCTCGTCTCGTACAACGCCAAAGGCGAGATCGAGAACGAGGTCGCCAAGTCGATCGAGTCCGACGACGCCCAGAACTGGACCGTCACGCTCAACGACGGCTGGGAGTTCACCGACGGCGAGGCCGTCACGGCTGACTCCTTCGTGGATGCCTGGAACTTCGGAGCGAAGTTCAGCAACGCCCAGAGCGCCTCGTACTTCTTTGACAACATCGCCGGCTTCAGCTACGACGCTGACGCCGAACTGACCGGGCTGAAGGTCGTCGACGAATCCACCTTCACGGTCGAGCTGGCCTCGCCCGAGGCCGACTGGCCGCTGCGCCTGGGCTACACGGCGTTCATGCCGCTGCCCTCCGCCGCGTACGACGACATGGAAGCCTTCGGCGAGAACCCGATCGGCAACGGCCCGTACATGCTGGCAAAAGAGGGCGCCTGGGAGCACGAGGTCGGAATTGACCTCGTCACCAACCCCGAGTACGACGGCGTGCGCAAGCCCGCCAACGGTGGCCTGAACATCGTCTTCTACGCCTCGATGGACGCCGCGTACGCGGATGTCCAGGGTGGCAACCTCGACGTGCTCGACGCCGTCCCGGACGCCGCGTTCGAGTCCTATGAGTCGGACTTCCCGGACCGCTTCGTGAACCAGCCGGCCGCCATCTTCCAGGGCTTCAACATGCCGTACTACCTCGAGCACTGGAGTGGTGAGGAAGGCAAGCTGCGTCGCGCCGCCATCTCGATGTCGATCGACCGCAAGGAAATCACGGACGTCATCTTCCAGGGCACCCGCACCCCCGCGACCGACTTCACTTCGCCGGTCATCGACGGTTACTCCGACTCCCTCAAGGGTGCCGAAGTCCTCGAATACAACCCGAAAGAAGCCAAGGCCAAGTGGGCCGAAGCCGACGCGATCGCGCCCTACACCGGCACGTTCGACCTCGCCTACAACTCCGACGGCGGCCATGCTGCCTGGGTCGACGCGGTGACCAACAGCATCAAGAACACGTTGGGAATCGAAGCCATCGGCAAGCCGTACCCGACGTTCGCTGCGGCGCTCGACGACCGTTCCGCCGACAAGCTGACCGGTGGCACCCGCGCCGGCTGGCAGGGTGACTACCCGTCGCTGTACAACTTCCTCGCACCGCTGTACCAGACCGGTGCCGGCTCGAACTACGAGGACTACACCAGCGAAGAGTTCGACGCGCTGCTCAAGGAAGGCGCGGCCGCGTCCTCCGTCGAGGACGCCACCGCGAAGTACCAGAAAGCACAGGAAGTCCTCCTCGTCGACCTTCCCACGATCCCGCTCTGGTACTCCAACGTCAGTGGCGTCTGGTCCGAGTCGGTCGAGAACGTCGTCTTCGGCTGGGACTCCGTGCCGATGTACACCGACATCACCAAGAGCGAGTAGCTCTCGTTCAACCAGCTCGTCAGCAGTAAATAGATAACACCTGTGGGGTTCGGGGCATACAGCCCCGGACCCCACACGTGACTAGACTCAACCAGTGATTGTGAATCTCATGTACATACGTTCCGGCTTGGGGACCTGATGATCTGGTATACCGGCAAACGCCTGCTCCAGATGATCCCGGTGTTTTTCGGTGCGACACTCCTGATCTACTTCATGGTGTTCTCTCTTCCCGGAGATCCCATCGCGGCCCTGTACGGCGATCGGCCCCCGGCTCCCGGGGTCGTCGAGCAGATCCGCGCCCAGTACAACCTGGACAAGCCGTTCATCGTGCAGTACTTCATCTACATCGGCAATTTCTTCCAGGGTGACCTGGGCACCACTTACTCCGGCCGCCCGGTCAGCGACGTGATGGCGAAGGCCTTCCCGATCACCGCCCGTCTTGCCCTGCTCGCGCTGGCCATAGAGGCCGTCTTCGGTATCCTCGTCGGCCTCGTCGCTGGGCTCCGCAAGGGCAAGCTCTTCGACACCAGCGCCCTCGTGGTCAGCCTCCTCCTGATCAGCGTCCCCACGTTCGTGATCGGTTTCGTGCTGCAGTACGTCTTCGCGGTGAAGCTCGGCTGGGCGCGCACCACGGTGAGCAGCGAAGCTCCCCTGAGTGAACTGCTGCTGCCGGCCCTTGTTCTGGCCTCCGTCTCCTTCGCCTACATTGTGCGGCTCACCCGGGCCAGTGTCTCCGACAACCTCAGCGCGGATTTCGTGCGCACCGCCACGGCGAAGGGGCTCTCCCGCCGCCGGGTGGTGGGCGTGCACGTGTTGCGCAACTCCCTGGTCCCGGTCGTAACCTTCCTCGGCGTCGACCTCGGCTCACTGATGGTCGGTGCCATCGTCACCGAGGGCATCTTCAACATCAACGGTGTCGGCGGCACCGTCTACAAGGCGATCAAGCTCGGCGAAGGACCCACCGTGGTGTCGTTCATCGCGGTGATGGTCGTGATCTTCGTGCTGGCCAACCTGCTCGTCGACCTCCTCTACGCAGCTCTGGACCCGAGGATTCGTTATGCCAAATAAGAACCCGAACGCGCAGACCCACTACGTGGCCGCGCTCGAAGAAACCCCGGTCGAAGCCGTCGACCGCCTCGATGAATCGCAGAAGGCCCGCAGCACCTGGGCGGATGCCTGGGACGCCATGCGGGTGCGGCCCACCTTCTGGATCTCTTCGGCCCTGATCCTCCTGATCGTCATCGTTGCCCTGTTCCCGAGCCTGTTCGCCCAGGTGTCGCCCACCGAGTGCGACCTCGGCGACAGCCACGACGGTCCGTCTGACGGACATCCGCTTGGCTACACCCGTCAGGGCTGCGACATCTACGCGCGAATCATCTTCGGCACGCAGGCCTCGGTCACCGTCGGCCTGCTCGCCACGATCCTGGTGACCTTCACGGGAATTATCGTCGGCGCGCTCGCCGGCTACTACGGCGGCGTGCTCGACGCGATCGTCTCCCGCATCGGCGACATCTTCTTCGCCGTCCCCACCGTGCTGGGCGCGATCGTGCTCATGTCGGTCCTGCCGGAGCGCACCCCCGTCACCATCGCACTCGTGCTGTCGCTTTTCGCCTGGCCTCAGATCGCGAGAATCATGCGCGGCGCGGTGCTCTCCGCCCGCAACTCGGACTACGTCACGGCGTCCGTCGCCCTGGGCGTCAGCAAATTCCGGATTCTGCTGCGGCACGTCGTGCCGAACTCGATCGCCCCCGTGATCGTGATCGCCACCGTCTCGCTGGGCACGTTCATCGTGGCCGAGGCCACCCTGTCGTTCCTCGGCATCGGCCTCCCGCCGGGCATCATGTCCTGGGGTAACGACATCGACGCGGCGAAGAGTTCGCTCCGCACCAACCCGCAGGTGCTGCTCTACCCCGCGGCGGCACTGTCCGTGACCGTTCTCGCGTTCCTCATGCTGGGCGACGTCGTGCGCGACGCCCTCGACCCCGAAGCGAGGGCCCGCCGATGAGCCAGACCGTCATCGAACCCATCGGCGAAAGCGTCGACGCTTCCACCGAGCCTCTGCTCCAGATCCGCGACCTCGAGGTCGGTTTTCAAACCCAGCATGGCCTCGTCCCCGCCGTGCGCGGGGTCAGTCTCACCCTGTACGCCGGTCAGACGCTGGCGATCGTGGGGGAGTCCGGCTCGGGCAAGACCACGACCGCGCAGGCCATCATCAAGCTCCTCGCCGGTACCGGCAAGATTACGGCCGGACAGATCCTGTTCGAGGGCCGCGACCTCGCCGGGCTGTCGGACAAACAGATGCAGGATGTGCGCGGTCGCCTGATCGGCTACGTGCCGCAGGACCCGATGAGCAACCTGAACCCCGTCTGGAACATCGGCTTCCAGGTCGAGGAGGCCATCAGGGCCAACAACGTGGCTCAGGGCAAGGCGGCGCGTCAGCGCACCATCCAGGTGCTGCAGGAGGCGGGCCTCAGCGACGCGGAGGACCGCCTCAAGCAGTTCCCGCACCAGTTCTCCGGCGGCATGCGCCAGCGCGTTCTGATCGGCATCGGCCTGTCCGCCCGGCCGAAGCTCCTGATCGCCGACGAGCCCACCTCTGCGCTTGACGTCACGGTGCAGCGTCAGATCCTGGACCACCTCGGCACCCTCACCCGCGACTACGGCACCTCGGTGCTGTTCATCACCCACGACCTCGGCCTCGCGGCCGAGCGGGCCGAACAGCTCGTCGTGATGTACAAGGGCAAGGTCGTCGAATCCGGGCCGTCGCTGGAGATCCTCGCCAACCCGCAGCATCCCTATACTCAGCGCCTTGTGGCCGCGGCTCCGAGCCTCGCGTCGCGTCGCATCCAGTCGGCCAAGAGCCAGGATGCGGACGACGTGGAGATCTTCTCCGGTGGATCGCTCGACACGACCCTCGTGGCCCGTGCGGCCGAGCGGGAGCAGGCGGCGGCGACGCAGGACCTGATCAAGGTGCAGAACATCTCCAAGATGTACCGCATCCGCACCAAGGGTCTGAGGTACAACGAGCTGCTGGCCGTCAACGACGTCTCCTTCGCCATCAAGAAGGGCACCACCACGGCGCTGGTCGGTGAATCCGGGTCGGGCAAGTCGACGGTGGCCAAGCTCATCCTGCAGTTGGAGAGCATCACCAGCGGGCAGATCGAATTCGACGGCCAGGATGTCGCCGGCCTCAAGGGTGCGGCGCTGCTCAAGTTCCGGCGGCGCGTTCAGCCGGTCTTCCAGGACCCGTACGGTTCCCTGGACCCGCAGTACAACGTGGGCAACACGATCGCGGAGCCCCTGCTGGCCCACAAGATCGGCAACGCCGCGGAGCGGCAGGCCCGCGTGCGCGAGTTGCTTGACCAGGTCTCCCTCCCCTGGGCCACCCGGTACCGGTACCCGAGCGAACTGTCCGGTGGGCAGCGCCAGCGCATCGCCGTGGCGCGCGCCCTGGCCCTCAAGCCGGACGTGCTCGTGCTCGACGAGGCGGTCTCCGCCCTCGACGTGCTCGTGCAGGGACAGATCCTCAACCTGCTCACCGAGCTGCAGACTGAACTGGGCCTGACCTACCTGTTCATCACGCACGACCTCGCGGTCGTGCGGCTCGTCGCCGACAACGTCTGCGTCATGCAGAAGGGCAAGATCGTCGAGACCGCGTCCACGGACGAGGTCTTCGACAGTCCCCGCGAGGCCTATACCCAGGAGCTGCTCGCGGCCATCCCCGGCGGCAACTTCCAGTTTGGCCGCTGACCGGGTTCCGGGGGGCGGGATGACCGTCCTCCGGTCACCCGCCTCGGTGGCGGTCTTCGCCGCCCTGGTTGTCCTCTGTGCCGCGCTGCTGGCCGACGCTGCCGTTCGCGGGCGCTGGGACACGGCGCTGGCCGCCGTGCCCGCCGTGGCGTTGATCGTCTGGGGCGCCTGGCTGGTCTTCGCGCGGCCCTGCCTGGAACTGAACCACCACGGGCTGTCCATCGTCAACGTGCTGAGCACGATCGAGGTGCCCTGGGGTGAGGTGGACGACATCGTGCTTCGGCATCAGGTCGTCGTGGTGACCCGGTCGGGCAATCGTCTAGTGTGCTGGGGTGCGCCGTCCTCCACCCGGTCGGCGCTGGCGACTTCGCCGTCGACTTCACGGGCGGCCGGGCAAATACGGGAGTCCAGCGGGCGCATCAGCGGATCGGCCGCGCACCGGGCCATCCGCGGCTTCTGGGACCGGCACGAGGCTCCGCAGCGCGCCGGGGAGCGATTTGTGCGCCGCTGGCATCGACGCTCGTTCCTGGTCGGCGCCGTGCTCGTCCTCGGGCCGACCAGTCAGCTGGCGTGGTCGGTGCTGGCCTGAATTATCTGGTTGCGCCTGAGTCTTGCTCAATGACAGATCGTTTTCTTGCGCATTGTGCCCGCAAAGTTTCGAAACTGTTACATTTTCCGTCTAAAAGTGCCCCAGACTGGCATCTGGGGCAGAGTCGCTTCACACAGGCATAGGCTCTCCCCTCAAGCACACGAGAACAGTTCCTTCCCCCGGTATCCCGGCGGGGGGGAACGATGGGGGAGTTTTCATGGTTTGGAATTTTTGCACGCTGCTCGTCGCCGTTCCCGGTGCCCTGGTCTGATCCGCGGCCCCCATGGTCTTCTACATTTTCCGGCGCTTCGTCAACTATTTCTTCCTGTCGATGATCGCGACCTGCCTCGCGTACATCGTGTCCAGCCTGGCGCTCGACCCGGCGACCAAATATTACGGCCGCAACCCGCAGCCGTCGCAGCAGACCATCGACAACATCCTGAACGGTCTCGGCGTCAACCCCGATGTGCCGGTGCTGCAGCGGCTCTGGGACTGGCTCGTCACCATCGTCGTGCACGGTTCGCTGGGCACCGGGGTCAACGGCGTCTCGATCGGCGACCAGATCATCTCCCGTGCCGGGGTCAGCCTGCGGTTGCTCCTGATCGGATCGCTGATCGGGGCCATCGTCGGGGTGACGCTCGGAGTCTGGGGTGCCGTGCGCCAGTACAAACTGAGCGACCAGGTCGTCACGTACGGCTCCTACCTGATCTTCGCCACCCCCACCTTCGTCGTCGGCGTGCTGCTGATGATCGGTGCTACGGCGCTGAACGGCGCGGTGGGCATGCAGCTGATCACCTTCACCGGGGAATACTCGGCCGGACTCACCGGCTCGTGGTGGGAACTCGCACTCGACCGCGGCATCCACCTGCTCCTGCCGACCATCGCCCTGGTGCTGATCGGGGCGGCGGGCTACTCGCGCTACCAGCGCAGCGTCATGCTCGACGTGCTGTCGGCCGACTTCATCCGCACCGCCCGGGCCAAGGGGCGGTCGCGCAATTCGGCCCTGGTGCGTCACGGGGTGCGCGTGGCCCTCATCCCCATGTCCACGTTCTTCGCCTACAGCTTCGGCACCCTGGTCTCGGGCTCGATCATGCTCGAGATCGTCTTCTCCTTTCACGGGATGGGGGAGTTCGCCCTCAACGCGATCAGCCAGAACGACATCAACGCGGTCGCCGGCACGACGCTGTTCGTGGCGATCCTGATCCTGTTCTCATCGACGCTCTCCGAAGTGCTCTACGCCGCGCTCGACCCGAGAGTGAGGAACTGAGATGTCCCTGGTCGAAGAAACCAACGCGGAACTGGGCACACCGCTCGTTCCGCTGCTGCCCGGCTCACCCGCCGCTCGGGCGGCGCGGCCAGCCCGGTCGCGCTCCCGCGGCCGCCTCATCTGGCGCCGACTCACCCAAACCTCCCGCTTCTGGGTCGGGGCGATCGCGATCGCGATCATCCTCGCCTGGGCGCTGCTCGGACCCGTGTTCTACCCGTTCGACGCCGTGCAGCGCGACCCGCTGAACATGGGCCTCGGGCCTACCCAGCTGCACTGGTTCGGAACCAACGGCATCGGCCAGGACCTCTACGCCCAGACCCTGGTCGGGTTGCAGAAATCGTTGGTCATCGGGCTCATCGCCGGCCCCCTCGGCACCATGATCGCCGCCGTCGTCGGCTCCGTCGCCGGCTACCTGGGAGGAGCAATCGACCGCGTGCTCGTCTGGTGCATCAACCTGCTTCTCGTGCTGCCGTCCTTCATCCTGCTCGTGATCCTGAGTCCGCTGTTCAAGGGGCTCTCCTGGGTGTTCCTCACTGTCTTCATCGCCGGCTTCAGCTGGATGATCATGGCGCAGGTGGTGCGGTCCCAGACCAGGTCGCTGCGTGACCGAGACTTCGTCAAGGCGTCCCGGTACATGGGTGTGCCCATGCACCGGATCCTCGGCCGGCACATCATCCCGAACGTGGCGTCGCTGCTGATCATCGACGCGACCCTCGGCGTGGTGGCGGCAATCCTGGCCGAGACCAGCCTGAGCTACTTCGGCTTCGGTATCCGCGCTCCCGACGTGTCCCTCGGCACGCTGCTGGCCGAGGGAACGAGCGCCGCCGTGACCCGGCCGTGGATGTTCGTCTTCCCGGCGGGTGTGCTCATCGTGACCCTGTTCGCCGTCAGCCTCATCGGCGACGCCCTGCGCGACGCCGTCGACCCAACCTCGGGAGTCAACCGTGACTAACCTTCTGACGAACGAGATCCCGGCCGACAAGCCGCGCACGGATGCCCCACTCCTGGAGGTCACGGACCTCTCGGTCACGTTTCCCCAGCGCGGCGGCCCGTCGGTCCAGGCAGTGCGCGGCATCAGCTACCAGGTGCACAGGGGCGAATTCCTCGGCATCGTGGGGGAGTCCGGCTCGGGGAAATCCGTGTCCTCGCTGGCGTTGATGGGGCTGCTGCCCAGTTCGGCGCAGGTCACCGGCAGCATCACGTTCGGCGGCCGGTCGCTGCTGGAGATGAATGACCGCCAGCTCTCCCGCATCCGTGGCCAGGAGATCTCGATGATTTTCCAGGATCCGCTGTCGGCGTTGACCCCGGTGTACACCGTGGGGGACCAGATCGCCGAGGCCCTGCTGCTGCACGATGCCGCGCTGAGCAAGCGCGCCGCCGCGGCCCGGGCGATCGAGCTGCTCCAGATCGTCGGCATCCCGGCGCCGGAACGGCGGGTCCGGGCGTTCCCGCACGAGTTCTCCGGCGGCATGCGCCAGCGCGCGATGATCGCCATGGCCATCGCCAACGACCCGCTGCTGATCATCGCCGACGAGCCGACGACGGCCCTGGACGTCACCATCCAGGCGCAGATCCTCGATGTGCTCGAGAAGGCAAAGTCCCTGACCGGTGCCGCCGTCGTTCTCATCACCCATGATTTAGGGGTGGTGGCCGGCCATGCCGACCGTCTCGCGGTGATGTACGCGGGCAAGCTCGTGGAGAACGGCACCACCGACGAAGTCTTCGCCTCCCCGCACATGCCCTACACGATCGGCCTGCTCCGCTCGGTGCCCAATATGCAGACGGCCGGCACCCAGCGGCTGGTCCCGCTCGAGGGCCGTCCGCCCTCGCTCACGGCGCTGCCGCGCGGCTGCCCGTTCGCGGCTCGGTGCCCGATCGCCGTCGACGCCTGCCTCGACACGGAACCGGTTCTTCGCAACCACGCAGAGGCCGCGCCCGGTGCGCCCGTGGTCGGCCCGGGCGAGGCCACCCACGTCGCCGCCTGCCACCGCTCGGCCGAGATCGCGGCCGGTGCGCTGACCCGCCCCGACATTTTTCCCCGGCCGGAACCGCTGGCCGCGGAGCACCAGGAGAAGAATCGCGACGCCCAGCCGGTCCTGAGAGTCACCGGCCTGGTTCGCCATTTCCCGCTCACCAAGGGCGGGGTGTTCTCCCGGCAGATCGGCACTGTGCGGGCGGTCGACGGGGTGTCGTTCTCGGTCCAGCCCGGCCAGACCCTAGGTCTGGTCGGCGAGTCCGGTTGCGGCAAGACGACGACCATCCTCGAGATCCTGGAGATGACGAGGCCGCAGGCGGGTCAGATCCTGGTCGATGGCCAGGATGTCGCCACGCTGGGTCGCGCCGACCTGCTTCGGTTGCGGAAGGACGTACAGATCGTCTTCCAGGACCCGATGGCCGCCCTTGACCCGCGGATGCCGATCGGTGACATCATCGCCGAGCCGCTCACCGTTCACGGCGTGAAGCCCGGGGCCCGGCGCGCCCGGGTCGCCGAGCTGCTCGACCTGGTCGGGCTCGACCCTGAGATGTCCGACCGCTATCCGCACGAGTTCTCCGGCGGCCAGCGGCAGCGGGTCGGGATCGCCCGCGCCCTCGCCACGAACCCCCGGCTCGTCGTGCTCGACGAACCGGTGTCCGCGCTCGACGTGTCCATCCAGGCCGGGGTCATCAACCTGCTCGAGGACCTCAAGGAACAGCTCAACCTCTCCTACCTGTTCGTGGCGCACGATCTGGCCATCGTGCGCCAGATCGCCGACACCGTCGCCGTCATGTACCTGGGCCGGATCGTCGAGTACGGGCCGGTGGCCGAGGTCTTCGCGCACCCGCGGCATCCGTACACCCAGGCGCTGATCTCGGCGGCCCCGATCCCGGACCCCGTGATCGAGCGCAGCCGAACGCGGATGCTGCTGGAGGGTGACCTACCCAGCCCGACGGAGCAGATCGACGGCTGCAATTTTCGCAACCGCTGCCCGATCTACACCCTGCTCCCGCCGCAGAAGAAGGCGATCTGCGAGAGCATCGACCCGCTGCTCGCCCTGACCGGCACGGTGGAGACGGCCTGCCACCACGTGGAGCACAGCGCTCTCCTCACCGCGGCCGTCCAGCCCCCAACCTCCCTGACCAGAAATAGTTCCCACCAAGAAAAGGAGAATCACACATGAAACGGAAAAGTACTGTTTTTGCAGCCCTCGCCGTTCTGAGTGCGTCCGCCCTGTTGCTCACGGCGTGCGCTCCCGGAAACACCGCAGAGGACTCGCCCGAAGCGAGCGAGAGCACGGTCCTTCCCACCACTGCGTGGGAGATCGCCGCCGCTGCGGACGTGCAGGATGGCGGAACGCTCAACCTCTCCATCGGGTCTCTGCCCTCGAACTGGAACATCTACCAAGTCGACGGCAACGAGGCCGACACTGTCACCACCGTGGCACCGACCACTGGCGGCCCGATCCGGGTCGCGGCCGATGGAACCAGCACGGTCGACCCGAACTACGCCACCAGCGTCGAGGTGGTCGGCGACGATCCTCAGGTCATCGAGATCAAGCTCAACCCGGCCGCGGTCTGGGAAGACGGCACCCCGATCACGTATAAGGACTACGTGGCCACCTGGACGGCCATGAACGGCACCAACGCGGAGTATTCCCCGGCCTCCACGGCCATCTTCGACCAGATCAGCGCGATCGAATCCACCGGAACCGACTTCGATTTCACGGTCACGTTCGACTCGATCAACGCCGACTGGGCATCGATCTTCACGAGCGTGCTGCCGGCCAGCGTCACGTCCACTCCTGAGGCCTTTAACACCGGCTACGTCACCACGCCGGTGCCTTCCTCCGGTCCATTCGTCATCTCCAACATCGACGCCACCGGCCAGGTCGTCACGCTGACCCGCAACCCGCTGTGGTGGGGCGAGGCAGCCAAGCTCGAGACCATCATCGTCAAGGTCATCAGCGGCGCATCGGCGGCCACGTCGTTCGGCAACTCCGAAACCGACGTGCTCTACATCTCGTCGAACGCCGACGCCTACCAGACGGCGGAGAAGCGCGCGGATGCCGAGATCCAGGCATCCGGTGGCCTCACCTGGACCCACGTCACCATGAACGGCGCGAAGGGCCCGCTCGCGGACGTCGAACTGCGGCGCGCCATCGGCCACGCCGTCAACCGCGGTCTCATCTCCGAGTCGGCCAACACGCCGGTGGGCGTCGACGCCACCACCCAGGGCAGCTTCATCTTCATGCCGGGTCAAAAGGGATATGAAGACAACGTGGGCGACGCAATCGGCTACGACGTGGCCGCGGCCGAGAAACTCCTCGACGACGCCGGCTACAGCGCCGGGGACGACGGAATGCGCGAGAAGGACGGCACGGCTCTCGAGCTGTCCATCACCGTGCCGGCGGACACCCCCACGAACAAGCAGCGTGCCGTGCAGGTGCAGGCTGACCTCAAGGAGGTCGGCATCGCCGTCGAGCTGAACGAGGTTCCCGCCGCGAAGTACTTCTCGGACTACATCATCCCGGGCGATTTCGAGATGACCAGCTTCTCCTGGGTCGGCACTCCGTGGCCGATCTCCTCGAGCGAGGCGCTGTTCTCCCCGGTGGACTCCGAGTCGAACTTCACCGGAATCACTGACGAGAAGCTCTCCGCTCTCTTCGACGAGGCCAACACGGAGCTCGACGCCGACAAGCGCATCGTCATCGCCAACGAGATCGACACGGTCCTCGCCGCGTATGTGCCGATCATCCCGATCGCGCCGCTGCCGAACGTGTACGCCGTGAAGTCCGGCCTCGTCAACTACGGGGCCACCCAGTTCGAAACGGTCGACTGGTCCATCGTCGGCTGGAAGAAGTAGGCGGGCACACCCGCAACACAGCACGGAGGACGGGACGGGGACTTCAGCCCCGCCCCGTTTTTCGTGCCGCGAGTCGGGATCCGAGGGACTCTCAGCCCCTGGACGGGGAGAGTGCGGTAGGATTGTCCGTTGGGTCGGACTTTGACCACACACATCCATTCTTCGTCGCATGCGGTACTTTGCGGCATCCATTCTTCGTAAGGATTTACTTCATGGCGATTGCCACGCGCAATAACCTCCGAAATGTCGCGATCGTAGCCCACGTTGACCACGGCAAGACCACGCTGGTCGACGCGATGCTCCAGCAGACCAACTCGTTCGCCGAGCACTCACACACCGAAGAGCGCGCCATGGACTCGAACGAGCTCGAGCGCGAAAAAGGCATCACCATCCTCGCCAAGAACACGGCGATCTCCTACAAGGGCATCCACGCCAAGGATGGCCCCATCACCATCAACGTGATCGACACCCCCGGCCACGCCGACTTCGGTGGCGAGGTCGAGCGCGGCCTGTCCATGGTCGACGGTGTCGTGCTTCTCGTCGACGCCAGCGAGGGCCCGCTGCCGCAGACCCGCTTCGTTCTGCGCAAGGCGCTCGAAGCGCACCTGCCCGTTATCCTCCTGGTCAACAAGACCGACCGTCCCGATGCTCGCATCGACGAGGTCGTCGAGGAAAGCCAGGACCTGCTCCTCGGCCTCGCCAGCGACATGGCCGACGATGTGCCCGACCTCGACCTCGACCTGGTTCTGAATGTGCCCGTCGTCTACGCGTCCGGCCGTAACGGGTCCGCCAGCCTCAACCGTCCCGAGAACGGCCAGCTGCCCGACAACGAAGACCTCGAGCCGCTCTTCGCAGCGATCCTCGAGCACATTCCGGCACCGGTCTACGACGATCAGCACCCGCTGCAGGCCTGGGTCACCAACCTCGACTCCTCGCCGTTCCTCGGCCGTCTCGCACTGTTGCGCATCTTCCAGGGCACCATCAAGAAGGGCCAGACGGTCGCCTGGATCAAGCACGACGGCACCATCGCAAACGTGCGTGTCACCGAGCTCATGATCACCAAGGCGCTCGACCGCTACCCAACCGAGAGCGCCGGCCCCGGCGACATCGTCGCCGTCGCCGGATTCGCCGACATCACCATCGGTGAGACCCTGGCCGACCCAGAGGACCCGCGCCCGCTGCCGACCATCACGGTCGACGACCCGGCCATCTCGATGACGATCGGCACCAACACCTCGCCGCTCATCGGCAAGGTCAAGGGCCACAAGCTCACCGCCCGCATGGTCAAGGACCGTCTCGACAAGGAGCTCGTCGGCAACGTCTCGCTCCGCGTTATCGACATCGGACGCCCGGATGCCTGGGAAGTCCAGGGCCGAGGTGAACTCGCCCTCGCCATCCTGGTGGAGCAGATGCGACGCGAGGGCTTCGAGCTCACCGTCGGCAAGCCGCAGGTTGTCGTCAAGCGCGTCGACGGCAAGATCCACGAGCCGTACGAGCACCTCACCATCGACTCGCCGGAAGAGTACCTCGGCGCGATCACCCAGCTGCTCGCCGCCCGCAAGGGACGCATGGAGAACATGGCGAACCACGGCACCGGCTGGGTCCGGATGGAATTCATCGTTCCGTCGCGTGGCCTGATCGGATTCCGCACCGAGTTCCTCACGGACACCCGCGGCACCGGTATCGCCAACGCCATCTTCCACGGCTACGAGGCCTGGGCCGGCACGATCACCACTCGTACCAACGGCTCGATCGTCGCCGACCGGTCCGGCGTGGTCACGCCGTTCGCGATCATCGCTCTGCAGGAGCGCATGTCGTTCTTTGTCAACCCGACCGAAGAGGTCTATGAGGGCATGGTCATCGGCGAGAACTCGCGCGCCGACGACATGGACGTGAACATCACCAAGGAGAAGAAACTGACCAATATGCGTCAGTCCACCTCCGACACGTTCGAGTCGATGACCCCGTCCAAGCAGCTCACACTCGAGCAGTGCCTCGAGTTCGCCCGTGAAGACGAATGCGTCGAGGTCACCCCGGCCGTCGTGCGCATCCGCAAGGTCGAGTTGGCCGCCTCGGCACGTCAGCGCAACGTCTCGCGGCTGAAGAAGCAGGACGCGAACTAACCGTCGCCACCGTGCGGCTGAGCAGCCGCGACGAGCGAAACCGTAGGGGTGTGGTTATGGTTTTCCATAGCGCTGCCCCTGCGGTTTCGTGCTTTCACGCACGTGCACGATTGAACCGACGAATGGGATCCCTGATGAAGTTGCACCGTGTACGTGTGCTAGCCGTGACCCTGGCCGTTGCGGGCGTGGCCCTGCTGTCAGGATGCTCCGGCGAGGCCGTCGGCTCCGCGATCGACGGCGCGGTGAACGGGGCAACCGAAGGTGATGTCAGCCTGGGCGGGCAGCTGCCCGAGGGCTGGCCGAAGGAGATCCCCGTGATCGACGGGGATCTCGGTTTCGGGGCATCGAACACCGCGGACGCCGACCGGGGCTGGGTCGTCACCGTCACCACCAGCGCCGCGGACCCGCTGGCCGACGCCACGGCCATGCTCGAGGCTGTCGGCTTCAGCGCCGACAACGCCGCCATCGCGAACGTCGGCGGTGCCGGCGTCGCGGCCCTGACGAACGAGACTTGGTCGGTGGTCGTCGCCGGCACCCCCGAGGGTGTGCTCTACACGGTGTCCCCGGCCGCCTAGCTGAGAACCAATTCGACGGAGGTTCTGTCGGAGAACGACTGCTGTGTTGGGCCTGGGGGCGGTCCAAGCACAATCTCATTCGTTCGGGCCGGAGTCGCTGCACCGCGTCAGGCCGACCGAAACGCAGGCTCACTCAGCAGCGGGGGATCAGGCGAAGAGGCCCGATGCGACGTGGCGGATGAAGTTCCGGGGCGGTGAACTCCGTGCCACCCGACAACGGGGCACCCTCACCCCTGTTGCGGCCGAACACGGCCTCCTGCTCGCGCAGGATGGTGCGGTCCCAGGCCTCGGTCGTGACTCCAGCTTCGGTTCTGCGATCGTGTCCAGCTATCATTCATGCGTGGGTGTCCGCCCGTCCCAACTCCGTGGAGCTCAGCAATGGTCATGTCCGGCAGCGCAGAACGAGTCGTGTTCGTGCACGACCGGCCCGGTCAGGAATCCCTTCTGACCGGTGGAACCATCGCCCGGCTGCGGTCAGACGATGCCGAGGTCGTCGTTCTGTTCGGCTCCACTGACTTCCACTCCGCGGACGACTCCGACGTGCGTGCAGCCATGGCGGCGCTCGACGTAAGCGACTGGCGGATGCTGCCCGCGGCATCCGGGGCGCAGTCACTGGCCGAGGCCGTCGCCGACGTGCTCGCGGACGTGCACGCCACCGCGGTCGTGGTCGGCGCCGACGATGACACCCTCCGCCGGGCGGCCGCCGGGGCCGCCGACAGCCTGAATGTGCCGGTCTTCGAGCATCGCCAGGTGACGGATGCCGTCGGCCAGCGGCTGGTCGCGATCGATGTGAGCGGCCAGGTCGACCAGAAGCTGCGCGCCCTCGCCGCGTATCCGCGCCGCTGGAGCGTCACCGACCACACCGTCGTGCCGGCCGAGTCGGTGGCCGCGGCCGACCCGATCGACCCGGCGGACCGCCCGGTCACGATCGGTGGCACCGAGACCTTCCTGCGGCTGCCCCCGGCGCACGCTCCCGACCCGGGCGCGACCCCCGGGCTGCTCAGCCGCGGCCTGGCCGCGGTCGTCGCCCTCCTGACCGGGGCCGCCTTCGGCGTGCTCGGCACGATCGCGCACCAGGCCACCCTCCCGATCGGGCCCGTGACGATCCCGATCGGGCTGATCCTGGCCCTGGCCGGAATCATGACGCTCCTGGCAGGTCTCCGACTGATGCTGGGGAACCGCCTGGTCGTCTTTTCCTGCGCGATCGGCCTCCTCGGCACGATCTTCATCCTGTCTCTGCGCAGCGCCGGCGGCTCGGTCCTGGTCCCCGAGGGGATTCCGGGTTTGCTCTGGACCGTCGTACCGACCCTGGTGGCAACGATCGTGCTGGCCTGGCCACGAATCCCTGCCCGTCCGGGTCTGGCATAGACTAGATATTCGCTCGTGAAGGGAGCCCTCCAACGTGACATACGTCATTGCTCTGCCGTGCGTCGACGTGAAGGACCGTGCCTGCGTCGACGAATGCCCGGTCGACTGCATCTACGAGGGTGACCGCTCGCTCTACATCCACCCCGACGAGTGCGTCGACTGCGGTGCCTGCGAACCGGTCTGCCCGGTCGAGGCCATCTACTACGAGGACGATGTTCCCGAGCAGTGGGCCGAGTATTACACAGCCAACGTCGAGTTCTTCGTCGACATCGGCTCGCCCGGCGGGGCCGCCAAGGTCGGCGTGATCCATACGGACCACCCCATCATTGCCGTGCTGCCTCCCCAGGTCTGATTCAGCCGTGCTGAAGCCGCTCCCCGACTACCCGTGGGACCAGATGGTCCCCTTCGCCGCCCGGGCCCGGGACCATGCGGGCGGCATCGTCGATCTGTCGATCGGTTCACCGGTGGACCCGACGCCCGAGGTCATCCGCCGAGCGCTGGCCCGGGCCACCGACGCCCACTCGTACCCGCAGACCGCCGGCACGCCGGAGCTGCAGCGGGCGATCATCGACTGGTACGAGCGCCGGCGCGGGGTCACCGGTCTCACCGAGAAGGACGTGCTGCCGACCATCGGGTCGAAGGAGATGGTGGCCCTGCTGCCCTTCATGCTCGGGTTCGGTGCGGGCGACACCATCGTGCATCCGCGTGCCGCATACCCGACGTACAGTATCGGTGCGGCCATGGCCGGAGCGGACGCCCTCGCCGCCGACGACCCCGCCGACTGGCCCGAGACGACGAAGCTGGTATGGCTGAACAGCCCGGGCAACCCGGATGGCCGGGTTCTCTCGGTCGATGCGCTGCGCACGGCCGTCGCGCGCGCCCGGGAACTCGGCGCGGTGATCGTCTCCGACGAGTGCTACGCCGAGCTCGGCTGGACCGACGGCTGGGACGCCCGGCCGACCCCGAGCATCCTGGACCCCCGCGTCATCGGGCAGGACCGGCACAATGTGCTTGCGCTCTACTCCCTGAGCAAGCAGTCGAACATGGCCGGCTACCGCGGCGCGTTCGCGGCCGGCTGCGCGGACCTGCTCGCCCGGGTGCTGACCGTGCGCAAGCACGCCGGCCTCATGCTTCCCGCGCCGCTGCAAGCCGCCATGGTGGCCGCGCTCCGCGACGACGAGCACGTCATCGTGCAGCGTCGGCGCTATCAGGCGCGCCGCGAGGTGCTGTTGCCCGCACTGGTGGCGGCGGGCTTCCAGATCACCCGCAGTGAGGCCGGGCTTTACCTCTGGGCGACCGAGGGGCGCCCCGCCTGGGAATCGATCGGGCGGCTCGCCGAGCGGGGTATCCTCGCCGGACCCGGTCCGTTCTACGGCGACGGCTACCCGAGACACGTGCGCTTCTCCCTCACCGCCACGGACGAACGCATCGCGGCGGCTGCGACTCGGTTGCGCGCTGGCTGATGCCCCATTTTCTGGAGTTGTCAACTCTCTCCAATGAAGAGTGGACATTCTTGGCGGATGCAACAGTAGGCGGTTGCGGCCATTAGGCTGTATCAGCGTTGACGTCTCCAGACACATCGGTGTGCTGCGGCCCATCGCCACAGACGGTCAGCCACCAGACGGTTAGGTAGTGATATTCAGTGACACTCAGTCAGACCCAGGGAGCCGCCGTGAGCGACATCGCCGAGCGAACGCCATCCATCGAACCCAAGCAGGCGACACTGTCGTTCCCCGGCGGATCCGCCGAGTTCCCGATCGTGCGCGGCACGGCAGGCGCCTCCGGCATCGACATCTCGACGCTGACCCGCAAATCGGGTCTGATCACCCTCGACTCCGGGTTTGTGAACACCGCCGCCACGCGGTCGGCGATCACGTTCATCGACGGCGAGAAGGGCATCCTGCGCTACCGGGGCTATCCGATCGAGCAGATCGCCCAGAACTCCAACTTCCTCGAGACCGCCTGGCTGCTGATTTACGGTTCCCTTCCTGGCGCGAGCGAACTCGAAGCCTTCGACACGCGCATCCGTCGGCACACCCTGCTGCACGAAGACCTGCGCCGCCTCTTCGACGTGCTGCCGTACAACGCTCACCCGATGGCCGTGCTCTCCGCTGGCACCTCGGCGCTGGCCGCGTACTACCAGGATGCGCTCGAGCCCAACGACCCGGAGCAGGTCGAGCTGGCCACCGTGCACCTGCTCGCCAAGCTGCCCGTGATGGCAGCGTACGCCTACAAGAAGAGCATCGGCCAGGCATTCCTGTATCCCGACAACTCGCTCGGCTACGTGGACAACTTCCTGCGGCTGATCTTCGGCACGCTCGCCGAGCCCTACGAGGTGAACCCGGTCGTCAGTAAGGCCCTCGAGCGCCTGCTGATGCTGCACGAAGACCACGAGCAGAACGCGTCGACCTCGACCGTTCGCCTGGTCGGCTCCACTGAGGCGAACCTGTTCGCGTCGGTCTCCGCGGGCATCAACGCGCTCTCCGGGCCTCTGCACGGCGGCGCCAACGAGGCCGTGCTCAAGATGCTCGGCGAGATCAAGGCATCCGGCGAAGGCGTCGAGAAGTTCGTTGAACGGGTCAAGAACAAGGAACAGGGCGTTCGTCTGATGGGCTTCGGCCACCGGGTGTACAAGAACTACGACCCGCGGGCAACCCTGGTCAAGGAGAGCGCCGACGAGGTGCTCGCCGCACTGGGCGTCAAGGACGACCTGCTGGACATCGCCAAGGAACTCGAGCACATCGCGCTCAACGACGACTACTTCCGGGAGCGCAAGCTCTACCCGAACGTGGACTTCTACACCGGCGTCATTTACAAGGCGATGGGCTTCCCGACCAGCATGTTCACGGTGCTCTTCGCGATCGGCCGGCTGCCCGGCTGGGTGGCGCACTGGCGCGAGATGAACGAGGACCCCACGACCAAGATCGGTCGCCCACAACAGCTCTACATCGGGTCGCCGGCCCGCGATTTCCCGCGCCGCTAGCCCGAGTGCGGCCTGGTGCGGCGCCGCTGCGCTGGGTGTCGTGCCGCTTGCCCCAGGAGTCACCGTCGAACCAATTCGACGGAGATTCTGCCGAAAAAGCCGCTTTCGGGGCCGTTTAAGGTGTTTACGGCGAAAATCTCCGTCGAATTCGTCAGGGGGCAAGGGGCAAGCGGAGCGGTGTGTGCAGGGGCATCCGTCGCGACCTAAAACCGGACAATTTCGCGGCTCACCGTGTTTTCAGGCGGGTTGGGCGGCGTATCGCGAAAATCTCCGGGGTTACGGTGCGGTCGGTGCGCGGCGACGGATGCCGTGGAGCGCGGCGACGGATGCGGGGGTACCCGGATCAGGCGTGCAGCTGGGCGTTCAGCACGATGCCGGTGCCGCTGCGCGCCAGCACTTCGACCGCGCCCGAGACCGAGTTGCGGCGGAAAAGCAGGTTCGAGACCCCGGAGAGTTCGACGGCCTTCACCGACGGCGTCGTGCCGTCGGCACTGCGCGGCTGGCCCGGCAGCAGCACCTTGGTGCCGGCGGTCACATAGAGCCCCGCCTCGACGACGCTGTCGGCGCCGATCGAGATGCCCACCCCGGAATTGGCGCCGAGCAGGGCCCGTTCGCCGATGGACACCCGTTCGGTACCGCCGCCGGAGAGAGTGCCCATGATGGAGGCACCGCCGCCGATGTCGGCGCCGTCACCCACGACGACACCCTGAGAGATCCTGCCCTCGACCATCGAGGTACCGAGGGTGCCGGCGTTGAAGTTGACGAAACCCTCGTGCATCACCGTGGTACCGGGGGAGAGGTACGCCCCGAGACGCACCCGTGACGCGTCCGCGATCCGCACCCGGTCGGGCGTGACGTAGTTCAGTAGCGGCGGGAACTTGTCGATTCCGGTCGTCTGGATGCCGTGGCGCTGCAGGGCCGGCCGCAGTCGGGTGAAGTCGGCGGGCAGCATCGGGCCAACATTCGTCCAGACCACGGCGGGCAGGTGGCCGAAGATGCCGTCGAGGTTGAGGGTGTTCGGGCGCACGAGCAGGTGCGACAGCAGGTGCAGGCGCAGGTAGGCATCCGACGTTCCGGCAGGCGCAGCGGTGAGGTCGATCTCGATCGTCACGGCCTCGATCCGCACCATTCGCCGCGGGTCCACTCCGGCGAATTCCTCGAGTTCAGACGGCACGATCCAGCGGTCGCGGCCGGCCGGAAGGGTTCCGAGCCGAGGTTCGGGGAACCAGGTGTCCAGCACCGTGCCGTCGCCGGCGACGGTGGCGAGGCCGTAGCCCCACGCGTTCGAGGGGGAAACGGATGTCGGGGGCACGGCGGAGGTCATGGCTCTAGGTTAGTAGAGTGCCCCAAAACACCGTGAACCTGGACCTGTCCGCGACCTCGATCGAGCTCACCCGGGCGCTCTGCGACCTCGAGTCGGTGTCCGGTAACGAGGCCGCCATCGCAGACGCGGTGGAACGCGCGCTGGCCGGGTCCCCGCACCTCGACGTCACCCGCGACGGCGACACCGTCGTCGCCCGCACCAACCTGGGGCGGGCCCAGCGCGTGATCATTGCCGGCCATCTCGACACGGTCCCGCTGAACGACAATCTGCCGACCCGGTTCGAGACCATCGATGGCGTCGACTATCTCTGGGGCCGCGGCACCGTCGACATGAAGGCCGGCGTGGCCGTGCAGCTGAAGCTGGCCGCCGAACTGACCGCGCCCAGCGTCGACATAACGTGGATGTGGTACGACCACGAGGAGGTTTCCGACGACCTCAACGGCCTCGGCCGCCTCGCCCTCAACCGGCCCGACCTCTTCGCGGGGGACTTCGCCATCCTCGGCGAGCCCACAAACAGCCAGATCGAGGGTGGCTGCAACGGCAACGTGCGCGTGGAGATCCGCACCTTCGGGCTGCGCGCCCACTCCGCCCGCAGCTGGGTCGGCGACAACGCCATCCACAAGATCGGGCCCGTCATTAACATCCTGGCGGCCTACGAGCCGCGGCAGGTCGAGGTCGAGGGCCTCGTCTACCGCGAGGGCCTCAACGCCGTCGGCATCGGCGGCGGCATCGCCGGCAACGTCATCCCCGACGAGTGCATGGTGCACATCAATTATCGGTTCGCTCCCAGCCGCACCTCGGCGGAGGCCGTCGTGCACCTGGAGGATCTCTTCGCGGGCTATGAGATCACTGTCGTCGACCGGGCCGAGGGTGCCCGGCCGGGCCTGGACGCCCCGTTGGCCTTGCAGTTCCTGACCGCGGTCGGCGGCGAGGCCAAGCCCAAGTACGGCTGGACGGATGTCGCCCGCTTCTCCGCCCTGGGCATTCCCGCCGTCAACTACGGCCCCGGCGACCCGCTGAAGGCTCACGCCGACGACGAACGCGTCGCCCTGGCGCAGATCACGGACTGCGAGGACGGCCTTCGCGCGTGGCTGACTACAAGCGTCGGATAGCCGTGGCGTCGTCCGGCTGGAAGGCCGGCTACCGGCTCACGCCGTGGTGGGCGCGGGTCGCCCTGATCTGGGCCGCGTCCCGGCTCGTCACGACCACCCTGGTGCTACTGCTTGCGAATGCCCAGGGCGCCAACCCGTGGACGGGAGCGTCACCCGGCTACGCGGAGTTCGCGAACATGTGGGACGCCCGGTGGTACAACATCGTCGCCGTCGGGGGCTACCCGTCGACACTGCCGCTCACCGCCGGCGGGGACATCGCGGAGAACGCCTGGGCCTTCATGCCCGGTTACCCGGTGGTCGTGCGCCTGCTGATGCTGCTCAGCGGACAGCCGTGGGCACCCGTGGCCGTATTCGTGTCCCTGGCCGCCAGCCTCGGCGCCGCCCTGCTGTTCTACCGGCTGATGCGCAGAATACAGGACTCCGGGACGGCGTTGTTCGCGGTGGTGCTGTTCTGTGTGGCCCCGCTGTCGCCCGTGCTGCAGTTCGGTTATGCCGAGTCGCTGTACCTCTTCCTGCTCACGTTGGCACTTCTCCTGCTGCTCGAGCGGCGGTATGCGCTGCTGTTCCCGGTGATCGCCGTGATGGCGCTGACCCGGCCCAGCGGCCTGGCCTTCGCGCTCGCCCTGGGGCTGCACGTTGTGCACCGCTGGCTTGCCCGGACACACGACCCGTTTTCGGTGCGCGAACGGTTGCTGGCGTCATCCGTTGCCGTGTTCAGCGGCATCTCCGGCCTGGTTTGGCCGGCCATCGCCTGGATCGCCACGGGGTCGATCACGGCCTACACCGACACCGAGCTGGCCTGGCGGTCGGCCTACATCGGTTATCAGGAGCTCGTTCCGTTCACCGCCTGGTTCCAGGGCGGTGTCTGGTGGCTCGGGATGCCGCTGGGCCTCGTCGTTGTCTCGGGGCTCATCCTGGCGTTCGGCCTGACCCTGTTGCTGCCGGCGGTGCGCCGACTGGGCGCGGACCTGCGGTTCTGGCTGGCCAGCTACGGCCTCTACCTGCTGGCGGTGTTTTTCCCGCAGTCGAGCACCTTCCGCCTGCTGATGCCGATGTTTCCGTTGTTGGGTGCCGTGGCTCAGCCGCGGAGCGCGGTTTACCGGGTGGGCATCGTGCTGCTGTTCATCGCCGGCCAGTGGGTCTGGCTCCTGCTGTGCTGGGGGGTCGACGGAGCGGACTGGACACCTCCCTAATTACAGTCTCAGCCCGTAATGGCAGATAATAGAAGTTCAGACGAATGAATGGAAGGGGAGTTCATGGCGGCCATGAAGCCAAGGACCGGAGACGGGCCAATGGAGGCTGTAAAAGAGGGGCGCCTCATCATCGTGCGTGTTCCGCTCGAAGGTGGAGGCCGACTTGTCGTCTCTGTGAACGACGCTGAAGCCAAAGAGCTTCACGACGCCCTCGCCGGTGTAGTCCAGCCGACCGTATAGTTCCAGGATCGGCCGCGCAGCTCAGGCTGTGCGGCCGATCTTTTTTCGGACTCAAGCGGATGAGTTTCCCGTGGACAGCCGTCGCACCTCCGCCCCCCTGTCACCGAATTGATTAGAACAGGCAGACGAAACTCAACTGATATTCTTCCACAGCCATTGACTCCAACTTAGAACGTGTCTACGATATAAAGCATGGCTGGGGCCCCCACTCCGTACCACCCCACCGCCTTACCGCAGGCGGTGCTCTCGCTCGTGCAGCAGCTGCAGCAGGTGCGTGACCTGGCCGCGGCCGTGCTGGATTCGGTGTCTTTTTCGCTCTTGGGTGAGGCGGACGCGATGATGGTGCTGGGCATGGTCGAAGACCTCGGCCG
>NZ_SOFU01000020.1:0-40067 GCF_004402245.1 Cryobacterium sp. TMT2-18-2
CTCGGCACGGCTCGGGCGGCCCGCGACGGCCGGCGTGGCCGCCGCACTGGCCGGCCTCGGCGCGGCCGAGCTGACGGCCGCCCTGCTCGCCCCGGTGGGCAGCCCGATCTTCGCCGTCGGCGCGCTCGTCATCGACCGTGCCCCGGCCTGGTTGAAGGAACTCGTCATCGCCCTGTTCGGCACGGCCGACAAGGTCGTCCTGGTGTTCTGCGTCGCGCTCGGTGCCGTGGTGCTGGCCGCGGCCGCCGGGGTGCTGGAGTTCCGGCGGCCGCCGATCGGGCGGGTCCTCGTGGCCCTGGCCGGCGCGCTGGCCGTCTTCGCGGTGCTGTCCCGGGAGAATACCGCCGCCTTCGACGCGATACCCGCAGTGCTGGCGATGGTCGTTTCGGCCGTGCTCCTCACGGTGATGGTCGCCCAGCTGCGCCGCACGCCCGCAGGCGCCGAGGCATCCGCCCCGGACCGCCGTCGGTTCCTGGCCTGGGCCGGGGCCAGCGCCGGCCTGGGCGTGCTCGCCGCGGCCGGCGGGCAGCTGATCTCGGCCGGTATCCGGGCGACGGATGCCGCGCGCGCGCGCTTCACGCTGCCGGCCGCGGCCGTACCCGGTGCCCCGATCCCGGCCGGTGCCGCGCTGGAGATCCCCGGCCTCACTCCGCTGATCACCCCGAACGCCGACTTCTACCGCATCGACACCGCCCTTCAGGTGCCCCGGATCGACCCGGGAACCTGGACGCTGACGGTCACCGGGATGGTCGAGAGGGAGATCGAGATCGACTTCGCCGAGCTCCTCGCCCTGCCCCTCGAGGAGAGCACGACCACTCTCGCCTGCGTCTCCAACGCCATCGGCGGCGACCTGATCGGCAACGCGACCTGGCTGGGCTACCCGATCCGGCTGTTGCTGGCGCGCGCCCGGCCTCTGGCCGGGGCCGACATGGTGCTCTCCCGCAGCGAGGACGGCTGGACCGCGGGCACCCCACTGGAGGTGCTCACCGACGACCGCAACGCGATCCTCGCGGTGGGGATGAACGGGGAGCCGCTTCCCCTCGAGCACGGCTACCCGGTGCGCATGGTCGTGCCTGGGCTCTACGGTTACGTGTCGGCCACGAAGTGGGTGATCGAGTTGAACGTGACCCGTTTCGACCGGGAGACCGCCTATTGGACGACGCGCGGCTGGACCGACCGAGGACCGGTCAAGCTCTCCTCCCGGATCGATGTGCCGAGCCGGAACGCCGACGTCGCTGCCGGACCGGTGATCGTGGCGGGCGTGGCCTGGTCGCAGTACGTGGGCATCCGCGGTGTGCAGGTGCAAGTTGACGACGGAGCCTGGAACGACGCGACCCTGGCCGACGCGATCTCGGCCGACACTTGGCGGCAGTGGAGCTGGGTCTGGCCGGCATCGGCCGGGCGCCACACCCTGCGGGTTCGGGCGACGGATGCCGCGGGTCTGGTGCAAACCTCCGTGCACCGGGACGTGATCCCCGATGGGGCCACCGGCCTGCACGATATCCCGGTCACGGTCGCCTGAAGCGACCCCTCACCCCTCACCGCCCCGCGACAGCCGGCCGGCGCGGGCGTATCCTCAACAGCGAAAACCACGCAGCGTGCCGGCGCATTGCCGTGCCCAGCTTGAGAGGACGGGAATCATGCACCGGAATGACGGCTCGACAGCGCGCGCCGGCGGCTCACGTCGCCCCCCGGCAGCGGAGTAGACGCCCATGCCCACCCAGACGAAACTGACCCCCGCCGACCGGCGGCACTTCGAGAAGCTGCTCCGCCATCAGCGCCACGACCTCGACATCGCGCTCGGCCGGATCGGCACCACCCTCGACGGTGTGCTCGAGGCCAGAAACGCCGGCACCGCCGACGACGAGCACGACCCCGAAGGACCCACCCTGACCATGGAGTGGTCGCGCATCTCGGGTGTGCACAGCGACCTGGCGGCGCAGTCCGCGGCGATCGACCAGGCCTTGGCGCGCATCGCGGACGGCAGCTACGGGTTCTGCACCCGCCGGGGCGAACCGATCGGCCGGGAACGACTCGAGGCCCGGCCGTCCGCGGAGCTGTGCATCGACTGCGCGCGCGAGTTGGAGGCGCACCGCCGGGCCTGACCGAACCGATTCGACGGAGATTCTGGTCTCCAGAGCGGTTTTTGGTCATTCTGGGGCCGCTTTGGGCAAAATCTCCGTCGAATTCGTTCCGGACGGAGCACCTGCGGGTCGGTCTCGGAGACGGCCCCTAGACCTCGTCGGCGACCGCCGCCGCGAACTGGGCGGTGTAGAGGGCGTGGTACGCGCCAGTCGTTGCCAGCAGTTCCTCGTGCGTGCCCTGCTCGACGATCCGGCCGGCCTCCATCACCAGGATCAGGTCGGCGTCCCGAATCGTGGAGAGCCGGTGCGCGATCACGAAGCTGGTGCGCTCGGCGCGGAGGGCGCTCATCGCTTTCTGCACGAGCACCTCGGTGCGCGTGTCGACCGAGCTGGTCGCCTCGTCCAGGATCAGCACGCTGGGCTTGGCGAGGAACGCGCGGGCGATGGTGAGCAGCTGCTTCTCGCCGGCGCTGACGTTGCTGCCCTCGTCGTCGAGCACGGTGTTGTAGCCGTCGGGCAGCGTGCGCACGAACCGGTCCACGTAGGTCGCGCGCGCCGCGTCCAGGATCTCCTTCTCCGTGGCATCCGGATGCCCGTAGGCGATGTTGTCGCGGATCGTGCCGCCGAACAGCCAGGTGTCCTGCAGCACCATGCCCATGCGTCCACGCAGGTCATCGCGGGTCATTCGGCGCACGTCCACGCCATCGAGCGTGATCCGGCCGGCGTCGAGCTCGTAGAAGCGCATCATCAGGTTCACCAGCGTGGTCTTTCCTGCCCCGGTGGGGCCCACGATGGCCACGGTCTGACCGGGCTCGGCCACCAGGCTGAGGTTTTCGATCAGCGGCTTGTCCGCCGTGTAGCGGAACGAGGCGTTCTCGAAGACCAGTCGGCCGTGGGCGGCCGTGGGGGCCTCGGCGCGCTCCGGGTCGGGGCTCTGCTCATCGGCGTCGAGCAGGGCGAAGACCCGCTCGGCGGAGGCGACGCCGGACTGCAGCAGGTTCGCCATCGACCCGAGTTGGGCCAGCGGCTGAGTGAATTGGCGGGAATACTGGATGAACGCCTGCACATCGCCGAGCTGCATGGCCCCGGATGCCACCTGGAGGCCGCCGACGACGGCGATCCCGACGTAGACGAGGTTGCCGATGAATGTCATCGCCGGCATGATCAGGCCGCTGACGAACTGGGCGCCGAAGCTGGTCTCGTAGAGCTCGTCGTTCTTGGCTCGGAAGCGTTGCTCGACCTCCTTCCGGCGACCGAACACCGTGACCAGGGCGTGGCCGGTGAAGGTCTCCTCGATCTGGCCGTTCAGCTCGCCGGTGTGGGTCCACTGGGCGACGAACAACTTCTGCGAGCGCTGGGCGATCAGGACGGTCGTGACCAGGGTCAGCGGCACCGTGACCAGGGCGATCAGGGCCAGGAGAGGCGAGAGCAGGAACATCATCACGATGACGCCCACCACGGTGAGCAGTGAGGTGACGGCCTGGCTCAGCGACTGCTGCAGGCTCTGTGAAACGTTGTCCACGTCGTTGGTGACACGGCTGAGCAGCTCGCCTCGCTGCACCGTGTCGAAGTAGCGCAGCGGGAGGCGGTTGATCTTCGCCTCGATCTCGCTGCGGAGCCGGAACACGGTACGCTGCACGACGCCGTTGAGCACATAGGCCTGCACGTAGGCGAACACCGAGGACAGCAGGTAGAGCGCCATCGCCCAGAGCAGCACGGTGGAGAGCATCGCGAAGTCGATGCCCTGGCCGGGCGTCAGCGTCATCCCGCTGAGCAGGTCGGCCCTGCCGGTGTCGCCGGAGGCGCGCAGCTGGTCGATCACCTGGGCCTGGCTCACCCCGGCAGGCAGGTCCTGGGAGATGACGCCGGAGAAGATCAGGTTCGTGCCCTCGCCGAGCAGACGGGGTCCGAGCACGGAGAACGTGACACTCGCGACGGCGAGAACCAGGACCAGACCGAGCCACAGACGCTCGGGGCGCAGCGTGCCGAGCAGCCGTTTCGCCGACGGGCCGAAGCTCATGGCCTTCTCGGCGGGGGCGCTCATACCGCCGAACGGACCGTGGCCGGGGCCCCGCGCGGGCGGGCGGGCCGAGGCCCCGGATGTCTGGCTCATACTGCTTCCTCCGCCGCCAACTGGGACGACACGATTTCCTGGTACGTCTCGTTCGATTCGAGCAGCTCGTCGTGGGTGCCGCGGCCGACGATGCGGCCGCCTTCGATCACCAGGATCTGATCGGCGCCGACGATGGTCGACACCCGCTGGGCGACGATCACCATGGTGGCGCCGCCCGTGCCGACGGCCAGTGCCTGGCGCAGCCGAGCATCCGTAGCCAGGTCGAGCGAGGAGAACGAGTCGTCGAAGATGTAGAGTTCGGGCCGTTTGACCAGGGCCCGGGCAATGGCCAGGCGCTGCCGCTGCCCGCCGGACACATTCGTGCCGCCCTGCGCGATCGGGGCATCGAGTCCGTCCGGCATCTCCGCCACGAAGTCGCGGGCCTGCGCGATGGTCAGTGCCTCCCAGAGTTCCGCCTCAGTGGCGTCGGGCTTGCCGTAGAGCAGGTTGCTGCGCACGGTGCCGGAGAACAGATACGGCTTCTGCGGCACCAGCCCGATGCTGCCCCAGAGCAGGTCGGGGTGGAGCTCGCGCACGTCCACCCCGTCGACCCGCACGCTGCCGTTGGTGGCGTCGAAGAGGCGCGGCAGCAGGTTGACCAGGGTGGTCTTGCCCGAACCCGTGCTGCCGATGATCGCGGTGGTCTGCCCCTGATGCACGGTAAAGCTCACGCCGGAGAGCACCGGCTGCTCGGCGCCGGGGTAGGCGAAGCCCACGTCCACGAGTTCCACCTCGCCGCGGCCGACACTGTCGACGACGGGGTGGCGCGGCGGGCGCACGCTGGACTCGGTCTCGAGCACCTCGCCGATCCGGTCGGCCGACACGGTCGCCCGCGGGATCATCACGACCATGAACGTGGCCATCATCACGGCCATCAGGATCTGCATCAGGTAGCTGAGGAAGGCAACCAGGGTGCCGACCTGCATGGACCCGTCCTCGATCCGGAACGCCCCGAACCAGATCACGGCCACGCTGGAGACGTTCAGGACGAGCATGACGACCGGGAACATCAGGGCCATCAGGCGGCCGGCCTGAAGGGCGGTGTCGGTGACATCCGTGTTCGCCTTGCCGAACCGCACGGACTCGACGTCTTCGCGCACGAACGCCCGGATGACGCGGATGCCCGTGAGCTGTTCCCGCAGTACCCGGTTCACCGTGTCGATGCGGGTCTGCATCAGGCGGAACAACGGCACCATCCGCGCGATGATCAGCCCGACCGCGATCAACAGCACGGGCACGCTCACGGCGATCAGCCAAGACAGCTGCACGTCCTGCCGGATGGCCATGATCACGCCGCCGATGGACAGGATCGGTGCGGTGACCATCATGGTGGCGGTCATCAGCACGAGCATCTGCACCTGCTGCACGTCGTTGGTCGACCGGGTGATCAGCGACGGGGCGCCGAACCGGGTGACCTCCTGCTCGGAGAACTCGCCGACCCGGGAGAAGACAGCGCCGCGCAGGTCGCGTCCGAGCCCCATGGCGGCCTTCGCGCCGAAGTAGACGGCGACGATCGCGCACACGATCTGGAACAGGGTGATCAGCAGCATCAGGCCACCGATGCGCAGGATGTACTCGGTGTCTCCCGTGGCGACGCCCTCATCGATGATGTCGGCGTTGAGGGTGGGCAGATAGAGCGAGGCGATCGCCTGGGCCAGCTGGAACACGACGACGGCCGCCAGCAGCCGCCGGTACGGCCGCAGGTATGTCACGAGCAGTTTTCGGAGCATCGGATCTCCTAGCGGGGGGCGTTCGTCGGCGTCGGGGAGCCGATGATGCCGTAGAGGATGAGGGCGGTGAGCTCATCGTCGTCGAAGTCGGGGCCGGCCGTGATGTGGGGCACGGATGCCGCAAGCGCGATCATCCGGATGACCTGCCCTGCCCGCTCCGGGGCAACCGTGAGGCGCAGGAGGTCAGGCGCGAGCACGTCGGCGAGCAGCACGGTGAACTCGTGCGCGACGTCGTGGGTGTGGGGTCTGCCCATCGAGCCCACCGCCGTCATCAGCGCGAAGACCTGCGCGAAGCGGCGGCGTAGCAGGGAGAACATGGCACGCACCCGTTCCTCGAGCGGGAGCTCACGGTCGAGCGCGGCAAGTTCGAGACGGAACGGCTCGGGGTCGAGCTGACGGTCCATGGCCGCCCGGAGCAGGTTGTCCTTGCTGTCGAAGGCTCGGAAGATGGTGCCCTCGGCGATCCCGGCACACTGGGCGATCTGCCGAGTGGTGACGGTCTGACCGTGCTCGATCAGCAGCGGTGTGACCGCGTCGAGGATCATCGACTGCCGGTCCTCGACGGATAGGGCTTTCGCGCGCGCAGGTTTGACGGACATCCCCCCAGTCTATCTGAGTGAGCACTCACTCACAAGGTGGATGGGGGTTCGGGTTCCAGGAGGACGGTTCAGGCGAAGAGGTCCGAGATCCAGGCCACATCCTCGGGCGACGGCCTCCACGCGCTGCCCTCGGTGGCGTTCTGCAGGATCTGTTCCGGGCGGGTCGCTCCGGCAATGACGCTGGTGAGCCCCGGCTGGGCCAACAGCCAGGCGAAGGTGGCGGCGAGCATGGTCACGCCGCGCTGGTCGCAGAACGCTTCGTACTTTTCTATAACGTCCCAGGGCGCGTTCCGGGTCAGGTGCGGCCGGACCATCATGATGCGGCTGTCGGCGGGGCCGCCCGCACGGGAGAACTTGCCAGTGAAGAGCCCGTTGTAGAGGGGGAAGAAGGGCAGGAAGCCGAGCCCGTAGGCATTGACGGCCGGCAGCACCTCGTCTTCGGCGTCACGCACCAGCAGGCTGTACTCGTTTTGCGCCGAAACGAACCGCGGATGCCCCGTCAGCCGGGCGGTGAACTCCGCCTCGGCGATCTGCCAGCCGGCCAGGTTGGAGTGGCCGATATAGCGCACCTTACCCTCGCGGATCAGGTCGTCGAGGGTCTGCAGGGTCTCCTCGATCGGGGTGTTCGGGTCAGGCTGGTGCAGTTGGTAAAGGTCGATCCAGTCGGTCTGCAGGCGCCGGAGGGACGCCTCGACGGCCAGTCGGATGTAGCGACGTGAGCCGCGGGCACCCCAGTCGGGTCCGTTCCGACCGTTCATGTCCATGCCGAACTTCGAGGCGAGCACGATCTGGTCGCGCTTGCCCCGCAGCGCGTAACCCATCAGCGTCTCGCTGAGGCCGCGTTCCGCGCCGTAGATATCGGCAGTGTCCAACAGGGTGATCCCGGCGTCGACGGCCGCGTTGACGACGGCGGTGGTTCCGGCCTGGCTCTCCGTCGCGGTTCCGGCGCGTCCGAAATTGTTGCAGCCCAACCCGATCGTGGACACCATGAGCCCCGAATTGCCCAGTCTGCGGTACTCCATCTGCTCCATCCCTCCACATTAGGCTCGCCGGCCTGTGCTAGACAGGACTCAACCACGAAGGGGTACCAGTGAGTCGTTTCACACTCGGAGTCATGTCCCGTTCCGGTAAGCCGAATGAACGGCGCTTGCCCATTCATCCGTCACATGTCGAACGGATCGATCCGGACCTCCGGGAGCGGATGTTCCTCGAGCGCGGCTACGGCGAGCAGTTCGGCGTGTCGGACGAGCAGCTGGTCCCGCTCGTGGGAGGGCTGCGCTCGCGCGCGGACCTCATCCGGGAGTGCGACGTCATCCTGCTCGCCAAGCCTCTGCTGGCGGATGTCGCGGCGCTGCGCGATGGACAGGTGCTCTGGGGCTGGCCGCACTGCGTGCAGGATGAGGAACTCACCCAGCTTGCCATCGACAAGCGGCTGACCCTGATCGCGTTCGAGGCGATGAACCACTGGACCGGAGGCGGCGAGTTCCACCTGCACGTGCTGCACAAGAACAACGAGCTCGCGGGGTATTGCTCCGTGCTGCACGCCCTGTTCCTGATCGGTTCGACGGGCGACTACGGCCGCAAGCTGCGTGCCGCGGTGATCGGTTTCGGGGCCACCGCCCGGGGCGCCGTGACGGCGCTCAACGCCCTCGGTGTCTACGACGTCACGGTGCTGACCAATCGCGACGTGACCGCGGTCAGTTCCCCGATCCACTCCGCCCAGATCGTGCAGCTCGACCACGGCGACGGCACGAACGGGAACTTCGCCCTGCCGGGAAACGAACGGGTGCCGCTGCCCGAGTTTCTCGCCGGCCACGACATCATCGTGAACTGCGTGCTGCAGGACCCAAACGCCCCGCTCATCTTCCTGAGCGACGACGACCTCCCGATGGTGGCCCCGGGGTCGCTGATCATCGACGTGTCCTGTGACACCGGCATGGGTTTCAGTTGGGCGAAATCGACGACGTTCGACGAACCGACCTTCCGGGTCGGCACCAACGTCACCTACTACGCGGTCGACCACAGCCCGTCGTACCTCTGGAGCTCCGCCACCTGGGAGATCAGCGAGGCGTTGTTGCCGTACCTGCGCGAGGTCCTTGCCGGCGAGGTCGCCTGGACCGCCAACGAGACCCTTCGGCGGGCCATCGAGATCCACGAGGGGATCATCCGGAATCCCAACATCCTGGCATTCCAGCACCGCTCCCCCGAGTATCCCCACACTCGGCTCGCCTGAAGCCGGCCGGTTCCTCCCCAGCCCGGCCCGGCGTTGTTCCCACGCCAGGTCCGAAACCCGCGCTGTGCGCAGGGCGCCGCCGACTACAGTCGAGGCATGACGACCATCGGAACCTTCCTGATCCGGCTGCCCAGCCCCATTGGGCGGCTGGAACTCACGAGTGACGCCGAGCGCATCCTCTCCCTCTCCATCGAACGCGACGGACAGCTGCCCCTCGACGAGACCCCGGAAGCCCCGTCGTTCCTGCTCGACCGGGCCGCGCGCCAATTGGCGGAGTATTTCGGGGGCACCCGCACGGTTTTCGACCTGCCCGTGGCGCCGAGCGGGGGCACTGCGTTCCAGCAGGGCGTCTGGCAGCGACTGTCCGAGCTCGGTTTCGGCGAGGCGACCTCGTACGGCGAGCTGGGACGATCGCTGGGCAAGCCGGGGTCCGGCCGGGCCGTGGGCGGCGCCGTCGGGGCGAACCCCGTTCCGATCCTGATCGGCTGCCACCGGGTGCTCGCCGCCGACCGTCGCATCACCGGCTACAGCGGCGGCAGCGGAGTGCCCACCAAGGTCTGGCTCCTCGACCACGAGGGCATCGAGCACCGCTCATGAGCACCCCGGCGACCGGCGCGCTGCCAGCCGAGGCCACGACATCCGCCTCACTGAAGCTCGGTGACGACGGGCTCGCCCGCTGCGGCTGGGTCGGCGGCGACCCAGAATACCAGCGCTACCACGACGAAGAGTGGGGGCGACCGCTCCGGGACGAGAGGCTGCTGTTCGAGAAGCTGTGTCTCGAGGGGTTCCAGGCCGGCCTGTCCTGGATCACCATCCTGCGACGTCGGCCGGCCTTCCGGGCCTCCTTTTACGACTTCGACGTCGACCGCGTGGCCGTGATGGACAACGTCGACGTCGCCCGGCTCCTCGGGGATGCGAGCATCATCCGGCACCGCGGCAAGATCGAGGCCGCCATCCGGAACGCCCAGGTCACCCGTGACCTCGGCGAGAGCCTGACCGAGCTGATCTGGAGCTTCGCGCCCGAACCCCGTCGCCACCGGCTGCGGGAGCGCGGCGAGGTCCCGGCGACCACACCGCAATCGATGGCACTGAGCCGGGAGTTGCGCACCCGGGGCTACACGTTCGTCGGCCCCACCACCATGTACGCCCTGATGCAGTCGGCCGGCCTCGTCGACGACCACCTGAGCGGATGCCATCGGTCGAACGACGCCTGACCACCCCAACGCCGACGGCTGACGCTATGCCGACCGCCGCCCTGCCAGCCGCCACGCTGCCAACCGCCGCCCTGACTGCCACGGGCTGCCCGACCGCGGGCTGCCCGACCGCGGGCTGTTGTGCGTGAGGTGCTCCTCGAGGCGAGTAAGTCCTGAACGATTGGTTCTGGCGCGCCCGCACTTCAGCCCTGACTGCACCGTGTGGACGCCGTTCATCACGGGCGGAGCGCCGTGTCCGGTGTCGAACCAATTCGACGGAGATTCTGCCGAAAATGAGCACATTTCTGGGATTTAGGGGATATTCGGGCGGAATCTCCGTCGAATTCGTTCGGGACGAAGTCGCCGCGAGGCCTCGGACTCAGACATACGGCGGTCGGAGCGCACGTTCATCCCCCTCCGACTCGCGGTCACGTCTCTCCGACGTGGTCATCGAAAACGACCGCTGCGGAGCCCCCAATCCGCGAATCCTCATCGCCCCCAGCCTTCGGGACTCGCGCGTCTATCGGAGGGACGGCAACAGGCCGAATGCGCGTACGGCCTCGCGCTCCTCGATCAGCTCAGCGACGGACGCGTCGATCCTCGCCCGCGAGAACGCGTTGATCGCCAGGTCCGGCACGATCTGCCAGCGGCCGTCGACAGCCCGAACCGGGAAGGAGCACACGAGCCCCTCCGGCACGCCGTAGGAGCCGTCGGAGCTGACGCCCGCCGAGGTCCACCGCTCACCGGTCCCGTTGACCCAGTCGTAAACGTGGTCGATGGCTGCGCTGGCCGCGGAGGCCGCGGACGATGCACCGCGGGCCTGGATGATTTCGTAGCCTCGGTTCGCCACTCGGGGGATGAAATCGTCGACGAGCCAGTCCTGCGCCACCAGCTCGGAGACCGGACGTCCCCCGGCGGTGGCGTGGAAGACATCCGGGTACTGACTGGCGGAATGATTGCCCCAGATGGTGAGACCGTCGAGTTCGGCGACGTGCACCTGCAGCCGGCTTGCTAGCTGAGCGATGCCGCGGTTGTGGTCCAGTCGCGTCATGGCGGTGAACCGGTCGGCGGGGATGTCGGGGGCGAAGGCACTAGTCACCAGGGCGTTGGTGTTGACGGGGTTGCCCACGACCAGCACGCGCACGTCGGATGCCGCGCCCGCGTTGAGGGCGGCCCCCACCGGACCGAAGATGCGGCCGTTGCTTTCGAGCAGCGCGACGCGCTCCATGCCGACGGCTCTAGGGCGGGATCCGACCAGGAGGGCGATGTTGACGCCGTCGAAGGCGCGCACGGGGTCTTCGGTGACCGTCACGGAGCGCAGGAGAGGGAACGCGCAGTCCTGCAGTTCGAGGGCGGTGCCCTCGGCTGCTGCGCGCCCCGAGGGGATCTCCATCAGGGTCAGGTTGACGGGAACGGTCGGGCCGAGGAGGTCTCCGGACGCGATCCGGAAGAGCAGCGAATAGCCGATCTGTCCGCCGGCGCCGGTGACGGTGACATTCATTGGTGTGGACACGAAAGCCAGCCTAGGGCCGGAATGTGCCCGCGTCAGCCTCGGGTTGCGGCAACCTCGGCGGAGACGACCAGATTCAGTTCCCGGACCGCTCCCGGGCGCAAATCGAAGCCTGCCCCCGGTGCCCAGTCGAGCAGCTCTACGGCGGTGTCGAAGGACCGACCGTGCCGGATCAGAGCCCGGGTGAAGTTCCCCTTGGCCGTCTTGTTGAAGTGGTTCACGGCTCGCGTCTGGCCGTCCGCCGTCTCCGTGACCACGCGCAGAAACACCGCGTCGGGCCGCACCGGCGCGGGGCCGAGCGCCACGTACCCGTTCGAGCGGAGATCCAGCAGGAGCCCCGCTGACCCCGCCAGAACGCAACCCACAGCGCCCGCCCAGTGCTTCTTCAGCGGCAGCTCCGGCAGCCTGGAATCGCAGGACAGCCGGTAGGCCGGGAGGAGATCGAGAGCGCCGACCGGCCCGAACAGGGCGGAATGCACGAGGACGTTCCGGCCTGCCCAGTCGCGTTCCAACGGGGACAGGCTGGCGGCGTCGAGGGCGTCATAGACGACGCCGGTGTACCGGTCGATGGCCGGCATTGTGGCGGCGGAGGACAGCACGCGATTGCGGTCCACCTCCGCGGACTGCGTGCGACCCAGTCTTAGGGCCGACATCATCGCATCCGGATGCTTCGCAAGCGACTGCAGCGCACGCACAAGTACCCGCCGCTTGGGTCCAAGCGACGGGTACGTGAGGCTCTGCAGGTCAAGCGGTAATTCGATGCCCCCGTGACGTTTCGTCTCGGACGGCGGCAGAAGGATCAGCACACTGACTAAACGAGTTCTGCCTTGCGAGCGACGATCGTGACCACATTGTTGGCGACCGACAGGAAGCCGTCCGCCGCCTCGGCGATGATTTTCTCGCCGCCGCTCAGGGTCACGCGCACCTCACCGCTGGCCAGGATGGCCAGCATGGGCTCGTGCCCGGGGAGGATTCCGATCTGGCCTTCGACGGTGCGGGCGACAACCATGCTCGCCTCGCCGGACCACACCTCGTGGTCCGCCCCGACGACGCTGACCTTGAGCGAAGAATCGGCCATGACTAGTCGTTCTCCTTCTGGATTTTCGCCCACTTCTCTTCGACGTCGGCGATGCCTCCGACGTTGAAGAAAGCCTGCTCGGCCACGTGGTCGAAGTCACCATTGGCAATCGCCGTAAAGGATTCGATGGTGTCCTTAAGCGATACCGTGGACCCCTCGACGCCCGTGAACTTTTTGGCCATGTAGGTGTTCTGCGACAGGAACTGCTGGATGCGGCGTGCGCGGGAGACGGTGACCTTGTCTTCCTCGGAAAGCTCGTCGACACCGAGGATCGCGATGATCTCCTGCAGTTCCTTATTCTTCTGCAGAATCGCCTTGACGCGAACGGCCGTGTTGTAGTGATCGGCACCCAGGTAGCGGGGGTCGAGGATACGGCTGCTCGAGGTGAGCGGGTCGACGGCCGGGTAGAGGCCCTTCGAAGCGATCTCACGCGACAGCTCGGTGGTGGCGTCGAGGTGGGCGAACGTGGTCGCCGGGGCCGGGTCGGTGTAGTCGTCAGCAGGCACGTAGATGGCCTGGAGCGACGTGATCGAGTGGCCACGGGTCGACGTGATGCGCTCCTGCAGGATGCCCATCTCGTCGGCCAGGGTCGGCTGGTAGCCCACAGCGCTGGGCATACGGCCCAAAAGGGTCGACACCTCAGAGCCAGCCTGAGTGAACCGGAAGATGTTGTCGATGAAGAGCAACACGTCCTGCTTGGCAACATCGCGGAAGTACTCGGCCATGGTGAGCGCGGAGAGGGCGACGCGCAGACGCGTCCCCGGCGGCTCATCCATCTGGCCGAACACGAGGGCGGTCTTGTCGAAGACGCCCGCCTCTTCCATCTCGTGGATGAGATCGTTGCCCTCACGGGTGCGCTCACCGACACCGGCGAACACGGACACTCCACCGTGGTCCTGCGCGACACGCTGGATCATTTCCTGGATCAAAACGGTCTTGCCGACGCCGGCACCACCGAACAGGCCAATCTTTCCACCCAAAACGTACGGGGTGAGCAGGTCAATGACCTTGATGCCGGTCTCGAACAGCTGCGTCTTGGATTCCAGCTGGTCGAAGGGCGGTGGCTTGCGGTGGATGGGCCAGCGCTCAGTGATTTCGATCTTCTCGCCGGGCTCCGCATTGAGCACCTCGCCAATGGCGTTGAACACGCGCCCCTTGGTAACGTCCCCGACGGGAACCGTGATGGGCGAGCCGGTGTCCCGGACCTCCTGGCCACGAACCAGACCGTCGGTCGGGTTCAGCGCGATGGCGCGAATGAGGTCGTCGCCCAAGTGCTGGGCAACCTCGAGCGTGATCACGGTCGACACATCACCGATGACGATGGTGGTCTTCAATGCGTTGTACATGCCCGGAATCGAGTCGTGCGGGAACTCGATGTCGACGACCGGGCCCGTGACCCGGGCGATCCGGCCCACGGCCACGGTCTCGACCGGTGCATGGACTGGCGCGGTTGCGGTGTCAGTCATAGCTCTCTCTTCTCTGGTTTAGTGCTTGGCGGATGAGAGCGCGTCGGCTCCACCCACGATCTCGGAAATCTGCGACGTGATCTCGGTCTGCCGGGCGTTGTTGGACAGCCGGGTGTAGTCCTTGATTAGCTTGTCCGCGTTGTCGGAGGCCGATGACATGGCCTTCTGACGTGCGGCGTGCTCGGCTGCGGCGGACTGCAGCATGGAGTTGAAGATACGGCTCTCGATGTAGACGGGCAGGAGCGAGTCCAGCACCGTTTCAACGTCCGGTTCGAACTCATAGAGTGGCAGGACCTGGTTGTCACCAGGCTCCTCACCGCCCTCCACGACCTCGAGGGGAAGCAGCCGGACAACCTGAGGAAGCTGGGTGACCATGCTGACGAACCGGTTGTAGACGACGTGGATCTCGTCGACGCCACCGTCGTCCGCTTCGCGGAGGAAGGCCTCGAGCAGCGCGTCGCTGATATCGCATGCGGTCTCGTACTGCGGCTGATCGGTGGAACCGGTCCAAATGCGCTCGGAGACGCGGCGGCGGAAATTAAAGTACGACGCGGCCTTGCGACCCACCAGGAAGTAGACGATGTCCTTACCCTGGCTGCGCAGCAGCTCGCTGAGCGATTCGGCCTCACGCAGCACCTGCGAGCTGAACGCCCCCGCGAGACCACGGTCGGAGGCGAAGATGACGACCGCAGCGCGCTCGATCTTCTCCGGTTCGGTCGTGAGCACGTGGGCGACATTCGAGTACGTCGCTACCGCGGACACCGCCTGCGTGACGGCACGAGCGAACGGGGTTGACGCGGCGACGCGAGCCTTGGCCTTTTGAATGCGCGAGGCAGAGATCAACTCCATGGCCCGAGTGATCTTCTTAGTCGTCTGGGCAGACTTGATCTTCTGCCGGTAGACCCGAAGTTGCGCTCCCATGTGTCTCCTGTGCTTCCTTGTCAGTGCTGAATTGGTGCGGGCGATCGAGTGATGCCGGCCGCGCCCCGCGGCTCGAACGAGTCGGGAGCGCGGCCGATGTCACTTAGCGGCGGTGCTTGACGATCTTTTCCTGGTTGACCTTGTCAGCGGGAATCGCCTCGAAGACTTCCTTACCCACCGAGGCGAGCGGCTTGCCCTCGCCCGTCTGGAATCCTTGCTTGAACTTGTCGACCTCGATCTCGAGCGTCGCGATGGTCGCGTCGTCGAGAACGTTGGTGTCGCGCAGTGTCGTAAGTACGCTCGTGGTGCGGCCCAGGTGGTCGAGCAGACCACGCTCGAAGCGCAGGACGTCGGCCACGGGCACCTCGTCGAACTTGCCGTTCGTGCCGGCCCAGATCGAGACGACCTGGTCTTCGACGGGGTACGGCGAGTACTGCGGCTGCTTGAGCAGCTCGGTCAGGCGTGCGCCACGACCGAGCTGGCGACGGCTCGTCGCGTCGAGGTCGGAGGCGAACATCGCGAAGGCCTCGAGCGAACGGTATTGCGCCAGCTCGAGCTTCAGAGTGCCGGAGACCTTCTTGATCGACTTGACCTGAGCGTCACCGCCGACTCGGGAGACCGAGATGCCCACGTCGACCGCGGGACGCTGGTTGGCGTTGAACAGGTCGGACTGCAGGAAGATCTGACCGTCGGTGATCGAGATCACGTTGGTCGGGATGTAGGCAGAGACATCGTTCGCCTTGGTCTCGATGATCGGCAAGCCGGTCATCGATCCGGAACCGAGGGCGTCGGACAGCTTGGCGCAACGCTCGAGCAGACGGGAGTGCAGGTAGAACACGTCACCGGGGTACGCCTCACGTCCCGGCGGGCGGCGCAGAAGCAGCGACACCGCACGATAGGCCTCGGCCTGCTTGGACAGGTCGTCGAAGATGACGAGGACGTGCTTGCCGGCATACATCCAGTGTTGACCGATGGCCGAGCCGGTGTACGGGGCGAGGTACTTGAAGCCGGCCGGGTCGGAGGCCGGGGACGCGACGATGGTCGTGAACTCCATGACTCCGGCATCCTCGAGCGCACCCTTGACGGCGGCGATCGTGGAACCCTTCTGACCGATGGCGACGTAGATGCATCGAACCTGCTTGTTCACGTCGCCCGTCGCCCAGTTGGCCTTCTGGTTGATGATCGTGTCAATCGCAATCGCGGTTTTGCCGGTCTGGCGGTCTCCGATGATCAGCTGACGCTGGCCACGGCCGATCGGGATCATGGCGTCGATGGCCTTGATTCCGGTCTGCATGGGCTCGTGAACCGACTTGCGGTCCATCACGCCGGGTGCCTGTAGCTCCAGCGCGCGGCGGCCTTCGCTCTTGATCTCGCCGAGCCCGTCGATGGGCGCCCCCAGCGGGTCGACGACGCGGCCGAGGTAGCCGTCGCCGACGGGTACGGAGAGGACCTCACCAGTGCGGTGCACCTCCATGCCCTCGACGATTCCGGCGAACTCGCCGAGAACGACGACGCCGATCTCGTCTTCGTCCAGGTTCTGGGCGAGGCCGAGGGTGCCGTCCGCGAACGTGATGAGCTCGTTCGCCATCACGCTGGGAAGGCCCTCGACGTGCGCGATGCCGTCGCCGGCCGTGGTGACGTAGCCAACCTCGGTCGTCGCGGTCTTGTTCGGCTCGTAGGACTTCACGAAGTCCTGGAGAGCGTCACGGATCTCATCGGGGCTGATCGTTAGTTCTGCCATCATCTTCCCTTTTCTGTACTGGGTGTACAGGTTCTGTCGTGCACGAGACGCTGCCGTCCCGAGGTGTGTGGTACTGACTGAAGCGGTCAGCCAGCGAGCTGGATTCTCAGATCTTTAAGACGGGTGGCAATGCTGCCATCGATGACGTCGTCACCGATTTGAACGCGGACGCCCCCGACAATTTCGGGGTCGACAACCTCGTTGATCGTGAGCCGACGCCCATAGCGCACCGTGAGGCTGGCTCGAAGGCGATCAACCTGCTCCGGAGCCAACGCGGCGGCCGACGTGATCGTGGCGATCGAGCTATCCGACTGGTCCGCGACGATGGATGCGGCGTAGCGCAGCAAATCCCCGATGCGGCGACCGCGGGGCTGCTGCACCAGGTGTCGAACAATCGCGAGCGTCTGTTCGGAGACCTTGCCGGCCAGGAGGGCGTCAACAACACTCACCTTGGCCGCTGTGGTGCCGAGCTTTGAGGCGAGGGCGAGTTCGAGTTCGCCGTTGGACGACACGGTCTTGCCGAACGCGAACAGTTCCTCCGCCACCTGCCCGGGGACCGTGGCCGAAGACGCAATCACCCGCAGGCCGAGGTCTTCGATGCCGGCCAGAAGATCGGTGTGGTTCGACCAGCGTGCGGCGGAGGCGGCTTGAAGCAGCTCCAGCGCGGTCGGCGTCATCGCGCCCGAGAAGATTGCGCTCACGAGGGTGGCCTTCGCCGCCGCATCCGCTGACGGGTCGACCAAAGCCGACCGAAGCTGTGACGTGTGGCCAATAACACGACCGGAGTTCAACAAATTGACGCCGGTCGCGAGGTCGTGCGTTCCCCCGGGGCGGGACAGAACCGCCCGTGTGGAGGCTAAGGCTTCCCTGGTGGCGCTACCCATTACCGGACCACTTTCTCCGAGGCCTCGAGGTCAGCCAGGAATCGGTCGACGATGCCGCTGGCCTTTTCGTCGTCGGTCAGGCTTTCGCCGATGACGCCGGAGGCCAGGTCGATGGCCAGTGTGCCGACTTCGCTGCGCAGGGAGATCACTGCGGCCTGACGTTCGGCCACGATCTGAGCCTTCGCCGTCGCGGTTACCCGAGCGGCGGCGATGACGGCCTGCTCCTTGAGCTCGTTCACGATCGTCTGTCCGTCGACGCGAGCGGCGTCGCGGATCCTGCCGGCCTCGGCCCTCGCCTCGGCCAGCTGGGTCGTGTACTGCTCGAGAGCAGCTTCGGCCTTGCGCTGGGCATCGTCTGCCTTGGCGATGTTGCCCTCAATGGCCTCCGCACGATCGTCGAGGATCTGGCGGAAGCGCGGGATCGCGAAGCGCACGAAGAAGACCATGACGACCAGGAAGACAACAGCCGACCAGGTGATGTCGTAGATGGCAGGAAGGAACGGATTCGTTTCCGCTTCTGCTGCCAGAACAAGCTCAGGCATGGTGGCGATCCCTAGACGAAGATGAAGAAGACGGCAACACCGATGAAGGCAAGGAGCTCCGTGAACGCGATGCCGAGGAACATGGTGACCTGGAGACGGCCTGCGAGTTCGGGCTGGCGAGCCATGGCTTCAACGGTCTTTCCGGCGACGATACCGATGCCGATACCCGGGCCGATCGCGGCAAGACCGTAGCCTACGGTGGCGATATTGCCGGTGATCTCGGCAAGAATGGTGGATTCCACTATGTGTGTCCTTTCAATCGAAAACGACGTCGGTCGACGCAGTTGTGTGTGTCAGTGCTCTTCAGCCACGGCCTGTTGGACGTACACCGCGGTCAAGAGGGTAAAAATGTACGCCTGGAGGATGAACACGGCGAACTCGACGAAAGTGAAGATGAACCCGAACGCCAGCGTCCCGATTCCGAAGAGCCCCAACCAGCCACCTGCAGTGAAGATGAAGAAGCTCGTCGCCCCAAAGCACAGCACGAGCAGGAGGTGTCCGACCATCATGTTGAGCAGGAGTCGCAAAGCGAGCGAGATCGGCCGCACGATAAAGATATTGATGAACTCGATCGGGGCGAGCAAGATGTAGATCGGCCACGGCACACCGGCCGGGAAGAGCGAGTTCTTGAAGAACTTGGCGGCGCCGAGCTGCTTGATACCCGCGTAGATGAACACGACGTAGGCGACGAGACCGAGCAGCAGGGGCATGCCGATGAGTGCCGTGCCCGAGATGTTCAGGGCCGGGATTACGCCCGTGACGTTCATCGCAAGGATGCCGAAGAACATGCCGGCTAACAGGGGCAGGTAACGGCGACCCATCTCCTTGCCGAGGATCTGATCGGCGATCTGCACCTGGACAAAACCCAGTACAAGCTCGGCGATGCTCTGACCGCGGCCAGGGACCCGGGATGGTTTGCGCAGGGCGAGCCAGAAGAGCAGGAGCATCACGGCTACGGCGAGGATGCGGACCAGGATGATCCGGTTGATCTCGAAGGGCGTTCCCTCAAAGAACAACGCGGGGAGACCAAGGAACTCACTGATGCCCGGAGCCTGAAACTCATCGCCGGTAGCCATGGGAACCAGTAAGTTCGCAGCGTAATACAACAGCGCTATCTCCTGTTTCTGTGCGGATGCACAACGGCGACAATGGTCAAGTGTGGTCTGTGGCACAGTGGATCACACTGCGGCCGGTGACAGTTTTTTGACTCTATCAACTTTCGCTCACGGCGACTAATCGACCGCCCCTGTTCCGGTCAGGACCTGGGGTGGTCGGATTTTTTTGGGAGCACGGCGTCACTCACGTAGCCCAGATGGGAGCGGAAGACCACCAGGACGTCGACGATCATGGTGCCGATGGCTCCGGCAATGACGGTGATGAACAGAACTGTCGTCTGCACGAAGGAAGCATCCCGAAGCAGAGCGAGTATCACGATGAACACGACGATTTTCAGCAGCCATGCCCCCATCACGATGCCGAAAAAAGCGGCAATGTCGAACCGCATGGCCCCGATGATGCTCACGGCAGTGATCGAAGCGAACAGCACGGCAAGAGCGGTGCCGATGAGGGCGCTGATGAGGCCTTCGGTTGACGCGAAAAGGTAGCCGAGTCCGCCGCCGACGATCGCGATGGCAATCGCGAGGAAGCCTGTGTATCGAAGGACTGCGGTCAGGACCCCCCTGGCGTTCGATGGCACCGCTCGGAGCGTGGTGGGCAAGCTGGTGGGATCGGGTGCGTTCATACGTTTTCCTCCACCGTCGCGGACGCCTCATCGAGGCGGTCGAGTCGGGCGATTTCTTCTCTGTGTTCGGCCGTTCGGGCGAGCTGGCTGGCGGACTCGACGGCCTTGCGCCGACTCAACGGAGCCAGCGTGACGAGGGTGCAGATCAGCAGCGCGACGATCAGGAAAATTGTGGCATACCAGGTGGGCAGCCCGAAATACACCGGGAGCAGAAAGTAGAGCAGGCAACCGACGGATGCCGCCGCGGTCCAGCCGTAGAAGATCAAAACGGCATGCAGGTGCGAATGGCCCATGTCCAGTAGCCGGTGGTGCAAGTGCTTGCGGTCGGCGCTGAAGGGTGATTTACCGGCCCGGACGCGCCGGAACACCGCCAGACCGAAGTCGAGGAGCGGAATGATCAGGATGGCGACGGGCAGGATGATCGGGATGAACGCCGGGAAGAGCTGCGACCGGTTTACGGCGGTCGGGTCGACCTGGCCCGTGATCGCGATCGCGGACGTAGCCATCAGCAGACCCACCAGGAGGGCGCCCGCATCACCCATGAACAGTTTCGCCGGCCGCCAATTGAGCGGCAGGAAGCCGACGCAGGCACCCACCAGGACGGCAGCGATCAGTGAGGCGAGGTTGAAGTAGTTGCTCGGGGAGGTGTCCCGGGCCAGCAGGTAGCTGTAGAGGAAGAACACGCCGTTCGCGATGAGCGCGACGCCGGCCACGAGCCCGTCGAGCCCGTCGATGAAGTTGATCATGTTCATCACGATCACGATCACGATCACGGTGATCAGGATCGACATCCAGGAGGACCCGACGGTCAGCCCGCCGATCGGCAGCGACAACACCTGCACGCCCTGCCAGGCGATGAGGCCGGCAGCGATGAACTGCCCGGCCAGTTTGGTCATCCAGTCGAGGTCCCAGAGGTCGTCGGCCACTCCCAGCAGCACGATCAGCAGGGCTGCACCCAGGATGGCGAGGATCTGCTGGGGGTCACTGAAGATGAGTCGCAGCGGCGCGAAGCGGGCCGCAACCAGGTAGGCCACACCGAAGGCGGCGACGATGCCGACGAAGATCGCGATTCCGCCGAGGCGGGGCGTGGGCCGCGTGTGCACATCGCGCTCGCGGATCTTCGGATAGAGGCGGTAGCGGTGACTGAGCTTGAGTACAAGAACGGAGAACCCGAGGGTCACCAGGGCCGAGACCAGGCTGAGCAGGACGAAGACGGTCATTGCTAGCGTGCGTCTGCAGCGGGATCGACCGGTTCGGTCCTCACTGCGGTGCCGGGCTCGGTGGTCGGCTCGGTGGTGGTTTCGGCAGCGGGCTTGTCCTCAGGCGCGCCGAACCCGATCGGCGCGAGCGCCTCTCCGATCACGGCTTCGATGGTCTCCCGTGAGATCACGCCGTTCCGCACGATGACGACCTTGCCGCCGTTGGAGTCGAAGCCGGTGGCATCCACGATGGTCGACGAGGTGTCCCCCGGCCGGTCGCCGATGGGTTCGTAGCCGAGTCCGGCCGTTCCGCCGTCGAGGTAGACGGCCACGCTGCCGCCGAGCATCTCTTCGGCGCCTTCCGCGTCGATCGCGGAGGGCCGGCCGCTGGTGTTGGCGGATGACACGGCCAAGGGTCCCGTCTCGGAGAGGAGGTCGAGGGCAACCGGGTTGCTCGGCATCCGCAGGGCCACCGTGCCGCGGGTGTCACCGAGATCCCAGGCGAGCGACGGCTGGGCGTTCAGCACCACCGTCAGACCACCGGGCCAGAACGCGGCGACGAGCTCGCGCACCGGTTGCGGAATGTTCTGGGCCAGGGCGTCGAGGGTGGGAATTCCGGGGATCAGCACGGGCGGCGGCGAGGAACGGTCGCGGCCCTTGGCGTCGAGGAGGCGCTGGACCGCCTCCGGGTCGAAGGCGTCCGCGGCGATGCCGTAGACAGTGTCGGTGGGGATGACAACGAGCGCGCCGCGGCCGATGGCCGAGCGCGCGAGCCTCATGCCGGCCGCGTATTCCGTGTCAACCGAGCAGTCATAGATGCGAGTCATTGTGCCTGATTCTACTGCAGTCGCCCGGAGGGAACCGCCCTCACCGATCGGCGGGAACGGGGGCGAGGGCCGTGGTGGCGCGGTCGCGGGTGGTGTAGTCGCGGTGAGTGGCCGGGACGCGCCAGCCGTCGGCGGCCAGGAGGGCACGGATCTGCGCCCCCTGCAGCTCACCGTGCTCGATCACGATCTGGCCGCCGGGACGCAGGAGGCGCAGGGCCGTGCGGGAGACGTGCCGCACCACGTCGAGCCCGTCGGGGCCGCCGAACAGGGCGCGGGCCGGGTCGAAGAGGCGTACCTCGGGGTCGCGCGGGATCGCATCCGTCGGAATGTAGGGCGGGTTGGAGATGACCACGGCCACGGTTCCGTCGAGTTCGGTGAGCGCGTCGGTGAGGTCGCCGAACACCAGCGTGGCATTCGGCGCGGCTACCTGCTCGAAGTTGCGGGAGGTCCAGGGGAAGGCCTCCGGCGAGTTCTCGACCGCCCAGATGCGCGCGTTCGGCACCTCGACCGCCAGGGAAAGCGCTATCGCGCCACTGCCGGTGCCGAGGTCCACCCCGATCGGCTCCGCGTCGGGCAGTGCCCGGAGCGCGTCGATGGCGAACTGCGCCACCTGCTCAGTCTCAGGGCGGGGAACGAACACGCCCGGTCCGACGAACAGTTCGAGGGAGCGGAAGGGTGCCCGCCCGGTGATGTGCTGCAGCGGCTCGCGCAGGCAGCGGCGACGAACGAGTTCACGGATGGTCGCGGCATCCGCGGCGTCCAGGGCGGTGCCGAGGATGGCGGCGGCCTGCACCTGGCCGCGGCTCTGGGCGAGAACGTGACCGATCAGGAGATCGGCGTCGACGTCGGGGTCGCTGATCCCCGCCTGGGAAAGGGAGTCGATGGCCCGGGTGCGCAATTCGGCAATGTCGGTGGGAACAATGTCGGTAGGAATTGAGCTGATGGGAATGGAATGGTGGCCGTGCGGAGTTGTCACGTATTGAAATGTAACGCACGCACGCGCCCTCTGCCGGAGCCGTAGGCTGGGCGAGGTTCCTGACCCCGATCGAAAGGCGACCACCGATGCCCGCACAGATTTACTCCGATATCACTGCTGCAGTCGGCAAGACCCCTCTGGTCAAGCTGAACCGACTCACCGCCGGCCTCGACGCTACGGTTCTGGTGAAACTGGAGTTCTACAACCCCTCGGGCAGTGTGAAGGACCGGATCGGGATCGCGATCGTCGATGCGGCCGAGGCCTCGGGCGAGCTGGCTCCGGGCGGAACCATCGTCGAGGGCACCAGCGGCAACACCGGGATCGCCCTCGCCATGGTGGGCGCCGCCCGCGGGTACACGGTCATCCTGGCGATGCCGGAGACCATGAGCCGCGAACGCCGCCAGCTGCTGCGCGCCTACGGCGCCCGGATCGTGCTGACGCCGGGCTCCGACGGCATGCGCGGCGCGGTCACGAAGGCCGAGGAAATCGCCGCCGCCACCCCCGGGGCGATTTTGGCCCGCCAGTTCGACAACCCGGCCAACCCGGCCATCCACTACGCGACCACCGGCGTCGAGATCTGGGACGACACCGCGGGAGCCGTCGACATCCTCGTCGCCGGAATCGGCACCGGAGGGACCATCACGGGCACCGGTCAGCTGCTCAAGGAACGCAAGCCATCCGTGCGCATCGTCGGCGTCGAGCCGATCGACTCCCCCATCCTCACCGGTGGCAAGCCCGGACCTCACAAGATCCAGGGCCTCGGCGCCAACTTCATACCGAACGTTCTCGACACGCACGTCTACGATGAGGTCACCGACGTCACGCTCGCCGACTCCGTGTCCACGGCGCGCGCGCTGGCAACGGATGAGGGCATCCTCTCCGGCATTTCCGGCGGATCGGCTGTCTGGGCGGCCATCGAACAGGCCAAGCGCCCCGAGAACGCCGGCAAGACCATCGTGGCTATCATGCCGAGTTTCGGCGAGCGGTACCTCTCCACGGTGCTCTACGAGGACCTGCTGGACTAGTCGGCGGAACCGGGCAGGCGACGCAGCGAATGGGTGTCTTGTCGAGCATCCGTGAGGACCTGGCTATGGCGCGCGCCCACGACCCGGCCGCCCGCAGCAACATCGAGGTGTTCCTGGCGTACAGCGGTCTGCACGCCGTGTGGTCGTATCGAGTGTCCCACCGGCTGTGGGAGGCCGGATTGCGGCTTCCGGCCCGGCTCCTGTCGCAGTTCACCCGGTTCCTGACCGGGATCGAGATCCACCCCGGCGCCCGCATCGGCCGGAGGCTGTTCATCGACCACGGCATGGGCGTGGTGATCGGGGAGACCTCGGACATCGGCGATGACGTGATGCTCTACCACGGAGTCACCCTCGGCGGGAAGACCCGGCACGGGGTGGCCCGGGGGGAGAAGCGGCACCCCACCCTGCACGACGGGGTGACGATCGGCGCCGGCGCCAAGGTGCTCGGGCCCATCGTCATCGGCGCCTGGAGTACCATCGGCGCCAACGCGGTGGTGACCCGCGATGCCCCACCCAAGTCGCTGCTGCTGGGGATCCCGGCCATCGTGCAGCCGGCCAAGACCGACACCATCGAATCCGCCCGCGGGCTGCTGCCCGGCGACGACTGAGGGATAGAGACCAATGACCACCGATACCGCCGCCCTCACCCTCCCCGTACTCGACCTCTCGCGGCTCGACCGGGGCGAGGCGGAGGCGGAGGCTTTTCGGGCCGATCTGCGGGAGGCCACCCACTCCTTCGGGTTCTTCTACCTGACCGGTCACGGCGTGCCCGCGGACCTCACGGATCGGGTCATGCACACCGCCCGAGCCTTCTTCGCCCTCCCCGAAGCCGACAAGATGGCGATCGAGAACCTGCGGAGCCCGCACTTCCGTGGCTACACGCGGGTGGGCGGCGAGCTCACCCAGGGTACGGTTGACTGGCGCGAGCAGATTGACATCGGGCCGGAACGCCCGGCACTTCCGCGTCCCACGGATGCCGACTACCTGCGTCTCGAGGGACCGAACCAGTGGCCGTCCACTCTCCCCGCGCTACGAGACGTGATGACCCTCTGGCGCGACGAGCTCACCGCGGTCGCCCTCCGCCTGATGCAGGCCTGGGCGTTGTCTCTCGGTGCCGACGAGCACGTGTTCGACGCGGCCTTCGCCGAGAAGCCGTTCACCCTGATCAAGATCGTGCGCTACCCCGGCAAATCCGATCCCACTCCCCGGCAGGGCGTCGGCGCGCACAAGGACTCCGGGGTGCTGACCCTCCTGTTCGTCGAACCCGGCAAGGGTGGCCTGCAGGTGGAGAAGGATGGCGACTGGCTCGACGCTCCCCCGCTCGACGGCGCCTTCGTGGTCAACATCGGCGAGCTGCTGGAGGTGGCCACGAACGGCTATCTCAAGGCCACCGTGCACCGGGTGATCTCGCCTCTGATCGGCGACGACCGGGTTTCGATTCCGTTCTTCTTCGGCCCCGCGCTCGACGCGACCATCCCGCTGCTCACCCTGCCGGACTCCCTCGAGGCGCCCGGGGTCACGGCCGACCCGGACAACCCGATCTTCTCCACCTACGGGGAGAATGCCTTGAAGAGCCGACTGCGCGCGCACCCGGACGTGGCCGCCATCCACTACTCCGACCTGGCCGAGTAGCCATCGCAGCCGCCGCCGCTGCCCGCGCAGCGATCGTGGCCGCCCTGGCGGGTGCTACGGCTGGAGGCGCTCCCGCGTCCAGCCGCCGCCCGCCAGCGCCGTGAAATGCAGGCGGTCGTGCAGCCGGGACGTGCGGCCCTGCCAGAACTCGATCGCGTGCGGAATGACCCGGAACCCGCCCCAGTCCGTGGGCCGCGGGATCTCCGTGTCGTCGGGGTACCGCCGGTCGACCGCGCGCACCTGTTCCTCGAGCAGTTCGCGGCTCGCGATCGGTTCCGATTGCTCACTGGCCAGGGCGGCGATCCGGGCGGGCCGCGGACGACGCGCGAAATAGGCGTCGCTGACGGCGGCATCCGTGGCGTGGGCCGTGCCGTAGACGATCACCTGGCGCTGCATCGGGTACCAGGGGAATAGCAGCGTCACACCGGAATTCTTCCGGAGCGCGCGCCCCTTGCGCGAGTCGTAGTTGGTGACGAACTCGAACCCGCTGCCGTCGAGCCCCTTGAGCAGCACCGTGCGGCTGCTCGGCCGCCCGTCGGGGTCGATGGTGCCGACGACCATGGCGTTCGGCTCATACAGCCCGGCCCCCTCGGCGGCCGCCAACCAGGTGGCGAACTCGAGCATCGGGTCAGAATTCACCTGCGCCTCGGTCAGGCCCACAGCGCCGTAGTCGGTGTGACTCGTCAGGGATTCCATCAGCATCCTCGCCTCGTTGTCGAACGGTGGATGCGAAAAGCCCAGCCGCCGTTCTCTCCAGACTACGAGAGACCGGCGGCTGGGCAACCGCTGCGTGCAGGGTTGGTCAGTCGTGATCACCGATCTCGGCCAGCCGGGTGGCTTCGTCGGCCGTGATGCAGGAGTCGATCACGGCGTCGAGGGCGCCGTTCATGACCGTGTCCAGGTTGTAGGCCTTGTAGCCGGTGCGGTGGTCCGCGATCCGGTTCTCCGGGAAGTTGTACGTGCGGATGCGCTCGGACCGGTCCATGGTGCGGATCTGGCCCTTGCGCACGAGGGAGGCGGCGGCGTCGATTTCTTCCTGCTGCCGGGCCAGAACGCGGGCACGCAGAACGCGCATGCCGGCTTCCTTGTTCTGCAGCTGGCTCTTCTCGTTCTGCATGGCCACGACGATGCCGGTCGGAAGGTGGGTGATGCGCACGGCGGAGTCGGTCGTGTTCACGGACTGGCCGCCGGGGCCGCTCGACCGGTACACGTCGATCTTGAGGTCGTTCGCACTGATCTCGACCTCTTCGGGCTCGTCGACCTCAGGGAAGACGAGCACGCCGGCGGCGGAGGTGTGGATGCGTCCCTGCGACTCGGTGGCCGGCACTCGCTGAACGCGGTGCACGCCTCCCTCGTACTTGAGGTGCGCCCAGACGCCCTCGGCAGGGTCACTCGCGTTACCCTTGATGGCGAGCTGGATGTCTTTGATGCCGCCGAGGTCGCTCGTGGTCTGCTCGATGATCTCGGTTTTCCAGCGCTTCGACTCCGCATAGTGCAGGTACATGCGGAGCAAGTCGGCGGCGAACAGTGCGGATTCCGCACCGCCCTCCCCCATCTTGATCTCCATGATCACGTCACGGGCGTCGAGCGGGTCGCGCGGAATCAGCAGGCGCCGCAGCTTTTCGGCCGCGTTTTCCAGCTGCTCCACCAGACCGGGGATCTCCGCGGCGAAGTCGGCGTCCTCGTCCGCGAGTTCCCGCGCGGCATCGAGGTTCTCGCCGATCTCTTTCCACTCGTGCCAGGCCGCGATGATGCGGCTGAGCTCGGCATAACGACGGTTGACCTTCTTCGATCGGGCCGGGTTCGCGTGCAGCTCGGGATCCGCCAGCTGAGACTGGAGCTCATCGTGCTCAGCCAGCAGAGTCAGGACAGACTCGAACATCAGTGATCCTTGTCTGACCCACCGAGGGTCGGCATCGACTTCTGAACCTGCATCAAGAACTCGACGTTGGACGTGGTCTCCTTGAGGCGACCGAGGATGATCTCCAGTGCCTGCTGCTGTTCGAGCCCGGCGAGGGCGCGTCGCAGTTTCCAAGTGATCTTGACTTCGTCCGCGCTCATCAGCATTTCTTCACGACGGGTTCCGGATGCGTTGACATCCACCGCGGGGAAGATGCGCTTATCGGCCAGGTGGCGCGACAGGCGGAGCTCCATGTTGCCCGTGCCCTTGAACTCCTCGAAGATAACCTCGTCCATCTTGGATCCGGTCTCCACCAGGGCGGAGGCGAGGATGGTGAGCGAGCCACCGTTCTCAATGTTGCGCGCCGCTCCGAAGAAACGCTTCGGCGGGTACAGCGCGGACGCGTCGACGCCGCCGGAGAGGATCCGGCCCGACGGCGGGGCCGTCAGATTGTAGGCGCGGCCCAGGCGAGTGATCGAGTCGAGCAGCACAACGACGTCGTGGCCCAGTTCGACGAGACGCTTGGCACGCTCGATGGCGAGCTCGGCGACCGTGGTGTGGTCTTCGGCGGGACGGTCGAAGGTGGAGGCAATGACCTCACCCTTCACCGTGCGCTGCATGTCGGTGACCTCTTCGGGACGCTCATCGACCAGGACGACCATGAGGTGGACCTCGGGGTTGTTCGTGGCGATGGCGTTGGCGATCTGCTGCATGACGATGGTCTTGCCGGCCTTAGGCGGTGCGACGATCAGGCCGCGCTGTCCTTTACCGATCGGGGCGACCAGGTCGATGATCCGCTGCGTCAGCTTGCCCGGCTCGGTTTCGAGGCGCAGCCGCTCCGTCGGGTACAGCGGCGTGAGCTTCTGGAACTCGACGCGGTTCGCGGCCTCTTCGACGGTCAGGCCGTTGATGGAGTCGACCTTGACGATCGCGTTGTACTTCTGGCGTCCGCTCTGATCGCCTTCGTGGGGCTGGCGGATGGAGCCGACGACGGCGTCTCCCTTGCGCAGGTTGTACTTCTTGACCTGGCCGAGCGAGACGTAGACGTCGCTGGCACCCGGCAGGTAGCCGGAGGTGCGCACGAACGCGTAGTTGTCGAGGACGTCGAGGATGCCGGCGACGGGGATCAGCACGTCGTCGTCGTTCAGCTCCGGCTCGAAGTCGTCGCCGGTGGTGACGCCGCGACGCTTGCGGTCACGGAAACGGTTGCGGTTGCTCCGGCCGTTCAGGTCGTCTTCGAGTCCGGCGCGGTCGGGACCGGCGTTGCGGTCCTGACCCTGACGATCCTGACCCTGACGCTCTTGGCCCTGACGCTCTTGGCCCTGGTTGCGGTCCTGGCGGTCCTGACCCTGGCGCTCTTGGCGGTCCTGACGGTCCTGGGCGCGATCCTGGCTCTGCGGGGCCTGGCGGTCCTGACCCTGGTTTCGATCCTGACCCTGGTTGCGGTCCTGATTCTGATTGTCCTGGCTCTGGCCCTGGCCGCGGTTGCCGGTCTGGCGTTGCTGGCGGGCGGTCTCCTCGCCGCGCTCGGCGCCCTGCGTGCGGTCGCCCCCGCGGCTGCGGTTGCGGTTGCGGCCCTGTCGGGGCTGTTCCGTCTGCTCGGACAGTTCGCCCTGACCGGCGTGCTCGCCCTGCTCGGTCGATTCGGCCCGATCGGTGACGGCGTTCTCGACCCGGGCGTGCTGCTCGGTTCCGGTCTCGGTGCCGGTCTCGGTGCCGAGCTCGTCGGCGTTGTTGCGGGCGTCGATGCTGTTGCGGGCACCGCCGTTGCGGCCACCGCGTGAGCTACCGCGACGCGACCGGCCGGAACCGGTGGCCTCGGGCGCCGACTCGGTGATGGCGGGGGTCTCCTCGGCCACGACTGCGGTCTCGGCGGCAGCCTCGGTGATTGTTTCAGTCTGAACGGTGGGGGCCTCGGTGTCCACGATGGGGGTGGCGGCCGCTTCGGCGGCCGCCTTCACAGTGACCGACGTGGCACGCTTGCGAGCCTGGCGGACCGGCTTCGTGGCCGGGGCTACGGTCTCGGTCGCGGGTGACTCCGGCACGGTGCCGGCATAGGTGGTGGGGGCGGTCGTGCGGCGGAGGGTCGCGGCGTCATCCGGAACGATCATGCCGATGCCCAGGTCGCCGTCAGCGTTGACGTGTGCCACGGCGGGAGCCGCGGTCGCGGTGGAGGCGCGGCGGGACACGCGCTTGCGCGGCGCGGCGCCGGTGACGTTGGCAGCAACGTCGGTGGTCGAGGCCGCGTCGGTCGCAGCGTCGGCCGTGGGAGTCGCCTCTTCGACGGGATCGGCGGCCGTGGTGTCGGCGGGCGTGGTGTCGGCGGGCGTGGCCTCGGCGGAGACACCCGAGGATGCGCTCTTGGCCTGCTCGGCGGTGATTGCTCCTACGAGCTCTCCCTTGCGAAGCTTGGATGCACCCGGGATACCCAGCTCGATCGCCAGAGCCAGAAGCTCGGCGACGCGAAGGGTGGTGAGGTGCGAGGAATCCGCACCGGGGGTGAGGAGGTTGACGTCAGTCACGAAAATTGTCCTTTCCCCTGGCGTCATGCGTGCTGGCCAGGGAAGCTGTTGCAGCGTCTCACGCGCTGCGGGTGGTCCAATCCCAAAGTGATGTGGATTGAAGTGAACACACACAGCTACGCATAGATGATGCGATAGCAGTGAGTTACAGGGAATGCACCGGAGAAGGGAGCCGGGCGTTACGCGGTTCCATCGGGTGCACGTTCACTGTAGCAGAACGTGAGAACGCCGAGGACCGCCCGGATACGGCGTGTCCTCGGCTTTCAGTTACTCCGTGACATGAGTGAGCCCTCACAGCCGTCAGCGATGAGTCACCGCTACCGGGTCCAACCGGAGCGGGCACTGCGACGGCGAGGAACACCGCCCGGGCGGTGCAGCCGGCTGACCGACCGGGAGCGACACACCCAATCGATTCGGACTCGGCTCTCTAACGCTCGGTGCGGGTGACGGTTGCGCCCAGCACGTCGACGGCCAGCATCAGCGCCTGCCAGGGCGTTTCGGACTCGGCGGCGACGAGCTCGGCCGCGACGAGTCGCTGCCCTGGGTCACTGGCCAGCACCAGGATCGATGGGCCGGCGCCGGAGACGACGGCGGCGAAGCCGTGCTCCCGGAGCAGGGTGATCAGCCGGTTGGTCTCCGGCATGGCGGCGGCACGGTAGCTCTGGTGCAGTTTGTCCTCGGTGGCCGCGAGGAGCAGCTCGGGGCTCTGGATCAGGGCGGCGATCAGGAGGGCCGAGCGCGACAGGTTGAAGACGGCGTCTTCGTGCGGCACGCTCTCGGGCTGCAGGCTGCGGGCGAGCGCCGTGGACATGGCGTGCTCCGGAACGAACACGAGCGGCTTGACGCCGCGGTGCACCATCAGCTTCTTGTGGCGCGGTCCGTCGGGTGTCATCCACGCGATCGTGAGACCCCCGAACAGTGCCGGCGCCACATTGTCGGGGTGCCCCTCCATCTCAGTCGCGAGGGCCAGGAGCGCCTCCGCATCGATGTCGACGATGCCCTCGAGCAGGCCCTTCGCGGCCATGATCCCGGCGACGATGGCGGCGCCGGACGAGCCCATGCCGCGGCCGTGCGGGATCTCGTTGTGGGCAACGAGGTTCAGTCCGGGCAGTTCCTGGCCGTAGGCGGCGAAGGTGTGGATGAGGGCGCGCACGACAAGGTTGGTCTCATCGGTGGGCACCACGCCTTCACCGACGCCGTGCACCTCGACCGTGACGCCCGGCTCATCGCGAACGGAGGCCTCGAGGTGGTCGTGGTGCGCCAGGGCCAGACCCAGGGTGTCGAAGCCGGGGCCGAGGTTGGCCGTGGTCGCCGGCACCTGCACGGTGACGGAACGGCCCGAGAGCACCGACTTGCCCGAGAGGGCCTCGGCGATGGTCATTTCTGGACCAGCCCGAGGACGCTGGCGATTTCGGCGGTGTCGACAGGCACGATGGTCGGTTTGACGTCGGAGCCGTCCGCGGTGCGGAGCGCCCACTGCGGGTCCTTCAGACCGTGGCCGGTGACCGTGAGAACCACGGTGGAGCCGGCCGGGATGAGCCCGGCTTCGGCGCGTTCGAGCAGGCCGGCGACGCTGATCGCGGAGGCCGGTTCGACGAAGATGCCGACCTCGGCCGACAGGATGCGGTAGGCCTCGAGGATCTTGTCGTCGCTGATCGCGCCGAAGTAGCCGTCGGTCAGGGTGCGCGCGGCGAGGGCGAGGTCCCAGGAGGCCGGGTTGCCGATGCGGATGGCGCTGGCGATGGTCTCCGGGTGGTCGACGCGGTGGCCGAGCACGATCGGGGCGCTGCCGGCAGCCTGGAACCCGAACATGCGCGGCAGCTTCGTAGTGGCGCCGCGCTCGAGCTCTTCGGTGTACCCGCGTGTGTAGGCGGTGTAGTTGCCGGCGTTGCCGACGGGGACGATGTGGATGTCCGGCGCGTCTTCCAGCACCTCGACGACCTCGAAGGCGGCCGTCTTCTGGCCCTCGATCCGGTCGGGGTTGACCGAGTTGACTAGGTGCACGGGGTAATTCGCGGAGAGGTCGCGGGCGATGTCGAGGCAGTCGTCAAAATTGCCCTGCACCTGCAGCAGCTGCGCGTTGTGCGCGATGGCCTGGCTGAGCTTGCCCATGGCGATCTTGCCCTCGGGCACCAGCACGACGGCCTGGATTCCGGCGTGGGTCGCGTAGGCGGCGGCCGACGCGGAGGTGTTGCCGGTGGACGCGCAGATGACGGCCTGGGCACCGTCTTCGACGGCCTTGGAGATGGCCATGGTCATGCCGCGGTCCTTGAAGGAACCGGTCGGGTTCATGCCCTCGTACTTGATCCAGACCTTCGCGCCCGTGCGAACGGAGAGCGCCGGAGCCGGAATCAGCGGGGTGCCCCCCTCGCCGAGCGTGATGATCGGCGTCGCATCCGTGATGTTGAGGCGGTCCGCGTATTCGCGCAGCACGCCGCGCCACTGCCGGGAAGCCGTCTTCGCGGCTGGTTTCGGCAGAGTCTCTCGTTCGCTGGACATCAGGCTCCTTCAACTCTCAAAACGGATGCGACATTGGTGACAAATCTGTTCGCGGCGAGGTCTGTCACGGTGGCCGCCAGGGCGGCCTCCGTGGCCTCGTGCGTTCCGATGACTAGGGTAGCCGTGGCGGAGACGGCGGAGCGACTCGCGGTGCCCGGCTGCGCCGGCGTCATCGACTGCTCGACCAGGGCCAGGGACACGCCGTGGTCGCTGAACACGCTGGCGAGCGTGGCGAGAACGCCGGGCTCGTCGGTGACTTCCAGGGTCACGGCGTAGCGCGTGACGATCTGGCCGATGTCGAAGACCGGCAGGTCGGCGTGCTGGGACGCGGGAACGCCGGGGCCACCGGCGATGTGGCGGCGGGCCAGTGACACCAGGTCGCCGAGCACGGCGGACGCCGTCTCCACGCCCCCGGCGCCGGCGCCGTAGAACATCAGGCTTCCGGCCGACTCGGCTTCGACAAAGACCGCGTTGTTGGCGCCGTGCACGGAGGCGAGCGGGTGGCTGCGGTGAACCATGGCTGGGTAGACCCGGGCGGAGACGCCCTGCTGGCCGCTTTCGGCGTCGACGAGGCGTTCGCAGATGGCGAGCAACTTCACGACGTAGCCGGCCTTGCGGGCCGAGTCGATCTGCGCGGGCGTGATGGCGGTGATGCCCTCGCGGTAGACGGATGCGAGCGGCACGGTCGTGTGGAAGGCGAGGCTGGCCAGAATGGCCGCCTTCTGCGCCGCGTCGTACCCGCCGATGTCGGCGGTCGGGTCGGCCTCGGCGTAGCCGAGGTCGGTGGCCAGGGCGAGAGCCTCCTCGAGGGTGTCCCCCTCAGTGTCCATCCGGTCGAGGATGAAGTTGGTGGTGCCGTTCACGATGCCGAGGATGCGGTTGACCTGGTCGCCACCGAGACTCTCGCCGAGCGGCCGAACGATCGGGATCGCACCGGCCACGGCCGCCTCGTACTTGAGCTGTGCGCCGACCTGGTCGGCGGCGGCGAGGAGTTCTGGCCCGTGGGTGGCCAGCAACGCCTTGTTGGCGGTGACGACATCCGCCCCCGAGTTGATCGCCATCAGAATGTATGAGCGAGCGGGCTCGATGCCGCCCATCAACTCGATCACGACATCGGCGCCGAGGATCAGGGTCTCGGCGTCGGTGGTGAACAGCTCGCGGGGCAGGTCGACGGTGCGCTCGGCGTCGATGTCGCGCACCAGGATGCCGACGAGCTCGAGGCTGGCACCGACCCGGTTGGCGAGTTCTTCACTGTTTTCGAGCAGCAGCCGGGCGACCTGGGCGCCGACGGAGCCGCCGCCCAGCAGTGCGACGCGCAGATTGCGGTATTCGATCATCGGGCGGGTTCCTTCGGTAGATCGGTCGAGCCGGTGGTCGAGCCGGGATTCGAGCCGGGGATCGAGCCGGTCGAGACCGAGACCCCGGTGTCGCGGGCGAGCAGGTCGGCGATGGTCTCGCCGCGCACCAGCATCCGCGGGATGCCGTCGGCCACCGCGACCACGGCCGGCCGGCCGAGGAAGTTGTAGTTGTTCGACAGCGACCAGCAGTAGGCGCCGGTGGCCGCGACGGCCACCAGGTCGCCCGGGGCCACGTCGCCGGGGAGATAGTCCGCGTCGACGACGATGTCGCCGCTCTCGCAGTGCTTGCCGGCGAGGCGCACCAGCACCGGGTCGGCCGCCGACACGCGGCCGGCGAGCCGCACGGTGTAGTCGGCGCCGTAGAGGGCGGGGCGGGCGTTGTCGCTCATGCCTCCGTCGACACTGACATAGAGGCGCGGGTTGCCGGCCACGTCGACGGACTTGGTGGTTCCGACCTCGTAGAGGGTGATTCCGGCCGGGCCGATGATGTAACGTCCCGGCTCGAAGGCGACCACGGGCACCGGGATGCCGAGGGCGCTGCACTGCGCGGCAACGATGTCGGCCAGGCTGGCCGCGAGCTCACCGATCGGGGTGGGGGTGTCGGCCAGCGTGTAGGCGATGCCGAAGCCGCCGCCGAGGTTCAGCTCGGGGACGGGGCCGCCTGCGAGCAGGGCGGCGTGCACGGCGAGGAGGCGCGACGCGGATTCGGCGAAGCCGTCGGCGCCGAAGATCTGCGAGCCGATGTGGCAGTGCAGGCCGCGGAAGCTTAGGCCCGGCTCGGCCCGGATGAGGCCCACCAGCGCCGCGGCGTCATCGAGCGTCACGCCGAATTTCTGGTCTTCGTGCGCCGTGGCGAGGAATGCGTGGGTGTGTGCGTGCACGCCGCTGTTCACGCGCAGCCGAACGGCCTGCACGATGCCGTGCCGGGCGGCGGCCGCGGCGACGCGCCCGATTTCGACCAGGCTGTCGATCACGATGGTGCCGACGCCGACGCGGCAGGCCTCGTCGATCTCGGCCAGGGACTTGTTGTTGCCGTGATAGCCGAGCCGGTTCGGCGGGCTGCCGGCCGCCAGCGCCACGGCGAGTTCGCCGCCGCTGCAGACGTCGATGTTGAGGCCTTCGGCAAGCATCCAACGGGCGATCTCGGTGGACAGGAACGCCTTGCCGGCGTAGTAGATGTGCACGCTCGTGCCGATGCGGGCGAACTCGGCCTCGAAGACGGCGCGGAGCGAGGCCGCGCGGGCGCGGGCATCCGTTTCGTCGACCAGATATAGAGGAGTGCCGTATTCGGCGGCCAGGGCGGAGGCGGTGCAGCCGCCGATGAGGAGTTCACCCTGCGGGGTGCGGTCGATGGTGGCCGGCCAGAGGCCGTCGGCAAGCGCATTGGCGTCGTCGGGCAGGCAAAGCCAGTCGGGGGCGAGCGGGTTGGTGGCCACGGGTGAAAACCTCACGGGAAATGTCGAGTGGGTGTCTCACTGAGTGGCGAGCGAACCCGGATTGGTCCCTGAAGCCAGTGAAAGGATGCCGTCGGCTGCGACCGGAGACCTGTCCCGAGTGTAGCGAACGCCGCCGGTGCGCGCCGAATCGCGTTACGTCCCGCTGCGTGGTGAGAGGCGCGGGCTGAGCAGCGGGGCGGGCCGCGATCAGACCAGCGCGGCGGTTTCGGCCACGTCGACGATCCACGCCTCCGGGTCGATCATGACCGACGAGCCGCTGCTAGTCCAGATGCGCCGCATCTTGAGGAGCATCTTCTCCGCCTCCCGGACGGAGCCCAATTCCAGGTCGACCATGACGAAGTTCGGATTAGTCACCGAGCGGAGGATCGTGTAGCGGATCACCCCGGATCCGCGGCGGTCGGCCGGGTCCAGGTCGAAGGCGCGTTTCCAGCGGTCATAGTCGGGCACGGGGTGTTGAATGCGCAGGACAGTCATGGAGCCTCCTCGGACAAGCGAATGCGCGACCGGCGGTACCTTCCAGCCTACGACCCCGCGGTCACCCTGTCAGGCCCCGGTTTGGTCGCGGTTCGAACGGTCCGCGAGCGGCGCGGCGTGCCGCTCACGGCTCAGCCTGCTCCGCAGCTGCCAAGGGTTGTCAGCGACTGGCGGCTCAGCGTCAACGTGCTCGACTGCAGCGTGAGTCGCGCTCGATCCGAGGTCACGTTCACTCCGGCAAGGGTGACCCCCTCGGGGAGGTACTGGGCCACGCAGATGCGGAGCGGTTCCTCCCCCAGAACACGAGACAGCAGGTTGCCGGCGTCGATGCTGCCGCCGCCTGAGGTGACGCTGGCACCGCTCGGCGTGAGCAGCAGTGCGTCGGCGTCCACGCTCGGCGTCGCCGAGGCGCGGTAGCCGATCGGGAAGCCGAGCACCTCCAGGCTGCCGCTGTAGCTGATCTCGTCCTGCCCGAGTTCGACGCCGGCATCGGGGACATTGCTCGGCAGAGACTGGCTCAGCAGGGTGTTGAGGGCGTCGGGTTCGAGGTCGATGATGCCGCGCACGTCGCCGACGGGCTGGGATTGGTCAAGCGGGACATCCGTCGCCACGACGTGCACGGATGCCTGCACGCCGTCCACGGTCAGGGTGCCTGATTCCAGGGCCACCCGGTCGAAGCTGCCGCCGAGGTACTGCGCGATGACCGACAGGCCTCCGATGGAGACGGCCACGTCCCCGGTCACGGTGTCGGGCAGGTTCGAGGCGATCTCCCGCTCGATCTGGCCCTCGGCGTAGCTGCGCAGTCCCCCGTCGACGAAGAAGAAGGCAGCGACGAGCCCGACCACGACCAGACCCGCGACGATGAACGCCCCGAGCCCGCGACGACGGGATTTCCTGGCGGACGCGTCCATGCCTACATGCGTTCCGGTGCGGAGACGCCGAGCAGGCCGAGGCCGTTGCGGATGACCTGGCCGGTGGCGTCGTTGAGCCAGAGCCGGGTGCGGTGCCGGTCGGTGATCGGTTCGTCGCCGAGCGGGATCACCCGGCAGCTGTCGTACCAGCGGTGGTAGTAGCCGGCAACCTCTTCGATGTAGCGGGCGATACGGTGGGGCTCGCGCAGTTCGGCGGCCTGCGCGACGACGCGCGGGTATTCCTGCAACACGCCGAGCAGGGCCGATTCGCTGTCGTGGGTGAGCAGCTCCGGGGCGAATGCGGTGCGTTCCACCCCCGCGGTGGCCGCGTTGCGGGCGACCGAGCAGGTACGGGCATGCGCATACTGCACGTAGAAGACCGGGTTCTCGTTGGTGCGCTTGCCGAGCAGGTCGAGGTCGATGTCGAGCTGGGTGTCGCTGCTGGAGCGCACCAGGGAGTAGCGGCCAGCGTCCACGCCGACGGCGTCGACGAGGTCGTCGAGGGTGACGATCGTTCCGGCGCGCTTACTCATCCGCACCGGTTCGCCATTGCGCAGCAGGTTGACCATCTGGCCGATCAGGATCTGCAGGTTCACGCCGGGCACGTCGCCGAACGCCTCGACCATGGCCATCATGCGGCCGACATAGCCATGGTGATCGGCGCCGAGCATGATCAGGTTCTGGTCGAAACCGCGCTCACGCTTGTCGAGGTAGTAGCCGAGGTCACCGGAGATGTAGGCCGGTTCGCCGTTGGAACGGATGATGACGCGGTCGCGGTCATCGCCGAACGTGGTCGTGCGCAGCCAGATGGCCCCGTCTTCTTCGAAGATGTGGCCCTGTTCGCGCAGCCGTTCGATGGCCCGGTTGACGGCGCCGGACTCGTGCAGGGAATCTTCGTGGAAGTACACGTCGAAATCCACGCCGAAGCCGTGCAGCTTCTCCTTGATCTCGGTGAACATCAAATCGACGCCGACGCTGCGGAAGACTTCCTGCTGCTCGTCGCGGGCCAGCACCGCGATGTCGCCTTCGTGGCTGGCCACGACCTGGTCGGCGATGTCTCCGATGTAGGCGCCGCCGTAACCGTCTTCGGGGGTGGGCTCGCCGAGGTAGCCGGCGAGCACGCTGCGGGCGAAGCGGTCGATCTGCGAGCCGTGGTCGTTGAAGTAGTACTCGCGGGTGACGTCGGCGCCCTCCGCCTGCAGCACCCGGGCCAGGCTGTCACCCACGGCCGCCCAGCGCACGCCGCCCATGTGGATGGGGCCGGTGGGGTTGGCGGACACGAACTCGAGGTTGATCTTGAGGCCGTCGTAGAGGTGCCCGGTGCCGTAAGCGGGGCCCGCATCGACGATGGTCTTGGCGAGGGCGCCGGCGGCGGCGGCCTCGAGACGGATGTTGATGAAGCCGGGTCCGGCGACGTCCACCGAGGCCACGTCGGGAAGCTGTTCCAGGCCGGCAGCCAGTTCGGCGGCCACCTCGCGCGGGTTGGAGCCTAGTGGCTTGGCAATCTTCATCGCGACGCTGGAGGCCCAATCACCGTGGTCGCGGTTTCTCGGACGCTCGAGGGTGACATCCGCCCCGGTCAGTTTGACGTCGGTCACGTCGATTCCGGCCTCGCGTCGACGCTCGCTCAACTGGAGGATGAGGTCGAACAGGGATTGGGAAAGCTCAGCGGGAGTCACGACAAGCAAGCTTACCGGCCCGGTCACAGACAACCCTCTTGGTAAGGTCAAGCGTGACTCACTCCCTCTCGCCCAGACTCCCGCGCGGACGGCTCCTGCGCACCACCCTTCTCCTTGCCACCGGCACGGTCGCCGTCGTGGCGCTGGCTGCCTGCGGTTCGGGTTCCACCCCGGACAGCAGCCCGTCGGCAGCGTCGCCATCAGCCACTCCCGGGTCGACGTCGAACGCGACGCAGACACCGGGGCCCACCGCGACGCCGACACCCACCCCCACGGCAGCAGGCACCCCGGTCACACTTACCTGCGACCAGGTGCTCACCCTCGACGACGTCTACGCCTTCAACCCGAGCTACGGCACGGCCCCCGGTTTCGAGCCGACCATCGCCGCGGGTCAGATGGCGGCAGAGTACCAGGGGCTGAATTGCGGACTGCTCAATCAATCGAGCGACGGAACGATCGAGGTCTCGGTGACCCAGCCCAACGACGTGCTGCTGTCGCAGCTGAAGAACGAGGCCAGCAGCTCCAGCAAGATCGTTCCCACATATGGCACGCCGCCCGACGTCGAGGGCTATTTTTCGGCTGCCGGCGGGACTGGTGTGGCTCAGGTCTTCACCTCCACCTACTGGATCACGGTGGGCTCGAGCGAGTTCGTCGAGCCGGGCGACGCCGAGTCACTCGTTTCCGCGGCGATCGCGAACCTGCAGTAACACGCCCGGGCGGACCGCGCGGCGGAACCCACCTGAACCTGCCCGAACCTGCCGAATTCGGCACTACCGGTCGAGTTCGGGTGGTGTGCCGGGCGAGCTCGACCGCATCCGTCGAACTCGATGCGGAACATCGCCTGCCCGGATGCTGATAACCTAGTGTTTTCCCTGGCCCCCATAGCTCAGGGGATAGAGCACTGCCCTCCGGAGGCAGGGGCGGCAGTTCGAATCTGCCTGGGGGCACAACTGTCAGAGTCCGTGCGAACACTCGGGTCGCGGACTGATCGGTGACACGATCTGAAGGCTTTGTCGCGCCGTTTGCCCACACTGGCCCACAGCTGCTCTCCGACGAAGCTCGGCGTCGCTATGCCGTGGTCGCACCGGTCACCCGCACCACCGACAGGTCAGCGATAACCATTGAGCCCCACCGGGACGGGACCGCCGCCATCCGATGGGCACGCAGATCAGCTGCGGAGCGCGACGGGATCACGTCGACTTCGGTGCCCGCGGCGGCCGGTCGGGTCTGGGAGCACGTCGTCGGACCCCACCGCAACGACTCGAGACCGCGGTGCTCACAGACGATGGCCGGGGAAGGGCTGCCACCAAGACCTTCCCCCGTTCGAATCCGGAGGCAGCGAGGTTGCTGCGCCCCGGCCCCTCGGGAATCGCGTGCAACGCGGAGAACACCGCTACCGCCTCTGCAGCTCCGGGCCCGGTGGTAGACCGATTTGACGCAGATTCTGGTCTGAAAACACATATTTGGGTTTCCTGGGACAGTTTCGAGCAGAATCTCCAGCGAATTCGTTCGGGAGAGAGTCGCAGCTCAACCTGTGACGAGGAGACACGGGAGTCACGAGAGTCACGAGAGTCACGGAACGCTCGCTCAGGAACCACGGACCGCTCCCTCAGAAGTCGCGGAACCCACGCTTATCCCGCGTCGCGGGCGAGCCCGTCGAGACCACCGCTACAGCGCTGCCCGCTTGCTCGGCAGTGCGATCAGCGTCTGCTTCGGGTCGACCTCGACCGGTGGCCTAAGCCAGTACTGCGTTCCGGTGCGGCTGATCGTCCA
>NZ_SOFU01000039.1:0-40920 GCF_004402245.1 Cryobacterium sp. TMT2-18-2
CGGCGCATTGCGATCTGGACCATTCCCTGGATTGGCAGTTCGACGGGCTGACCGCGCACGACAACCTCGCGCACCTGTGCCCGGCGTGTCATGCGTTGAAGAGCGAGACCGGGTGGCAGGTGTTGCACCATCGGTGATGGCACGCTTGAGTGGACGTCGCCGACCGGGCGCACGTTCGTGAGTGAGCCGGCCACGGTCATCCGCACGGCGTCGCCTGTGCCGAGACCCGCACCGGAACCGCGCACGCCCGATCCCGATCCCGAGCCCGACCCGGCGCCGTACTGACGGTCGGCTCGCCCGGCCGCAGATCCAGAACTCAGTCCCGACCCCAGCGGCTCAGTCGGTGCTTTGAGGGGCTAGCGTTGGGTCATGACTGCGATCACTGACGATCTGCCCGCCCGCCTCCTTCACGAAGAGCACGATGGGTGGCAGGCGATTCTCGCCGGCCGCGGCGGAGACTATTACCGGCGAACGATGACCGCGGACGGACTGCTGATCCTGCCGGGCAGGATCGTCACCCGCGACGAAGCGATCGCCTTCTTCAAGGAGATGCCCGCCATCACGAGCTACCAGCTGCGCGAGCCGGCCGTGGTGCGTCAGAACGAACACGCCGGGGTGCTCGTCTACCGGCTCCTGGCCCACCGCGGAGACGAGGTGATCGAGGCGAACGCGGCCACGACCTACGTATTCGCTGACGGCGGCTGGTGCGTCGCGACGCACCAGCAGACCGCCCTGTAACGGCAGAGCGGGGCAGTTTTTCCGCTCCGTTGCGGGCCGTCCCGGCAGGGTTGTGAACGCCGGAGCCCGGGGATACCGTGGCTGTCAAACTGCCACAGAAGGGACTCCGGCCATGGCTGATTTCAGTAATGAGGGACTAGCGGACCTGTACCGTCGATCCGGTTCGGTGTCGAGTGCCTACGTTGACGTGACCCAGGATGCGCAGAACCCCCGGCGCACCTCCTCCCTGCGCCAACGCACACTGCGGGAGGCGCTGACCGACGTCGGTGCCCCGGAGATCGACATCAGCACCATCATCGAGCTGATTGAGGAGCCGCCGGGCGTGGGCGGTCCGATAAGCCGGCTGATGTTCGTGCGGCAGGGCGTGGTCGAATTCAACGAGGTGCTCTCGGGGGAGCCGCTCGGCGAGTTGCTGGTCTCCTACGGGCCGGTGCCCGCTCTGATCCCCCTGCTGATCCACCGCCCGCGGGACCTCAGCTACGTGGTGGCCGAGGCCGGGCGCGACGGCGGCGAGGTCACCCTCTACCGGCTCAGCCGCTCGCACCCGGTCTCCAAGGTGAAGGTGGAGGGCGACACGGAGTTTCTCACGAAGGTGGGTTCCGAAGACGACTTCCTCGCGAACGGGCGCTATCAGCACCACACCGAGGAGGTGTGGAAGCGCAACGAGGGCCAGATCTCCGCCGCGATCGACGAGGTCGTGCGGGACAGTAAGGCCGAGCTGCTCGTGCTCACCGGCGACGTGCGTGCCCGCCAGTTGCTCGTCGACCAGCTCTCTCCCGCAAGCCGCGCGGTGCTGCACGTCGTTCCCACGAACACCCGCCCGGGTGGTGCCACGCAGGAGGAACTCGAAGGTGACCTCAATCGCCACCTCGCGGCGATTCTCGCGCAGGAGGAGCACGACGCCCTCGAGCGGCTGGGGACGGGACAGGGCAGCGGCCTCTCCGAGCTCGACTTCGCGGCCGTAGTGCGGGCCATGCAGCAGGGCCAGGTCGATGTGCTTATGCTGGCCCCGGACCGGATGATGGGGACGACTCTGATCGCCCTCGACCGCGAGCCGTGGCTGGCAGCCACCTCGGCCGATGCCCTCGGCGCAAGTGAGCTCGGATCGGTGCCGGCCGCCGACGCGCTGATCCGTGCGGCGATGCTGACGGATGCGCGGGTGATGGTGGTGTCTCCCGGAGAGCTTCCGGCGGAGACGAGCGCCGCCGCTCTGCTGCGCTGGTCGACCCTCCCGGCCTCGGCCGAAGCTCCCACCCCCGCGGAGGCCGAGCTCGCGAAGCTTCCCAGCCGCGGCGACGCGGTGACATTCCCGCGTCGTCGCGCAGCATCCGGTACTCCGGAGTCTTAGCCGCGGCCAGAACGGCGTTCACTGTGGCGAAGGCCACGGTGCCGTCCGGGCGGCACCCGGGGCGCGCAGGCCTGAGCCGTGGCACGCGGCACGTCGATCTCTCGTTCTATACTGACTAGTCAGTACAAACGAGAGGATCGACGTGCAGTCGACAGTAAGGGCGCACGACCTGGCCCTGCGATTCAAGCGGGGCTCGGTCTACGGGCCCCTGAGCTTTGGGGCCGGCACCGGCCTCACCGTGCTCTGCGGCCCCACCGGCAGCGGCCGGACCAGCCTGATGCTGACCCTGGCCGGTCGCATGAAGCCGAGCGAGGGAACCCTCGAGGTGCTCGGCCACGAGCTGCCCCGCCGGGCCCGCCGGGTGCAGAAGCGCACCGGCATCTCGGGCTTCCACGACGTCGACACCCTCGAGGAATCGGTCACCGTCGGCGCCGCAATCCGTGAGCGCACGGCCTGGATCTCCCCCTGGTGGGCGTTCATCCGCTCGGTCGACGACACCGAGGTGCGCCGCGTCTGCGCCCCCGTGTTCGGCGGAGTGCCGATTCCGGCTGCCGACACCGTGATCTGGGACCTCAATGAGGTGCAGACCGTGCTGCTGCGGGCCGCGCTCGCGGTCATGAACGAGCCGAGCATCCTCTTCTTCGACCAGGTCGAGCAGGTGCACGCACCGGAGTCCCGGCGCATCCTCTGGCAGCGCCTCGCCTGTGTCGCCGCCGCCGGAACCAGCGTGATCGCGTCCGCGACCGCGCCCGAAACCGAGATGTGGGCCGAGCTCGGCATCGACCCGACCGTTGTCATGATGAACAAGGCTGGGATGACCCCGTCCGTTCCACTGAATCAGGAGACCCGCTGAATGTTCGCCTTCCTCTCCTCCGGCACCGAGCTGCACCGCTTCGGCAAGGGCAAGATGCCCAAGATCGCCCTCGTCGTGCTCATGTTCATCCCGCTCATCTATGGGGCGCTCTACCTCTGGGCCTTCTGGGCGCCCGACCACGAACTCGACCACCTGCCCGTAGCGCTGGTCAACGGAGACACCGGCGCCAGCCGGGACGGTGAACCGGTCACCGCCGGCCAGGATCTGGTTGACGAGCTGGTCGACGGCCACGAGCTCGGCTGGATCGTGACGAACGGGACGGATGCCGCCGCGGGCGTCAGGGACGGCGACTACTACTTCTCGGTCACCATCCCGAGCGACTTCTCGGCCAGCGCCGTCTCCGCCGGCACCGACACCCCGCTTTCGGCCACCGTGCAGGTCGACTACAACGACAGCAACAGTTTCCTCGCCACCACCATGGGCAAGCAGGCCATGGTTCAACTGCGGGACGCGGTCGCCACCGAGATCGGCGACCAGACCGTCAATGCGCTCCTGGTGGGGGTTAACGAGGCCGGTGACGGCATCCGTTCGGCAGCGGATGGCGCCGGCCGGCTGTTCGACGGGCTCACCACAGCGTCGGCCGGGACCGGCTCCCTCCTGGTCGGCCTCGATGCCCTTGCCGAGGGAGCGCTCACCCTCGACGACGGCGTCGCGCGCCTCACCGACGGCGCCGGCACCCTGGCGACCGGACTGGACACGCTGTCCGACGGCGCCCGGGCGCTCGCCAGCTCCTCGGTGACCCTCTCCGACGGCACCGTGCAGGTGTCCGAGGGGATGCAGGCCGCCGCCACGGGGGCCGCGACCCTCTCCGAGAAATCGGTGCAGCTCGCCGACGGCGCCGACCAGATCGCCGCGGGAACCGGCACGCTCGCCGGCGGCACCGCCTCGGTGTCGACCGGACTGCACGACCTGCTCCTGCAGATGCAGGCGGCAGCGGAAGGCACCCCCGCGTCGGCGTTCCTGCCGGCCGTGGAGCACCTCGGCGCCGGCGCCGGAGCCGTGAACGCGGGTGCCCAAGGCGCGCTCACCCAGACCCAGACCTACGCCGGGCTCAGCGACCAGTTCTCCACCGGAGCCGGTGAACTCTCCGGCAAGCTGATCGCCGGGGCTTCCGGCGCCGCCCAGGTGGCCACCGGTGCCGGGCGACTCTCGGCCGGTGCGGCCTCCCTGGCAGAGGGGGCCGCCACCGCGGCTTCCGGGGCAGACTCCGTACTCGCCGGCAGCGAGCTGCTGGGCGAGGGCACGGGGTCACTGTCCGACGGCACCCGGCAGCTCGCCGACGGCGGCGCGAGCCTGAACACCGGCGCCGTTGAACTCGCCGCCGGCAGCGGCACCCTCGCCGGCTCCCTCACCACAGGCGGGCAAAGTGCCCCCGACCTCACCGCGGAACAGATTGCAGAGAAGACGGCCGTAATCGCCAGCCCGGTCACGCTCGTGCAGAAGTGGGAGAACGCCTCCGACAGTTTCGGCGAGGGGTTCGCACCCTTCTTCCTGGCCCTGGCCACCTTCGTCGGCGGCCTGATCACCTGGCTGATCCTGCGGGCTCTGCCCACCCGGGCCCTCGCCAGCGCCGCCTCCGGGCTGCGCTCGACCATGACCGGCTTTCTGCCGGCGATGGCCATCGGGCTCGCCCAGGTCGTGATCATGGTGCTCGTGCTGGTCTACGGCATCGGCCTGCAGCCCGAACACTGGCTCGGGATGAGCGCGTTCCTCTACCTGACGACGCTCGCCTTCCTAGCTCTGCAGCAGATGTTCATCATCCTGCTCGGCACCGCGGCCGGCCGCGTGGTCAGCCTCGTGCTGCTCATGCTGCAGCTGAGTTCGTCGGGCGGCACCTATCCGGTGGAGACCACGCCTGTGTTCTTCCAGGTGCTGCATCCCTTCATGCCGGCGTCATACGTCGTGACCGGGCTGCGCGAACTGATCACCGGAGGCATCGACTCTAGACTGTGGGTTTCGGTTGCCGTTCTCGCCGTGATGTTGGTCGGCTCGATCGCGATCAGCGCCTGGAGCGCCGGCCGCCAGCGGATCTGGACCGTGGGCCGGCTGCACCCCGAACTGACCATCTAGAGCGGTCCCGGCCGGCACCGAACCTGCCGGCACCGAACCTGCCCGTGGAAAGGAACTCCAATGGCACGCGCCACCGGAACGAAACGCGCCATCCTCGACGCCACGCTGGAGCTGGCCGCGACCAGGGGCATCAGCGGCACCACGATGGATGAGGTCGCCGAGCGGGCCGGGGTGGCCAAGGGCAGCCTGTATTACAACTTCAGCTCCAAAGACAAACTGTTCGAGGAACTGCTGCAGGAGGGGGTCGGCGCGCTCGCCGAGACCCTCCGCCGATCGTCGGCCGGTCTGCACGGCAGCGCGGCCCTCGAGGCGCTGATGCACGCGCTGCTCGACCGGATCGCGGCGAACACAGCACTGTCCAAGCTGATGGCGGCGGAGATCTTCCGCACCGACCGCACCTGGCAGAAGACGCTCTTTGCGCTGCGGCACGAGGCCCTCGCCGTGTTCGCCGACGCGATCGCGGAGGCGAAACCGGGCAGCCGTGCCGACTCGACCTGCGGCCTGATGGCATCGAGCGTGTTCGGCGCCGTGCTGATGGCGGGCCTGGAATGGCTCGTTTTCGAACCGGACCGGCCGCGGGACGAGGTCGCCGCGGCCATCCTCGGTTCCCTCTCCGGCGGCCTGTTCGGCGAGGAGCGGTCCGGGCCTTGTTAGGATCGAGTGTGACCGGCGACAATTTGATTGAGCAGCCCGAGACCCTTCTTCCCGCGGAACCGGAGGTGATCGAGGCGCTCCGCCGAGCCGAAAGCGGCAGCATTTCCGGCGTGGTGGAGGCTCATCCGACGTCCTCCCTGGCGTGGGCCGTGCTGGCCGACGCCACGCACCTCGAGGGTCGAACCCTGGAGTCGTATGCCTACGCGCGCGTGGGCTACCACCGCGGTCTCGACGCGCTCCGCAAGGCAGGCTGGCACGGCCAGGGCCCGGTGCGCTGGACCCACGAACCCAATCGCGGAGTCCTGCGGGCGCTCTACGCGCTGCGCCGGGCCGCGGGCGAGATCAATGAACAGAACGAGTTCGAGCGTCTCACCACCTTCCTGAACGGCGCCGATCCCACGGTGATCAGCCGCCTTGATCAGGAAACCATCACGCCGGACGGCTATCGGGCCACCGACCCGGCCCCGCCGACCGAGGCGTTCTTTATCCGAGGAGAAAACTAAATGCCAGCGATCGTTCTGATCGGAGCCCAGTGGGGCGACGAGGGTAAGGGCAAGGCCACCGACCTCCTCGGCAGCCGGGTTGACTACGTGGTCAAATTCAACGGCGGAAACAACGCCGGCCACACCGTGGTCATCGGCACCGAGAAGTACGCGCTGCACCTGCTCCCGTCGGGCATCCTCACCGCCGGTGTCACGCCGATCATCGCCAACGGCGTGGTCGTCGATATCGAGGTGCTTTTCGAAGAACTTGACGCGCTGATCTCCCGCGGCGTAGACGTGTCCGGGCTCAAGGTGAGCGCCAACGCCCACATCATCACCCAGTACCACCGCACGGTCGACAAGGTCACCGAGCGTTTCCTCGGCAAGCGCCAGATCGGTACCACCGGCCGTGGCATCGGCCCGACCTACGCCGACAAGATCAACCGCGTCGGCATCCGCGTGCAGGACCTGTTCGACGAGAACATTCTGCGCCAGAAGGTCGAGGGTGCCCTGGCCCAGAAGAACCACCTGCTGGTCAAGGTCTACAACCGTCGCGCGATCACGGTCGACGAAATTGTCGAGGACCTGCTCAGCTACGCCGAGCGCCTGCGCCCGATGGTCGCCGACACCGCCCTGCTGCTGCACGAGGCCCTCACCGCCGGAAAGACCGTGCTCTTCGAGGGCGGCCAGGCCACGATGCTGGATGTCGACCACGGCACCTACCCGTTCGTCACCTCCTCGAACGCGACCTCCGGCGGCGCTGTGACCGGCTCGGGCATCGGCCCGAACCGGATCGACCGGATCATCGCCGTCGTCAAGGCGTACACGACCCGCGTCGGCGCAGGCCCGTTCCCGACCGAATTGTTCGACGAGTCGGGCGAGTTCCTGCGCGCTAACGGCTTCGAGTTCGGCACCACCACGGGGCGCCCGCGCCGCTGCGGCTGGTACGACGCTCCCGTCGCCCGTTACACGGCCCGCATCAACGGGGTGACCGACTTCGTGCTGACCAAGCTCGACGTGCTGACCGGCCTGGACACGATTCCCGTCTGCGTCGCGTACAGCGTCGACGGCGTGCGTTTCGACGAGGTGCCCGTGTCGCAGTCCGACTTCCATCACGCGAAGCCCATCTTCGAGCACTTCCCCGGCTGGACCGATGACATCACGGGCGCGCGCACCTTCGAGGACTTGCCGCGGAACGCGCAGGCCTACGTGCTCGCGATCGAGAAGATGAGCGGCGCCCGCATCTCGGCGATCGGCGTCGGTCCCGGCCGCGAGGAGATCATCTCGCGCCACGATCTCGTCGACTGAGGTAGCGCGGCTGCGAGCTGCGAGCTGCGGGCTGCGGGCGGTGCTGAAGGGCTCCGCCCGGTGCCCGGACGAATTCGACGGAGATTGTGCTGCTGGGGGGCGAAAACCGGCCCGCGGCATCCGTTCTCGGCTCAATCTCCGTCGAAATCGTTCACGCCGACCTGACCGCTGCCGTTCATTCGGTGGCAACCTGGCGCTGCCACAGTGTCGGCATGACTGCCGAACGACCTCAGAGCATCGCCATCGTGGGCCACTATGTGCGGCTCGAACCTCTCACCCGCGCGCTGCTGCCCGAGCTGCACGGCGCGATCGCGCATCCAATGGTTTTCGACGGCGGTTTTGGCGGCGGCCCGGGTGGGCTCCGCACCGACCCGGCCGAGTTCACCGACTGGGCGGATGCCTACGTTCACTGGGCGGGACTCCCCTACGCGGTGCGCGTGGCCGGCGGCCCGCACGCCGGTGACCTCGTGGGCATGTCCACGCTCGGCGACCTGCACCTGGAACACGAGTCGGCCCATGTGGGCTGGACCGCCTACGATCCGCGGGTCTGGGGCACCGCCGTCAACGCGGAGACGAAGCTACTGCTGCTCGGGCTGGCCTTCGACCACGGGTTCGGTCGGGTGAAGATCCAGGCGGATGTGATGAACGTGCGGTCCTGCGCGGCCATCGCGGGCATCGGGGCCACGTATGAGGGGATTATCCGCCGGGAGCGGCGCCGGGCTGACGGCAGCTGGCGGGACACCGTGATCTACTCGATCCTCGACAACGAGTGGCCTCGGGTGCGGGCCGGGCTGCGGGCGCGGCTCGACGGGTACGGCGCGCGATCGGTTCAGTACCGGGTGCGGCCGCTCGAGACGAGAGACGTGGCCTGACGGCGACGCCGCCGGATGCCCGTTTGCGTCGTCCGGCGCGTTCCGGCGCGTTCCGGCGCGCGCTGCGGGACGCGGTCGAGCGCGTCCGTGCGGAGTGTCGGCGGGGCGCGGTACAGTCGGCAGGTGAGAGACGTTTCCGCCGCCGGACGAATCCGGGTCACCCTGCAGTTCATGGGCATGGGTGTGGTCTGGGGATCCAGTTTCCTGTTCATGAAAGTGGCCCTCGAGGGGGTCACGTTCGGCCAGGTGGCGTGGTCGCGGCTGGTGCTCGGCGGATTCACGCTCGGCCTGATCGTGCTGGTCAGCCGTCCGCGTGTGGCCAATGGGCCGGTGCTACCGCGCGAGAAGGTGGTCTGGCTGCATTTCCTGGTGATCGCGATCACCGGATGCGTCGTGCCGCATATTCTGTTCGCGTGGGCGGAGCAGTACGTGTCGTCGAGTTTGGCCAGCATCTACAACGCCGTGACGCCGATCATGACCGCGGTGATGGCGACGCTCGCGTTCCGGGTGGAGCGGCTCGTGCGCGGGCAGGTGGCAGGCATCCTCGTGGGCATCGCCGGCGTTGTCGTGATCATCGCGCCGTGGCGCTACGCGGCCCTGACCGGCGACCTCTGGGGCCAGCTGGCCTGCCTGGGCGCGGCGGTCTGCTACGGTTTCACGTTCGGCTACACGCGCCGGTTCCTGAGTGGCCGGCCGATCGCCCCCGCGACCTTCGCGTTCTTGAACATCGGCATCGCCGGGGCGATCATGCTTGTGGCCACCCCGGTGGTGGCGGCGTATCCGGTGGCACTGACCGTGCCGATCGTGGCCGGACTGCTCACTCTCGGCGCGCTCGGCACTGGCGTTGCCTACATCTGGCACATCAACGTGCTGCGCGCTTGGGGACCGACGAACGCGTCGACGGTGACGTATGTCACACCCGTCGTCGGGGTGCTGCTGGGGGTGCTCGTGCTCTCGGAGACCTTCTCGTGGCACGAGCCGGCCGGGGCGGCGCTGGTGCTGCTCGGCATCCTGCTGACCCAGCGGCGGCTGCTCTTGCCTGGGCGGGCGGGGTCGGCGCGGCGGTCGGCGCGGCCGGTGAGGGCGGCCCGGTCGTCAGGGTCGTCCGGGTCGGCGGAGTCGTCCGCGCCGCTGCAGCGGTCACGGAGTTGACGGCGGTCGGTATGGCGCCGGAATCGGAGCGGCCGGAAATGCGCTGGGAACGGGTGGCCGCGTCCGGGTAGGAGCCCTCGGCCTCCATCGGGGACGGCGGGCAGTGCCGATCGTGCGGTCACCGCGCGCGAAACGGTATCGTCGAACCATGGCTGCACACGAGGAATTGCCCGCCGGCGCGGGGCAGGAAGCGATCGACGAACTGGGCAGCATCCGTCAGAGCATCGACAACATCGACGCCGCGCTGATCCACTTGCTGGCGGAGCGGTTCAAGTTCACCCAGCAGGTCGGACGGCTCAAGGCCACGCACGGCCTGCCCCCGGCCGACCCCGAGCGGGAGCTGTTACAGATCCAGCGACTGCGCGGACTGGCCGAGGAGGCCCGGCTCGACCCGGCCTTCGCCGAGAAGTTCCTGAACTTCATCATCGCCGAGGTCATCCACCACCACGAGAAGATCGCCGGCACCGAGTCCGCGAACGGGTCAGCGCCGCGAGCTGCGGGGGCACGAACAGATGTCGCACGGCCGGTCGTGGGCACCAGCCCCGCTTCTTCCGCCACCACGTCGCCGGCCACCTCATGACTTCTCAGACCAACGCGCTCGCCGGGGCGGCGCGCGCCCTTCCGGCCCAGTTCGGGAAGACCTTCGTCGTCACCGGCGCCAACGCCGGCCTCGGCTACTTCACCACCGAGCAACTCGCCGCCGCGGGCGCCCACGTCGTGCTGGCCTGCCGCAATCTCCCGAAGACGGAGGCCGCGGTCGCGGCCATCCACGCCCGGGTGCCCGGGGCATCCGTGTCGGCGATACCGCTGGACCTGAGCGACCTCACCCAGGTGCACCGTGCCGCGGACGCGCTGCTGGAGTTGCCGCGGATCGATGGGTTGATCCTGAACGCGGGCATCGTGCACCCGCCGCGCAGGCGCGAGCTGAGCCCCGACGGGCACGAACTCGTCTTCGCGACCAATTTCCTCGGCCATTTCTCGCTCACCGAGCGGGTGCTGCCGGCTCTGCGGCGCACGCCCGGCAGCCGGGTCGTCGCGCTCGGGTCGATGATTTCACGGCTGCTGGACTCGCCGCTGCTCGACCTGCAGTTGGAGTCCGGCTACAACCGGTGGAAGGCTTACGCGCAGTCGAAGATCGCCATGCAGGTGTTCGGCTTCGAGCTCGATCGACGGCTGCGGGCGGCCGGCGCCGGCGGCACTGACGGGGTGCAAAGCCTCGTCGCACACCCCGGTTACTCGATTTCGGGTCTGACGCCGGGCATCCGCGGGGTCAATCAGCCGTCGCGTGCGAGCCGGTTCGCCGACACCCTGCAGTCCTTCGGTGCTCAGGGCAAGGACGCCGGCGCCTGGCCCACGGTGAGTGCGGCCGTCGACCCGGATGCCCGTGGCGGCGACTACTACGGCCCTCGCTACCTCACGCGCGGCCTGCCGACGCTGCAGGAGCCCACGCGCACCTCGCTCGACCCCGCGGTCGCAGAGTCGCTCTGGTCACGCTCGGAGCTCCTCCTCGGCGCCCCCTTCTCGATCTAGCGGTCGCCCCGCTGCACGGCCCCGCGTGCGCTCAAAACGCCGCCATACGATGGGGAATGGCGGCGTTTCTCGCGCACGCGACCTCCTGGAGAAGGCATGGGGCGGGAGGTGGGATTTAGGAGATCCAACCGCGATCGAGAAGGGCGGTGCGAATTCGGGCGATGATCGCAAGGGGAGAGTGGGATTTGTTGACACGGATGACCCGCCACCCTTCTTCCATGGGTTCGTCCAGCCGGTCGATGTCGCGGTGAAACTGTCGTTCGTCTTCGCGGTGCTGCCCGCCGTCATACTCGATCAGGACCTTGTAGCGCAGGTAGGCGAGATCGCCCAGGGCCATGAAGGCGCCGTATCGATTGACGAGGGTCAGGTTCACTTCCGGCTCAGGCAGGCCGGCCCGCACGATGAGGAGGCGCAGCACTGTTTCCTTGGCCGAATCGGTGCGCGGACGGACCAGGGCGAGGGCCTCGCGGAGTCGACAGGCACCGGGCAAGCCCGCGTGCCGTGCAACGGCCACCTGGAGTTCCGCCATCGTGGCCGGAGGCCGCTGTCGGCGCACGAGGGAGTCGCCAATGATGATCAACTCATCGAGGGTGAGGACCGTCGACAGCTGGACCCACGCGTCGACCGCTGAAGCGACGGCAAGGTGTCCCACCGAAACCACGCGCACCCGGTCCAGCGGAATCAGATGCCCGCGCACGCCCTTGCCGCGGCGGCGCCGGGTCCGAATGCTTGTGCCGACATCCACGATTGACCGCTCGAGGAGCCGTGCAGGAAGAGGTAGCCCGTGGAGAAGCGCGGCCGTCGCGTGGCTGAAGAACTGATCTGACGGCATCCGCACCGCGTAGTCACAGGCCCGGGTGCGCGCTGCTGCACGGATCCGGGCCCACCTGTCCGCGTCGCTGATGGGGGCCGGCGACGGGCCGCGCCCCACAGGCACCCGCACGCCGTGGAAGGGCCGCGCGAGGTCGCTGCGCCGCAGCCGCCCGGAATTGACTCCCCGCTGTCGAGCGTCGGCGACGGAAAACGGCCCATCACCGAGCCCGGCCGGCAGCTCAGAAGGCGGTCTCATCGCACGATGATGCCACCCGCTACGATTCGCGCGGTGCTCTATCCACAGGCGCCGACCGCAGACGCTCGCGCGTGCGCGGAAAGTGCCACTTTGATCCCGGCGATGGCGGCCGATTGGTCGCACGCAGGGGCGAAACGGGGTCGGACGGGCGGGCGGAGGGAGGAGGGAGGCGGGAGAACGGGCAGAGGAGGAACCCCTACTGCGCGAAACGGGAGGGGAGGGTGCTGCGGTGACGCGTCTGCAGGTCGGCGAGCAACACCGTGAAGTGGTCCTGGATCTCCAGGCTCGCCGAGGTCGCGTCCGTCACGCCGATGCGCAGCACCGGGTAGCCCCGCCCCTCGCAGAGTCCGAGGAACTTTACGTCGTCTTCCCGAGGAACCGATACGATCACGCGTCCGGCCGACTCCGAGAACAGGGCTACGGATGCGTCCACGCCGTCGCGCTCGCAGATGTCGCCGAGCCACACGCGGGCTCCGACCCCGAACCGGAGCACCGCTTCGGCCAGCGTCTGCGCCAGCCCACCCGAGCTGAGGTCGTGGGCGCTGTCGATGAGCGCCTCGATCGACGCCGCGTGCAGCAGCCCCGCCAGGGCGGCTTCGCCGGCCAGGTCGACGACGGGCGGCAGCCCGCCCAGGTGGTCGTGGATGACATCGGCCCAGGCAGAGCCGTCCAGTTCCTCGCGGGTCACGCCGAGCAGGTAGATGTTGTGGCCGTCGTCCTGCCAGCCGCTGGGCACGCGGCGGGCGACGTCGTCGATCACGCCGAGCACGGCGACCACAGGGGTCGGGTGGATCGGCTGGTCGCCGGTCTGGTTGTAGAACGACACGTTGCCGCCGGTGACCGGGATCTCGAGCGCCAGGCATCCGTCGGCCAGACCGTCGACGGTCTGGGCGAACTGCCACATCACCTCGGGGTTCTCCGGCGAGCCGAAGTTGAGGCAGTCGCTGATGCCGACCGGCACCGCGCCGGTCACGGCCACGTTGCGGTAGGCCTCGGCGAGAGCGAGCTGCGCGCCGCGGTACGGGTCGAGCTGGCAGTAACGGCCGTTCGCATCGGTGGCGATGACGAAGCCGAGGCCCGACTCCTCGTCGATCCGGATCATGCCCGCGTCGTCGGGGAACGAGAGGGCCGTGTTGCCCATCACGTAGCGGTCGTACTGGTCGGTGATCCAGCTCGGGTCGGCCAGGTTCGGCGAGCCGAGCAGGGCCAGGAACTGCTCACGCAGCACCTCGGGTGAGGTCGGGCGGGGCAGCGCGGAGGCGGTGTCGGCCTGCAGCGCGTCGAGCCAGGTGGGGTAGGCGACCGGGCGGTCGTAGACCGGCCCGTCGACCGCGACAGTGCGCGGGTCCACGTTGACGATCTCCTCGCCGTGCCAGTCGATGATGAGCCGGCCGGAGTCGGTGACCTCGCCGAGCACGCTGGTCTCGACATCCCATTTGGCGGTGACAGCGAGGAAGCCGGCGAGCTTCTCCGGGGTGACGACGGCCATCATGCGTTCCTGGCTCTCGCTCATCAGGATCTCTTCGGCCGTCAGGGTGGGGTCACGCAGCAGCACCTTGTCGAGCTCGATGAACATGCCGCCGTCGCCGTTGGAGGCGAGCTCGCTGGTGGCGCAGGAGATGCCTGCGGCGCCCAGGTCCTGGATGCCCTCGACGAGCTTCTCGCGGTAGAGCTCGAGGCAGCACTCGATCAGCACCTTCTCGGCGAACGGGTCGCCGACCTGCACGGCGGGGCGTTTGGTCGGGCCGCCTTCGGAGAAGGTGTCCGAGGCGAGAATGGATGCCCCGCCGATGCCGTCGCCGCCGGTGCGGGCTCCGAAGAGCACCACCTGGTTGCCGGCGCCGGTGGCGTTGGCGAGGTGCAGGTCCTCGTGGCGCAGCACGCCCACGGAGAGCGCGTTGACGAGCGGGTTGCCCTGGTAGACCTTGTCGAACCAGGTCTCGCCGCCGATGTTGGGCAGGCCGAGGCAGTTGCCGTAGAAGGAGATGCCCGACACGACGCCGTGCACGACGCGGGCGGTGTCGGGGTCGTCGAGACGTCCGAAGCGGAGGGCATCCATCACGGCGACCGGGCGGGCGCCCATCGAGATGATGTCGCGCACGATGCCGCCGACGCCGGTCGCGGCCCCCTGGAACGGCTCGATGTAGGAGGGGTGGTTGTGCGACTCGATCTTGAACGTGACCGCCCAGCCCTCGCCGACGTCCAGCACGCCGGCGTTCTCGCCCATGCCGACCATGAGGTTCTTCTTCATGGCGGGGGAGACCTTCTCGCCGAACGAGCGCAGGTACTTCTTCGAACTCTTGTAGGAGCAGTGCTCGCTCCACATCACCGAGTACATGGCGAGCTCGCCGCTGGTGGGGCGGCGGCCGAGGATCTGGCGGATCTCGGCGTACTCGCCCGGGGTCAACCCCAGCGCGTCGAACGGCTGCTCTTTCTCGGGCGTCGCAATCGCGTTTGCAACGGTGTCGGCAATGCCGCGGGAGGGTGTGGTGGTAACAGCGGTCACGAGTGGCGTTCTCCCAGAGATAACGGATGCTTGACCTGGCGAGTCTACCCGCCGCGCCGCTTCAGCGCCGGTTCCGAGACCGCCCGGCTAGAGCCTGGCCGCGGCCTGGCCGCCCGCTAGCTGCGCCCGCCGGGAGGACCCAGCGACAGCATCACCGTCATGATCGCCACCGCGGCCACGGCGAAACTGCTGATCAGGATCACCGGACGGTTCAGCATCCAGCGCAGCAGCGTGCCCACCCAGGTGTGGTCGCGCGGGTCGTCGGTGGCGACGCGGCGCCAGTCGCCGTCGAGCCGGCCGGTGCGGTCGAGACGGATGTCGAACGGCACCGTCGCGTAGGGCACGATCGCCGTGGCGACGGCGAGCACCATCAGCCGGACCGGCCAGCGCTGGTTCAAGCCCACCAGCACGGCGGTCAGGGCGTAACTGATGAAGACGAACCCGTGCAGGGAGCCTGCGATCCGCACCGGGGTGCCGCCGGCATCCGCCACGTATTTCAGCAGCATGCCGCCGATCAGGAGGGTCCAGGTCACCGCCTCAGCGATGGCGATGGTGCGGTAGAAGAGGCGGGGAGACACGGGGGAACACTCCAGGGGGTGGGGAACGGGACGAAAAAAAGGGGGAGCTTCGATCTTCGCAGGGTTGCGGCGGAGCCGCGCATCGGTCGATCGGATGACACGACGGATCAGTGGGGCAGAGGACCGCCCAGCCGACTGTGCGAGTCTGAAGGGATGACGTACCTTCCCGCAGACACCCGCTACGACTCCATGCCCTACCGCCGCACCGGGCGCAGCGGCCTCAAACTTCCCGCGATCTCGCTGGGCCTCTGGCAGAATTTCGGCGGCACCGCACCGATGGAGACACAGCGCGCCATCCTGCGCCGCGCCTTCGACCTGGGCGTCACCCACTTCGACCTGGCCAACAACTACGGCCCGCCCAAGGGCAGCTCCGAGAGCAACTTCGGCGTGCACCTCGCGCAGGATTTCGCCTCGCACCGCGACGAGCTGGTCATCTCGACCAAGGCCGGCTACGGCATGTGGTCGGGCCCGTACGGCTCGTGGGGTTCCCGCAAGTACCTGCTCTCGAGCCTCGACGCGTCCCTCGGCCGCATGGGCCTGGACTACGTCGACATCTTCTACTCCCATCGGGCCGACCCGGACACCCCGCTCGAGGAGACGATGGGCGCGCTGCACACGGCCGTCACGAGCGGTCGGGCGCTGTACGCCGGCATCTCCTCGTACTCGCCCGAGCGCACCCGGCAGGCCGCCGCGATCCTGGCCGAGATGGGCACGCCGCTGCTGATCCACCAGCCCTCGTACTCGATGTTCAACCGCTGGGTCGAAGACGGACTGCTCGACACCCTCGACGACCTCGGCGTCGGCTGCATCGCCTTCTCCCCGCTGGCGCAGGGGCTGCTCACCGACCGCTACCTGAACGGGGTGCCCGAGGGGTCCCGCGCCTCGCAGGCCGGCTCGATGAGCCGCGACATGGTGAACGACCAGACGGTGGGGCGCATCCGTGCCCTGACCGAGATCGCGGATGCCCGCAGTCAGTCGCTCGCCCAGCTCGCCCTGTCGTGGGTGCTGCGACGCGAAACCGTCACCACGGCGCTGGTCGGCGCCTCCTCGGTGAAGCAGTTGGAGACGAACATCGCCGCGATCGACAACCTTGCGTTCACCGACGCCGAGATCGCGGCGGTCGACGAGCACGCCGTCGACATGGGCATCAACCTGTGGGAGCCGTCTAGCGCCGTCTAGCCTTGGCGACATCGACGGATGACTCGGGCGGGCCGCTGCGGCGCCCGCGCCGTGAGCGCCGGGAAACTTTCCTCGACAGGTTATTAAAAGCAGAGTTATCCTTTTAATAAATCGAACGATGAGATCGAGGAGACTGCTAGTGGCCAGAATGAGTGTGGAAGTGGAACTCGAGAAGGGCGAAGTGACGAAGTACCGGCGTCACGAGAACGGGCGTGGACTGGTGTCGCCCGGCGCCCAGGTGAACCCGAGCGCCTACGTGTCGAGCGCAACGTATGTGGAGAGTGACGCCCAGGTCGGGCCTGAATCGTGGATCGGGCAGGGGAGCTGGATCGACCACGGGGCGATCATCGGAGCGCGGGTCTTCGTCGGCGCGAACGTGCATGTCGGGGCCGATGCGATTGTCGGAAACGAGGCGCGCCTGGCCAGTAACACGGACATCGGCCGCGGGGCTTTCATCGCCGACGGTGCGGTCATCGACCACGAAATTGCGGTCCCGGAGTTCACCGACGTCAGCGCACGGCCGTCCGCCCGATCGCACACGGTCCCGCCGGGAGGACTGTCGGCGGCACCCGGCCTCGACCGTGCCGGATGGCGGCGAACCTGGGGTGCTCGGCGCAGGCCGTCGCCTCGCCTGCCGGCTCCTCCGGCGACGGCCACGGTGTCCTGAGCCACGGTGTCCTCAGCCACGGTGTCCTCAGAGCAGGAAGCAGGCAGGACGGGATCCGATTCCGGTTGTCCCTAGTCGTGGCTGGCGGGCTCTGCCTCAGGGCCCGCCGAGTGCCGGGCGAGCACGTAGAGCAGGTCGGACAGCCGGTTGAGGTAGTGGAAGACGTCATCGCTGACCAAGTGACCGGCCGCTCCGGCCCGGACCGTGTGCCGCTCGGCTCGCCGCACGACCGTTCTGGACAGGTCGATGGCGGCCTCGGTGGGCGTCGACCCGGGGATCAGGAAGACCGGGCGCAGCGGCCGGGCGGCGACGAGCCCGTCGATGAGTTCCTCCAGCTCCGTGACCATTTCGGGAACGACCTGCGATATGCGCGGGACGAGGCGGTCGCGGCGCTCCGGGTTGGCGGCCAGATCGGCTGCGACGACGAATAAATCGCGCTGCACCCGGAACAGGATCGCGGCATGCTCGGGCTCGGCGCAGCCCGCCCGCGCGATGCCGAGGGCCGACACCGCTTCGTCGATATCGCCGACCGCGTCCATGAGTTCATCACCCTTGGAGACCCTGCCGCCGTGAAGCATCCCGGTGCTGCCGGCGTCGCCGGTCCTGGTGTAGATTCTTGCCATTTCGTGGCCTTCCGTTGATCGCCGGACTAGGCTGACGAAGTCGCTGGACTAGCTCCGGACGATTCCATCGTTTCATGCATTCGCGTACCGGTGGGGGCTGTCTGCCCTCGGCACGCGAGGCGTCTGGCCACCGGTTGAAGGTCGCCCACGCACGGAACATCACCACCCCTATCGACGTGGTTGCGACACGGGGCTCAGATTCGCGAGACCTCCTCGCGTCGCGCGTTTCGCGCGCCGCAAGGTCGAGGAACAGTTCGGGCTTTCATCGCGAACTGCAGGAAAGGCCCGCAATGACGGCCCGCGCACACTTCCGAACCTTCGCCGGAATCCTCCTGACGATCGCCACCACCGGCCTGGTGGTGTTGGCGTCACCCTCGGTCTCGGCGAACGCCCAGAGCCGCGCCGACGCGTGCGCCGCCGGCACCGGAGTCACCGTCGTCGTCGATTCCAGCGATCTGGGCGGCACGACGACGACGGGATGCGCACCGGGCGACCCTGAGACCGGTCGCGACGCGCTGTCCTCGGCCGGCTTCACGGCCCAGGACTCCGCACCCGGCATGATCTGCGCGATCGACAGCCTGCCTGACCCGTGCCCGACGACCTTTGACGGATCGTTCTGGTCGTACTGGCACGCGCAGCCGGGGGACGCGTGGACCAGCTACCTCGTCGGTGCGGACGCCAGTGCCCCCGTGCGGGGCGAGGTCGAGGGGTGGCGCTACAACGACGGCTCGGTCGGACCCGGCAGCGGCACCGCCACGGAACAGGGTCCGCCGGCCGAGGTGGAAACCGAGGCCTCGGGGAGCTCGCAGGAGGAGTCGTCTCAGGGAGACGGCCTGGTGATCACGGCCGTTGCGTCCGCATCCCTGCTCCTGCTGATCGCCGCCGCGATCGTGCTGTTCGTGCGTCGCCGGAAGGCTCAGGCCCAGCCGTGAGCGTTGCCCTGCACCCGATGGCGTGGTGGGTGTGGGCGCTCGGCCTCGCGCTGGCCACGACGCGCACCGAAGACGCCTGGTTGGTCGGGTTGATCGTGGCCGCCGCCGTGGTCGTCGTCTTCTCCTGCCGGGATGAGTCCCCCTGGGCCAGGGCCTTTCCCGCCTATCTGGTTCTGGGGGCGGTGATCGTGCTGGTCCGGGTCGCTTTCCATGTGCTCGTGGGCCTCAAGACGGGAGACCCGACGATCATCGCCCTGCCGCGGATCCCGCTTCCCCGGTGGGCCGGCGGCATCCAGTTGCTGGGCCCCGTCTCGCTTCCCGGCCTGCTGTCTGCGGCCTTCACCGGCTTCCAGCTGGCGGCACTGATCATCTGCATCGGGGCCGCGAACGCCCTGGCCAACCCCAAGCGGGCTCTGCGGAGTCTGCCGGCGGCCCTGCACCAGCTCGGCACCGCGGTTGTCATCGCGGTGACGCTCGCACCCCAACTCGTGGGCTCGTGGCGACGCGTGCAGCGTGCCCGTTCGTTGCGCGGCCACCGCCCGCGCGGGATGCGCGCGGCGCTCGCCCCCAGGATGCCGGTGTTGCAGGATGCCCTGGACCGGGTGCTCGCCCTGGCCGCGTCGATGGACTCCCGCGGTTATGCGCGCTCGGTGCCCGGCCGGGGGAGCCGGGTGGTGCTGCCGCTGATGCTCGTTGCCCTGCTCGGCGCCGTGGTGGGCACCTACGTGCTGCTGGACGGGACCGCGCCGAGCCGGCTGGGACTGCCGCTGCTCGCGGTCAGCGCCGTGGTGGCGGTCGCGGGTTCGATCGTGGCGTCGCACCGGATCCGGCACACCCGCTACCGGCCGGATCCCTGGCGGGCGCAGGAGAGCCTCGTCGCGGCATCCGGGATCACCGGGGCCGTTCTCGTGACCGTCGCGGCCGGCAGCGGGAATCGACCGGTTGCGGGTGTATATCTGCTGGGCTGGCTGATGCCGATCCTCCTCGCCGCCATCGCGGCGATGCCGGCCGCACTCGCACCACGGTCCGTGCGATGATCCGGCTCGACGGGGTCACGTTCACCTACCCCGACGCCCCGGAACCGGCGTTGAACCGCCTCGACCTCACCATCCCGGAGGGCGAGTTGTGCCTCGTGGTCGGCCCGACGGGATCCGGCAAGTCGACCCTGCTGCAACTGGTGAACGGGCCCGCGCCGCACTTCACGGGCGGCCTGCTGCAGGGCACGGTCACGGTGGACGACCGTGACACCCGGCTGCACCGCCCGCGCGATCTCGCTGATCTCGTCGGTGTCGTCGGCCAGGACCCCGCGGCGGGATTCGTGACCGACACGGTGGACGAAGAACTCGCCTATGGCATGGAACAGCTCGGTCTGCCCGGCGCCGTGACGCGCAAACGCGTCGAGGAGATCGTCGACCTGCTCGGCCTGGAACCGCTGCGCGGACGTGCCCTCGCCGACCTGTCGGGTGGTGAGCAGCAACGGGTCGCGCTCGGTGCGGTGATGACCAGCCACCCCCGCGTCCTGGTGCTGGACGAACCCACCTCGGCGCTCGACCCGACGGCCGCCGAAGAGGTGCTCGCGGCGATCAGCCGGCTGGTTCAGGATGTCGGCATGACGGTTCTGCTCGCTGAGCACCGCCTCGAGCGCGTCGCCCAGTTCGCGGATTCCGCGATCTGTCTCCATCCGGACGGGACCGCCACGCACGGCCCCACGGCAAAGGTGCTGGCATCCTCCCCGATCGCCCCTCCGGTGATCGAGCTCGGACGTCTGATGGGCTGGGATCCGGTGTCGGTGCGGGATGCGCGCCGTCAGGCAGAGGCCCTGCGGGCACGGCTGCAGGGGAGCGCGGCGTCCCCGCCCGCCGCACCACCGGAACCGACGGGCACGGTCATTCTCTCCGCCCGCGGACTCCGGGTGCGGTATGGGGCGATCCCGGCCCTCGACGGTGTTGACCTGTCCCTGCGGGCCGGTGAGGTCGTCGCGGTGATGGGTCGGAACGGTTCCGGCAAGTCGTCGCTGCTCTGGGCGTTGCAGGGGGCCGGACGGCGAGCCGGCGGAACGGTGCAGATCGCTCTGCCCGAGGGGCGGCTCCCGGCCGGGACACCCCCGATCCGCGCGTTCCGGTGGCCTCGGCCGCCGGCCGGCGGGACGGCCGGGGCCGTCGGCCCGGCGACGCTGCGGGCGGATCTGGCGCGGAGGCAGATCGCCTTGGTGCCGCAGGTGCCGGCCGACCTGCTCTACCTCGACACGGTGGCGGCGGAGTGCGCAGACTCGGATCGGCAGGGTGCCGCGGTCCCGGGTGCGACCGCGGCCATTCTGAGGCGGCTGGCCCCCGGAATCCCGCCGGGCCGGCATCCCCGGGACCTGTCCGAGGGGCAGCGCCTGGCGCTGGTGCTGGCGATCCAGTCGGCCGTGTCCCCGCGCATCCTGTTGCTGGACGAACCGACCCGGGGACTCGACTACGCGACGAAGGGGCGGGTGGCCGCCGAGATCGCAGACCGTGCGGCGGCGGCAGGCAGCGTGCTGCTGTCCAGCCACGACGTGGAATTCGTGGCGGGGGTCGCCGACCGGGTGGTCGTGCTGGCCCACGGCGAGATCGTCGCTGACGGCTCCGCCCGCGAGGTGCTCTCGGCCTCACCCGGCTTCGCGCCCCAGGTCGCGAAGATCCTGCGCCCGGTGCCCCTGCTGACGGTCGACGCCGTGCGTCGCGCCCTGATGGTGGCCCGGTGATCACCGGCAGCCGTGCGCTTCCGGTGCCGCCGCGCACGGCTCTAGCCCTGATGCTGGCGTCCCTGGTGGGGATTCTTGCCTTCGGCTGGCCGCTGTTCGCGGGCCGGGGCACCATCCTGGAGCGGAATGCGAGCGCTCCGCTGATTCTCGGCGCGGTGCTTGTCGGAGTGATGGCGACCGTCCTGGTCGCCCTCGGCGACGGCGGGATCGACGTCAAGGCCATCGCGATCCTCGGGTTGCTCTCCGGTGTCGGCGCCGACCTGCGGCCGCTCTCGGCCGGCAGCGCCGGCATCGAATTCGTCTTCTTCTTCATCATTCTCGGAGGGCGCGTCTTCGGGCCGGGATTCGGCTTCGCGCTGGGGTCGACGACCCTGTTCGCGTCGGCACTCCTCACGGGCGGGGTCGGGCCGTGGCTGCCGTTTCAGATGCTCGCCGCGTCCTGGATCGGGATGGGAGCCGGGTTGTTGCCCGCACGGGTGCGCGGACGCACCGAGATCGTGGTGCTCGCGTTCTATGCGGCGTTGTGCGGATTCGTCTACGGGCAGGCGATGAACCTGTCGTTCTGGCCCTTCACCCTGGGGCCGGACACGGCGCTCAGCTTCGTTCCGGGGGCTCCGCTCGGCGAGACGCTGACGACCTTTTTCCGCTTCAGCATCGCAACCTCTTTCGGTTGGGACCTGATGCGGGCCATCGTGCTGGCCGGCGGTGTGGCACTGATCGGCTGGCCCGTGCTGGCAGCCCTGCGCCGCACGGCGAGGCGGGCCTTCTTCTCCGCCGCACTGCCCGCACGGGACACGCCCGAGCCGAAGCCGAAAAAACAAAATCACTACATGTAGTGGTTCACTAGGTAGTTGACACCCACTGGTAGTGATCCTGAATTCGGGTGTCGTGAATGGGGAGCGAACGTGAGTAACAGGAATCAGAACGCCGAAGCCGGGTCCGGCGGAAGTAAGAAAGGCGCGCGCGGCGCCGGACTGGCCATCGAGCGCCACTTCAGCACGGCCGGGGTTCACCCATACGACGAGGTGGTCTGGGAGCTCCGCGACGTCGTGCAGACGAACTGGAAGAGCGGCGAAACCGTCTTCGAGCAGACGGGCGTCGAGTTCCCGGACACCTGGTCGGCGAACGCCTCCACCATCGTCAGCACGAAGTACTTCCGCGGGGCCGTCGGGTCGTCCGAGCGGGAGTCCAGCCTCAAGCAGCTGATCGACCGGGTGGTCGGGGCGTATGTCGCTGCCGGGGCGGCGAACGGCTATTTCGCCGGCGATGATGACGCGGAGATATTCGGGGCGGAACTGACCTGGCTGCTGCTGCACCAGGTCTTCTCGTTCAACTCCCCGGTGTGGTTCAACGTCGGGACACCCTCGCCGCAGCAGGTCAGCGCCTGCTTCATCCTCGCCGTCGAGGACACCATGGAATCCATTCTCGGCTGGTACCGCGATGAGGGGATGATCTTCAAGGGCGGCTCCGGGGCTGGAGTGAACCTGTCCAACCTGCGGTCCTCCATGGAACTGCTCTCCTCCGGCGGAACCGCCAGTGGGCCCGTCTCGTTCATGCGTGGCGCCGACGCCAGCGCCGGCACGATCAAGTCCGGTGGGGCGACCCGGCGGGCGGCGAAAATGGTGGTGCTCGACGTGGACCACCCCGACATCGTGCAATTCATCGAGGCCAAGTCGCGGGAGGAAGGCAAGATCCGCGCTCTGCGTGACGCCGGCTACGACATGGACCTCGGCGGCGAGGACCTGGCCAGCGTGCAGTACCAGAACGCCAACAACACGGTTCGGGTCACCGACGCGTTCATGCGATCCGTGGAGAACGACACCAGCTTCTCCCTCACCTCCCGCCAGGACGGCAGCGAAATCGAGTCGGTGAGCGGCGCGGCCCTGTTCCGTCAGCTCGCCCAGGCGGCGTGGGACTGCGCCGACCCGGGCATCCAGTACGACGGCGCCATCAGCGACTGGCACACCACTCCCGAATCGGGTCGGATCTCGGCGTCGAATCCCTGCTCCGAGTACATGTCGCTCGACAACTCGTCGTGCAACCTGGCCTCCCTCAACCTGCTCGCATTCCTCCGCACCGACACCGCGGGGGAGGACGTGTTCGACACCGATGCGTTCGTTCGAGCGGTCGAGCTGATCATCACGGCGATGGACATCTCGATCTGTTTCGCCCACTACCCCACAGCGACCATCGGCGAGACGACCCGTGCGTTCCGCCAGCTGGGCATCGGCTATGCCAACCTCGGCGCCCTGCTGATGGCCACCGGCCACGCCTACGATTCCGAGTCCGGGCGGTCCCTGGCCGCCGGGATCACCTCCCTGATGACGGGAACCGCCTACCGGCGGTCCGCCGAGCTGGCCGGGGTGGTCGGCCCCTATGAGGGCTTCGCGCAGAACGCGGAGGCCCACACCCGGGTGATGCAGAAGCACGCGACAGCGGACATCACGCTGCACTCAATGGATGGCATGAGCGGAGAAATCCACGATCGGGCATTGGGCGTCTGGCACGAGGCCGTCACGCTCGGAGAGGTGTCGGGCTGGCGCAACGCGCAGGCGAGCCTTCTCGCGCCAACCGGCACCATCGGTTTCATGATGGACTGCGATACCACGGGAATCGAACCGGATTTCTCGCTGGTGAAGTTCAAGAAGCTGGTGGGCGGCGGCTCGATGCAGATCGTCAACCAGACCGTCCCCCGCGCGCTGCGCGGCCTGGGGTATCCGAAGGAGGCCGTCGAGGCGATCGTCGAACACATCGCCCTGCACGGGCATGTCGTCGACGCTCCCGGACTCGAGCCGGAACACTACGCGATCTTCGACTGCGCCATGGGTCAGCGGGCCATCGCGCCAATGGGCCACGTGCGCATGATGGCCGCGGTTCAGCCGTTCCTCTCCGGAGCCATCTCCAAGACCGTCAACCTGCCGCAGAGTGCCACGGTCGACGCGGTGGAGGAGGTCTACTTCCAGGGCTGGAAGCTCGGGCTTAAGGCGGTGGCCATCTACCGCGATAACTGCAAGGTCGGCCAGCCCCTGTCGGACGGCAAGGCCGACCCGGTCCCCCTGCCGGTCGCGCAGCCCTTGTCGGCGCAGTCAGCGACACCTCCGATCCGCCGGCGCCTGCCGAAGTCCCGCACGTCGATCACCACGTCCTTCGCCGTCGCCGGGGCCGAGGGACATCTCACGGCGGGGTTGTACCCCAACGCGGAACTCGGCGAGATCTTCCTGCGGTTGGGCAAGCAGGGCTCGACTCTGTCCGGGGTCATGGACGCGTTCTCCATCGCGGTCTCCATCGGCCTGCAGTACGGGGTGCCGCTGCCGACCTACGTCGAGAAGTTCACCAACCTGCGCTTCGAACCTGCGGGGATGACCGATGACCCGGACATCCGGATGGCGCAGTCGATGATGGACTACATTTTCCGCCGCCTGGCCCTGGACCACCTGCCCTACGCCACGCGCTCCGCGATGGGGATCTTTACGACCGCCGAACGCGTCTCGCAGCTCGATGCGGGTGGCTATGACGCAACGGAAACGGCGGAACCGAGCCCGGTGCTACCTCCGGCCGGGCCGGCGGTAGTGGCGACTCGGCCGGTGCATTCCTCGGCGGAACTGCTCGAGGCGCAGCAGGGTCTCAGCCTGGATTCGCCGCTGTGCATGTCGTGCGGCACCGCCATGCGCCCGTCCGGTTCGTGCTACGTGTGCGAAAGCTGTGGCAGCACGAGCGGCTGCAGCTGAGGCGCATCGCGGCCTGACTGCGGTGGGCTGTCGCCACTGGCCGCCTCGAGGAGCCAACGTCCTCGGCGAGATGCGCCAGGGCAGGATCGACGGTCGGGTCGTCATCACGGACTCGGCGCACCCGTTGCCGATGTGGCACCGGACGGGAGGCTCGCCGTCGTCAGCTGGATGACGGCCAGCGCGGACCGCGCGTGGACCGCGGCCTCGGCCGCGGTCACCGGTTCCAGCAGCCCGAGCAGCCGCCTCCGGTAGTCCTCGCCCAGCAGCAGTGCGTAGAGCTGCTCGGCATGGGCAGCGGCCACCTGGCCGTGCTCGGCCCGAATGTGGTCCGCGAGGCGCGCGATGTGGCGCATGTCGCCGTTGTCGTGCAGCCGTCGGGCGAGTTCGGGAAAACGCAGCGACTCGGCGATCACAAGGCGGTGCAGTCCGATCATCTGAGCCGAGTGCAACCCGTACACGATACGCGCGGCGAGTGATTCCAGCGTCTCCGGACGGAGAGGCTCGCCACTGACGTTCGCGGCGAGGCGTCGCTGCATCTCGGTGAAGACGCCATCCTTGTTGCCGAAGTAGGTGTAGATGGTGCGCTTGGTGACGCGGGCCGCGGCGGCAATCCGGTCCACCGTCGCCGTGCCGAAGCCATATTCAAGGAAGACCGGCAACGCGGCGTCGAGAATCTGGCCTCGACGCTCGACGCGCCCCGCCTCCGTGGGTCGGCCGCGCTTGCGAACCGGGCTCGCTGGGGTCGCTGAATCCATGGCCGGCCCTTCGGATCTTCGAAAAAACGTTAAACGCAAACGTACTCTCGGATGTAGAATGAAACTAATTCGTATCATTTAAATTCGATGCGACTCTTCGATCTCCGACCTCACGAAGGCCGAGCAGGGAGTTCTTTCATGACCACTCGAACGCGTACATCCGTGGCGACCAAGTCCCGACCATCAACCACTTCGGGCCAACCGACCCCGAACGCCAAACCCGACGTCTCCCCGGCCGACCGGGAACTCTTGACCGGGTTCTACCGCCAGATGATGCTCATCCGCCGGTTTGAAGAACGAGCCGCACGGGCCTACACGCAAGCGCTGATCGGCGGCTACTGCCACCTGAATCTCGGCGAGGAGGCAGCGGTCGTCGGGCTCATGTCCGCGCTGCGCCCGAGCGACTACCTCTTCACCAACTACCGCGAGCATGGCTACGCGATCACCCGCGGCATCCACCCCAACCGGGTGATGGCCGAACTGTACGGCCGTGCCGACGGGGTGTCCAAGGGGTGGGGCGGCTCGATGCACATGTTCGACCTCGAGAAGCGGATGCTGGGCGGCTACGGCATCGTCGGCGGCCAGATCCCGCTGGCGACGGGGGCCGCCCTGGCCATCGACTACCGCGACGGCGACGAGATCGTGCTGTGCACGATGGGCGATGGCACTACGAACATCGGAGCATTCCACGAGTCTCTGAACATCGCGTCTCTCTGGAACCTTCCGATCGTCTACGTCATCATCAACAACAGGCTGGGAATGGCCACGACGGTCGACAAGGCGTCGGCCGAGCCGGACCTCTACAAGCGCGCATCCGCGTACCGGATGGCGTCGGAACGCGTCGATGGGCTCGATCCCGTCGCCGTGTTCGAGGCCGCCCAGCGTGCCGTTGCTCAGGCTCGCAGCGGTAAGCCCTTCCTGCTCGAGGTCGTGACGGAACGACTGCGTGGGCACTCCGTCGTCGACCCGGCCAAGTACCGCTCCGACGAGGAGATGTCCCTGGTCAAGGAACGAGACCCGGTGCACACCTTCGCCGACAAGCTGGTCGCGGACGGTCTGCTCGACGAGCAGGAACTGGCAAAGATCGACGAGGAAGTATCCCGTCAGGCAACCGAGGCGGCGGCGTTCGCCGAGAACAGCCCGTTCCCGGATGTGTCGACCCTGTTCGACTACACCTACGCCACAGCCGTGGCCAATGACTCCCATCGGTTGCCCGGGCAGCCTCTGTTCGAGCCGGCACCGATCCCCGACTACGGAGTCAACCAATGAGCATCATGACCTATCGCCAGGCACTGCACGACACGCTGCGTTCCGAGATGCTGCGGGACGAGAATGTGTTCCTGATGGGTGAGGAGATCGGCCTCTTCGAAGGCGCGTACAAGATCACCGCGGGCATGCTCGATGAGTTCGGCGAGAAACGCGTGCGGGACACCTCGATCGCCGAAGAGGGTTTCACCGGTGCCGCCATCGGCGCCGCGATGCTCGGGCTCCGCCCCGTGGTCGAGATCATGACCATCAACTTCTCCCTGCTCGCGCTCGACCAGATCGTGAACCACGCCGCCAAGATCTACGGCATGTTCGGTGGACAGGCCCGGGTGCCCCTCGTCATCCGTACGCCGGGTGGCGGCGGACAGCAACTGGGTGCGACCCACTCGCAGAACATCGAGCTCTTCTACGCCTTCGTCCCCGGAATGAAGGTCGTCGCACCCAGCACACCGGCCGACGCCAAGGCGCTTCTGATCGCGGCGATCCGGGACGATGACCCCGTGCTCTTCCTGGAAAACCTGTCGCTCTACAACGTCAAGGGCGAGGTGCCCGACGGTGACGTGCCGGCCGAAATCGGCAAGGCCGCCGTCACCCGCACGGGGAGCGACATCACCCTGATCGGCTATTCACGGATGGCCCACGTCGCGTCTCAGGTCGCGGCGCAGCTCGCGGAATCGGACGGCCTCAACATCGAGGTCATCGACCTGCGCAGTCTGCGTCCGCTGGACCGCGAAACGGTCGTGGAGTCCGTCAAGAAGACTCACGCCGCCGTCATCCTCGAGGATGACTGGCTGACCTATGGAATCGGCGCCGAGATTGCGGCCTCGATCTCCGATGGCGCCTTCGACTACCTGGACGCGCCCGTGCGCCGCGTCGCCATGGCCGAGGTGCCCCTGCCGTACTCAAAACCACTGGAGACGGCCGCGTTGCCGTCGGCGGAGGACGTCATCGGCGCCATCCGTCAGACCCTCGACGCCGTCGGTCGCCGCCGCTACCCGATGGGTGAAAAATCATGATCGAAATCACAATGCCCCGCCTCTCCGACACCATGGAGGAAGGCGCCATCGCCATCTGGCACAAGCAGCCCGGTGACCGGGTCGAGGTCGGGGACCTGCTCGTCGAGATCGAGACCGACAAGGCGACGATGGAGTACGAGGCCTACGAGGCCGGCACCCTGTCCGAGCACCTCGTGGCCGAGGGAAAGCTGGTCTCCATCGGCGTGCCGATCGCGCTGCTGGACGATGGCAAGGCGGGCGCCGCGCCCGCACCCGCGGCGACGCCGGCCACCGCTGCCGACGCACCGGCGGCTGCTCCGGCGACCGAAGCTGCCCCCGCGGCCGAGGCCGCACCGGCACCTGCTCCGACCGACGACACTGCCGATGGGACTGCCGCCGGGAACGGTGAGCGTCTCTTCGCGTCTCCGCTGGTGCGCAAGCTCGCACGGGAACACCACCTCGACCTGAGCCAGGTGCGCGGCACGGGACCCGGCGGCCGCATCATCCGTTCGGACACCGACGCGCTGCTCGCCCAGGCGACCGCGCCCGCCGCCGACTCCGCCGCCCCCAGCACACCCGTCGTCGCTCCGAGCGCGGCAGCCGCCACAACCTCACCGGACACCGTCGACAAGCGCGCGTCCGAGGCCATCCCGCTCAGCAACATGCGCCGCATCATCGCGCGGCGGCTGGGCGAGAGCGCCCGCACCATTCCGCACTTCTTCGTCACCGGTGCGGCCGATGCCGAGAACCTGGTGCAGCTGCGCACCGAGTTGAACGCGCAACTGGTTCAGGCCGGTCGGCCGAAGGTGAGCATCAACGACCTACTGATCAGGGCGAGCGCGCTCGCCCTGCGCGAGCACCCCGAGGTCAACGCGTCCTACATCGACGACGCGAGCGGCGAGATGCTGGTGCACCACCGCGTCAACATCGGTGTGGCCGTCGCCTCGGGCAACGGCCTCGTGGTTCCCGTGATCGAGGACGCGGACCAGAAGACAGTCAGCCAGCTCGGTACGGAGGCCAAGCAGCTTGTCGGCCTGGCCAACGCCAAGAAGCTCACGGCCGGCCAGATGTCGGGTGGGACGTTCACGATCAGCAACCTCGGCATGTTCGGGGTGGAGCAGTTCACCGCGATCATCAACCCGCCCGAAGGGGCGATCCTGGCCGTCGGCGGCACCGCCCGCGAGGCGGTCGTGGTCGGGGATGATATCGTCGCCCGGCACCGGATGCGCTACACCCTGTCAGCGGACCACCGGATCATCGACGGGGCCGTGGCCGCACAGTTCCTGCAGACGCTGACCCGTCTGATCGAGAACCCGTGGACGATCATCGCCTGATCACCGGATTGCCTGATCGCCTGATGGCCTGATCTCGGCGAGAGGAGTCACCTGGGCACTTATTTGTCGTTCTAGCTTTTCTTGGCCACGGACATCAGGACCGTGGAGTCCTCGTCCGCCTCGAGGCTGTGGCGTGAGTCCGGGACGATCAGGAAATCACCGGTGCGTGCTTCCCAGACGTCGTCGCCGGCCCTCAGCCGCACGCGGCCGCTGAGGACCAGGATGGTGGCCTCACCCGGATTCTCATGCTCGCTCAGGGAGACCCCGGCCAGCAGTGCGATGACGGTTTGACGCATCACCTTCTCATGGCCGCCGAAGACCGTTCCGGCTGCGCGACCACTTGTGCCGGCGGCGGCCGCCTTCAGATGTTCACGGGCGAACGCCTCGATCGAGATTTTCTGCACGGTTCAGTTCTCACTTTCTCGATCCGTCGGTGACGGTCGGTTCGTCGCTGACTGCCGACTCGGCGGCCAGGTGCAGCTGGTCAGGGGCGCCGCGCAGTGGACCGCCTGCCTTCAGCGGCTGGCGGAGCATGGCGGTGAAGATGGCCAGCCACACGACGAGGGCCACCCAGAGGGCGACGGTCCCGATCCGTCCGACCAGCGGAAGGTCATCGGCCTGGCCCAGGTAGATTCCGGCGACCGCGTACATCCCCACGGGGAACGCGATGCTCCACAGCGTCGCTTCGTAGCGCAGCGGCACCCGGTGCTTGACGTGACGCCAGTATCCCACCGCGATCAGCACGGGGATGAGCCAGGTGGCGAACGCCCAGAACATGACGGAGACGCCCGCAACGAGCCCTCGGGTCGCGGTCACCATCGGTGCGTCCGCCATTTCGACGATCCGTGCGCCGGCCAGCACCGTGATCGCGCAGGCACCCATGGACACCCAGTAGGGCGGGTCCAACTGCTCGGGCCGGATTTCGTAGAGCACCAGCCGCAAGGAGACGAAGACACCCGCGGCGCCGTAGAGGAAGATGCCCACCGACCAGGACAGGATCGCGAGGACGGCGAGCAGCGCTCGGGCATCGCCCGCCACGGGCTCCAACGAGGCCGCCACGACGGCGACCGACTGGCTGGCGACGACCCAGATGAACCAGGTCCCGTTCGCGGCGTTGAGCACGGGGCGCTCGCTGCGGCCCAGGACCGCGAACCAGGGGAGGGCGTAGCCGAGCAGCAGCCAGGTGATTCCGGATACTCCGAGGAGGACCGTCGCCGTGCCGAACCAGCCCTCGATGGCCAGGCGGGCAGCCAGGACGTTGGTGCCGGCGACGAACGTGAAGAACTGGAATCCGCGATGCGGATCGTGCATGTCCGCAAGGAAGGCCGAGCGGTAGGCGACGAACCGCCACCCGGTGAGAGCCACGAGAATCACGTAGGCCGCAGCGCACACGACCATGAGAACGAAACTGAGCGTCTGGACGCCGATCAGGTTCATCCCGACCGAGATGATTCCCGTGGCCATGACCAACGCGAAGTAGCCGGGCGGCATCCCTCGGACAGCGGCACCCACGCGCACACCACTGATAGACGTCATCCTGACAGGCTAGCCCGGCTGCCCCCTGCCGCGCTCCACCTACGTCACGCTCCCTACCCGCACGGCGAGCGGATGCTGCTACGCGCTGACGAGCATCCGTTCGATCACGGAGGTGAAGAAGGTGATCCCGTCGGTGCCGCTGCGCATGGCGTCGACGGTGTCGGGGCCGAAGCCGGGCTCGACCGCGTGCTCGGGGTGCGGCATCAGGCCGACGACGTTGCCGCGCATGTTGCTAATGCCGGCGATGTCGTTGAGCGAGCCGTTCGGGTTCATGCCGACGTAGCGCACAACCACGCGGCCCTCGCCCTCGAGGCGCTCGAGCGTGTCGGCGGAGGCGATGAAGCCGCCCTCGCCGTTCTTGAGCGGGATGGTGATCTCCTGGCCGGCAGCGAAACCACCGGTCCAGTCGGTGAGGGCGTTCTCGACGCGCAATCTCTGGTCGCGGCAGATGAACGAGCCGTGGTCGTTGCGGATCAAGCCACCCTCCAGCAGGTGCGCCTCGGTTAGCATCTGGAAGCCGTTGCAGACACCGAGCACGGGCATGCCGCTGTTGGCCGCGCTGATGACCTCGGCCATGATCGGAGAGAGGCTCGCGATGGCGCCGCAGCGCAGGTAGTCGCCGTAGCTGAAGCCGCCGGGCAGTACGAGCGCGTCCACGCCGTGCAGGTCGTGCTCGCCGTGCCAGAGGGCGACGGGCTCGGCGCCGGCCAGACGGATCGCGCGCGCGGCGTCGCGATCGTCGAGCGAACCGGGGAACGTGACGACGCCGATACGCATCAGTGCGTCTCTCCGGCGGGTGCCTCCAGCACGTGGATGCCGACGACATCCTCGATCACCGTGTTGGACAGCACGGTGTCGGCGAGTTCCCGCACTTCGGCGAGCACGGCGTCGTCGACGTGGCCGTCGATGGTGAGCTCAAACCGCTTGCCCAGGCGAACGCTGGTGAAACGGGTCTTTCCGAGGCGACCCAGGGCGCCGGCGACGGCCTTCCCCTGCGGGTCGAGCAGCTCGGCCTTGGGCATAACTTCTACGACGATTGTTGGCATAGCTCACTCCGGAGGCATCGAGGGGTGGATCCCACGATTCTACAGGCCGACACCCAGGCCGCCGAGCGCACCGGCCAGGCCGGTGCCGAGACCACCGTTGGCTCCGCCGGCAAGCCCGCTCTGCCCGAGCAGCAGACCGCGCAGCACGTCCCGGATCGCCGCGAGGCCCTCGAAGGTCTCGACAAAGCTTGTGCTCAGCGGGGACAGGCCGATGCGCAGTGCATCGGGCGTGCGGAAATCGGGGATCACATCGTGCTCCCACAGGATCTGCGTCACCTGCCTCATAGCGGGGTGGTTCACGGTCACGTGACCGCCGCGGTGCGTGGGCTCTCGCGGCGACGACACAGTCACGCCCATCGGAGCAAGCCAGGCATCCACGAGGGTCAGCGCGAACTCGGTCAGCGCCACCGACTTGGCGCGCACCTGGTCGATGCCGGCCTCCTCGATCATCGCGAGCGAATCCTGCATGGCCAGCATTCCCACGATCGGCGGGGTTCCGCTCATGAAACGACGGATGCCGTCGGCCGGCACATACCCCGGGCCCATCGTGAAGACATCCTTCGTTCCCATCCAGCCCTGAATCGGCTGGGTGAGAACGTCTTGCAGGTCGCTGCGCACGTAGGCGAACGCGGGGGCGCCGGGGCCACCGTTCAGGTATTTGTAGGAGCAGCCGACGGCCAGATCCACGTCGCACAGGTCGAGTTCGACCACCACGGAGCCGACCGAGTGGCTGAGGTCCCAGAGCACGAGGCCGCCCGCGGCGTGCACTACCGTGGTGATCTCGCGCATATCGGCAAGGAAGCCGGATCGGTAGGCCACGTGGCTGAGCAGCACGAGCGCCGTCTGCGGGCCCACGGCCTGCCGCACCTGCTCCACTGTGACGCCGCTCGCGGGGTCGGAGTGGATCCAGTGCAGCGTCATGCCACGTTCGGCCGCGATGCCCTCGAGCAGGTAGCGGTCGGTGGGGAAGTTGTCGGTGTCCAGCACGATCTCGGTACGCGTCGGTTCCACGTCGACGCGGAGGTAGTCGACGGCCGCCCGCGCCAACTTGTAGAGCAGCACGGTGGTCGAGTCGCCGACGAAGACCTGGCCGGGCGCGGCCCCGAGGGCGGCGCGGCCGATGTCGTCGCCGATTTTCAGCGGAAGGTCCAGCCAGGCCTCGTCCCAGCCGCGGATCAGGCGGGTGCCCCAGTCGTGGGTGAGGAACTCGGTGATGCGGGCCACGCTGGCCCGGGTGGGCCGGCCGAGGGAGTTGCCGTCGAGGTAGGCGACGAGGCTCGGGGTGTGCCCGGTCACGCCGACCGCACCGGTCGCGCTGTCGGGTTCGATGCCGACGAACTGCCGCCGGTAGTGCCCGAGCCCGTCGATGCGGTCCATCCGGCGGGCGAAGGCGAGCTGGGCATCCTGGCTGCCGTTGCCGGCGGGGCTGGTGTCGGTGTGGGGGGTCATCTGGATTCCTCGAGGTCGAACGGATGATGGGCAGCCATCGCGCAGCGATGCGCGCTTCCCGGGGACTCGCCGACACCGTGCCGCGCTGGAAGTATCCCACCCGCGCGGGTGGCCGCGCGACTGCGGGAAGCGCGGACGGCCGTGCGGTGGTGGATGCGGTCGGGGGTGCGCTCAGGAATTCCGCGGGTCGAGGTCGCCGAGGTCGCCGAGGTCGGCCGGGCTGATCGCCCGGGCGGTGCCGAGCCAGGCGCTGAACGCGGCCGGGTCGGCCGGGCGCTCGCCACACAGCACCGTGACCAGGCGCTCGGTGCCCGTTGGGCCGCGCAGCACGGTCCGGAAGCCACCGAGGTTTCCCATGGTCAGGCTCCGCAGCACGTCGGCGCCGCTCAGGCCGGCGCCGAGCAGCGCGGTGATCTCCCGCCGGTTCAGCCCGACCGGCAGCGGGCCGTTGCCGAGGTCGGTGCCGTAGAGCACCTGTCCGCCGGCCCGGTGGAAGCGGCGCAGATTGTCGACCGCGCGATCGAAATCGTCGGTCGGCTCGCCCCAGCCGTGGATGTCGAGGGTGCTGATCCAGGCCATCCGCCCGGCCATGGCCGCAATCACCTCGTCGCCCAGCCGCTCGCTGAACGGCGTGTGCGCCAGGGCGTCCACCCCGGCCTCGAACGCGCGAAGCGCCTGGCCGGCCCCCTCGGCGTGGGCGAGAACGGGGGCCCCGCGATCGTGGGCGTGCCCGACTATGGCCGCGAGAACCGCGCGCGGCAGCACTGGCCCGGCGTCGCCGTTCAGCGTGACCTTGATCACGGATGCCCCGAGCGCCAGCTGGTCGTCGACGGCGGCCGCGGCATCCGTTGCCTGGGCCACGAAGCGCACGCTGCCTGCCGGGGCCCAGGACCGTTCGCTCGGGTAGCCGCCCGGCGCGGCGAGGAACTGCCCCGCGAACACGGTCTCGGGCAGGAGCGCGCTCGCGGGACGCCCCGCCCGCTGGGGCTCTCCCGTGCCCACCTCCACCCGCCCAGGTCGAGCCCACGGGTCGGACTCGACCGGAAGCGTCGACCTCGGCGGCCTCCACCCGCCGAGGTCGAGCACGCGCGCGATGCCGCCCGCGGTGAGCGGGGCCGGATCGATCAGCGCGAGGTGCACATGCGCATCGAGGAAGCCCGGGAGCACGGTCCTGCCGACCGTCCTGCCCGGCACCGATCCGCCCGGCACCGATCCGCCCGGCACCGATCCGCCCGGCACCGGTCCGCCTGGCAGGCCGCCGGTCATCCGTGCCTCATGTGCCGAGTTCGGTGCGCACGGCGAACAACTCGGGGAAGAAGGTCAGCTCGAGCGCCTTCTGCAGGAACGCGGCCCCGCTCGACCCACCGGTACCGGTCTTCATGCCGATGATGCGCTGCACGGTCTTGAGGTGACGGAACCGCCAGAGCTGGAAGTTGTCCTCCAGGTCGACGAGTTCCTCGCAGGCCTCGTAGGCACCCCAGTGCTCGCCCGCGTTCTCGTAGATCCTGCGGAAGGTGGCCACGAGTTCCGGATGCAGCACCCACGCCTTCGTGACGTCGCGCTCCAGCACGGATGCCGGGATAGCGAACCCCTGCCGGTGCAGGTAGCGCAAAAACTCGTCATAGATGCTGGGGGCCGCGAGCATCTCGGAGAGGAGCGCGTGAGCATCCGGGTCGCTCTCGAACACGCTCAGCATGCGCCTGTTCTTGTTGCCGAGCGCGAACTCGACGGCCCGGTATTGATACGACTGGAACCCGGACGAGTTGCCCAGGAAATGCCGGAACTCGGCGTATTCGCTGGGCGTGAGCGTGGCCAGCACCGACCACTGCTCGGTCAGGGTGCGCTGGATGTGCTTGACCCGGGCGATGCATTTGAGGGCCGGGGCGATCTGGTCCTGGCGGAGGAACGCGGTCGCGGCGCGCAGCTCGTGCAGCACGAGCTTCAGCCAGAGCTCAGTGGTCTGGTGCTGGATGATGAACAGAAGCTCGTCGTGGTGCTCGGGTGAGCTGACCGGCTTCTGCGCGCCGAGCAGGGTGTCCAGATCGAGGTAGGAGCCGTAACTCATCCGCTCCCGGAAATCCGTCACGATCTCGGGATCGAACTCGCGGGTGTTGTGCTCGACCGACATGGTGCTCCGTTTCGTTCGGGTGCTGACTGCAGTCTGCAAGACAGTGCCGGTTCGGCGCAACCAGTTGGCACCTGCCAGGGGGGCGTGGAGGTGAGCCTCCGCGATGCCAAGGTTCGGGACCTAGACTCAGGGTCATGACTTCGCCCGAATCGACCCCGCAGGATGGGGCGCAGCCTCGACGGCGTGACGCCCGGCAGAACCGTGAGCGTCTCCTCGTCGAGGCGCGGGCGCTGATCGCGGTGCACGGCGTTGACGCTTCGCTGGAGGAGATCGCCCGCCGCGCCGACGTGGGCGTGGCCACGCTGTACCGCAATTTTTCCACTCGGGATGACCTCGTCAGGGCCCTGCACGACATCTCCCTCGCCGAGCTGGCCTCGGTGCGCGACGAGATCGTGGCCGCCCCCACCGCGTGGGACGGCATCGTCGTCTACACCGAACGCGTCGCCGAGTGGCTCGTCGCCGACCCGTCGCTGCCGCCCATCCTCAAGCGCATGGAGACGGTCGACCCGGCGCGCGGCAAAGCGGCCTCGTTCAAAGCGGTGTTGTCGGCCCTCGTCACGCAGGCCAAACGCGACGGCGACCTCCGAACGGATGTCGATGCGGTCGACCTCGCGGTCCTCGTCACCATGGTGGGCTCGCTCGGCACCCTCGGCGGCGGTTACACCGGCCAGTGGCGGCGCCAGCTGTCGATCGTGCTCGACGGGCTGCGGGCCGTCGACCGAGGCCGGCCCAAGCTGCCGGGACGTCCGCTGGGAGCCAAGGAATACCAGGCGGCCGTGCACGGCCTGAGCCGTCGTGCCACCAGGGCGGCCTCCCGCGGCACGGGTGCGGCACCGGGAGCCGACGCTGCCCCGGGAGCCGGCGCATAGGACCTCTGCGTTCTTTGTCGGCGGGGTGCGCCGCGCTGACGCCGTGACCTGACGCCGTGCGGGCCCGCGGGCTACTTCGTGCGCACCACGATCTGGTTGCCCCACGGGTCGTCGAAGCCGAGGGTCTGCCCGTCGTGACGGGTCTGCACACCGAAGTGGGACATCCGTTCGTTGAGGGCACCGATGTCGTCGGTGCCCGGCAGGATGATATCGACCTCGCCGAGCCCGAGGGCCAGTCGGCGCTTGCCGGCGCCGGCGCTGTTCCAGGTGTTCATGGCCATGTGGTGGTGGTAGCCGCCGGCCGAGACGAACAGGGCCTGGCCGCCGAGGGTCGCGGTCGCCTCGAAGCCGAGGCGGTCCACGTAGAACTCGCGGGCCGTGCCCACGTCGCCGACGGAAAGGTGCACGTGCCCGACGATGGCGTTGCCGACCGCCGGATGCGCCTGGCCGTCCCGGGTCAGGTGCTCGCCGATGAAGGCGTTGGGGTCGAGGTAGAGGGTGGCCATCTCGACCTGGCCGTGGGCCCAGCTCCACTCGGTGCGGTCGCGGTCCCAGTACAGCTCGATGCCGTTGCCCTCCGGGTCGGTGAAGTAGAAGGCCTGGCTGACCAGGTGATCGGCACTGCCGGTGAACGATCCCGGATGCGTTGTGCCCACCGAGTAGACGGCCGCGGCGAGCTGCGCCTGGGTGTCGAAGAGGATGGCGGTGTGGAACAGCCCGCTCGAGCGGGGCTCGGCGGCGGTCAGCTCCGGGGCGTGCTGCAGAACAACGATCGGTGTGGTTCCGCGCCCGAGCACGGCGACCGGCCCCTCGTGGCTCTGCAGCTCGAGGGTCACCGCGTCGCGGTAATACGTGATCATGGCATCGAGGTCGCCCACGCGCAGGGTCACCGCGCCCATGCCGGTGGATGCGGGCAACAGGTCGTTCGCAAATCGATTCACACTTGCCCCAACGGATGACCCGGGCCCGGTATTCCGGTCGTGCGCCGAGCGGTGGGGGGCTAACTCAGGAGATCTGGCGGCACGGTCGCGATCGGACGCCATCCGCCGCGGAAACAGTGCCCCCGGGGACGGACTGGGTCGGGATCTCCTGAGTTAGCCACGCGTTGGAGTCGGGAGTCGGAGTGGAGGGGGAGACGGAGTGGAGTCGGGAGACGGAGTTGGAGGGGGAGACGGAGTTGGAGGGGGAGTCGGGAGCTGGAAGCGGGTCGGAGCGCAGAACGCGACCCGGCAGTCCGGGCGCTCGCTACTGCTCGTCTTCGTGGAGCTGGATCAAGTTGCCGCAGGTGTCGTCGAAGATGACGGAGGTGCCGTACGCATCCGTGCTGGGGGCGCCGGCGAACTGAACGCCCAGGGTGCGGAGTCGCTCGTACTCGGCCTGCACATCCGGTGTGCCGAACACGATGGCCGGCAGCCCGAGGCCGCGGATGCCCTGAGCGTACTTCTGGGAGACCTTGTTGTCACTCGGCTCGAGGAGGAGGCCGACCCCGTCGGGGTCTTCCGGGGACTTCACGATGTACAGCTGGTGCTCCGGCATGGACATCAGCTTCTCGAATCCGAGCACGGACGTGTAGAAGTCGAACGCGGCGGAGGGATCGTTCACGTGGACGCTGCACATCTTGATTCGCATGGCCGGAGCGTATCAGTTTGCGGCCCGTGGCCGCCCGGCTGCGACGCCGCGCGACGGCACGCCCAGTTGCGGGGAAGCGCAGCGACGGTGCGGTGCCCGCGCAGATACGCGGGCACCGCGACCGCGCCTACGCCACGCCTACGCCACGCCTTCGCCTTGACAGCGCCTCGACTACGCCTCGCCGGCCGCGGAAGCTGCGTGCGTCAGCCGCGCCAGCAGTTCCAGGTAGCGGGCCGCGGTCTGCTCGATGATCTCCGCCGGAAGCGTCGGCGGTATGCCGGTCAGGTCCCAGTTGGCCGCGAGCCAGTCGCGAACAATCTGCTTGTCGAAACTGGCCATCCGTTGTTCCGGGGTCGTGCCGGACTGCCAGAGCGAGGCGTCCCAATAGCGGCTCGAGTCGCTGGTGAGCACCTCGTCGGCGAGCGTGATGGCGCCCGTGACGCGGTCGGCGCCGAACTCGAATTTCGTGTCGGCCAGGATGACCCCGGCTTTCTCGGCGATCGCCGAGGCGCGGCCGAAGATCTCCAGCGACAGGCGGCGCAGCTCGTCGGCAACGGGGTCCCCGACCAGCTCCACCGTGCGCTCGAACGAGATGTTCTCATCGTGCTCGCCCATCGGGGCCTTCCACGCCGGGGTAAAGATGGGTTCGGGCAGGCGGTCGCCGTTCTGCAAATCGGCAGGCAGGTGGATGCCGCACACCGTCTGGGTGGACTGGTATTCCTTCCAGCCCGATCCGGTCAGGTACCCGCGCACGACGCACTCGATCGGGAACATGTCGAGGGTCTTGCAGAGCATGGCGCGCCCGACAACGGCGGATGGGAGCAGGCTGGTCACAGCCCCGTTGACGGTGTGGTCCGGCACGAGGTGGTTGGGGAAGCCCACGAGCTGGTCGAACCACCAGAGGCTGAGAGTGGTGAGCAGTTCGCCCTTGCCCGGGATGCCGGGCTCGAGCACGTGGTCGAACGCGCTGACGCGGTCGCTGGCGACCACGAGCACGCGTGCGGCGGTCGCGAGGTCGGCCGCGGCATCCGGAACGTAGAGGTCGCGCACCTTGCCCGAGTAGGCGTGACGCCATCCGGGCAGGTCGGGCAGAGCGGATGCGGCGGGCTGGTCTAGTGCGGTCACGGCTACATTCTTGCGCACCGGCCGGTGCCCGCGCCAACGCGGGGCCGGCTCGTGCCCGGCTCGTACCGGGCTCGTGCCCGGCTCGTACCGGGCTCATACCGCCCGTGGCGTGCCGCGCATCCGCGCCGAGGATCCCAGAGGGAGGGGCTAATTCAGGAGATTTGCGCTGCCGGTGTCGTCCGGCCTGGTGTTTTCGGGTGTTCTCAGCGCTCGCCGAATGGATCTCCTGAGTTGGCCACGGAAACGGCGGGCGGCGACAGCTCAGCCGGGCCCGTGATACGAGGGTTCGGCGGGCTCGGCGGGCTCAGCGGGCTCGGCGGGCTCGGCGGGCTCGGCGGGCTCGGCGGGCGACACCGGCGACGCGGGCGGCGATGTCGGTGCGGTACTGGCAACCCTCAAGCGTGATCAGGGTGAGGGCCTCGTAGGCGCGGGCGCGGGCATCCGTAAAGCCGTCGCCGACCGCGACGACGCTGAGCACGCGTCCGCCGGTGGACACGAGGGTGTCGTCGACGGCGGCCGTCGCCGCATGCGCAATACTGACGCCGGGCACAGCGGATGCCGCGGCCAGCCCGGTGAAAGCGCGTCCGGTGACCGGCTCATCGGGATAGTTCTCGCTCGCGAGCACGACCGTGACGCAGGCGTCAGCCGAGAATACCGGGCGGGCCAGGCCGCCGAGGCCGCCGGTGGAGGCCGCGAGCAGCAGACCCGACAGTGGCGTGACCAGGCGCGGCAGAACCACCTGGGTCTCCGGGTCGCCGAACCGGGCGTTGAATTCGATCACCCGGATGCCCTCGGTCGTGAGAATGAGGCCGCAGTAGAGCAGACCGATGAAGGGGGTGTCCTCGGCGGCGAGCTGGCGCACCGTTGGCAGCGCGATCGTTTCGATGACCTCGTCTACGAAAGCCTGTTCACTGCCGAATTCGGCGTCGAGCCAGGGCAGCGGCGAATAGGCGCCCATGCCGCCGGTGTTCGGGCCGAGGTCGCCGTCGCGGAGGCGTTTGTAGTCCTGGGCGGGGGAGAGCGGCAGCACGCTGTGGCCGTCGCTGAGCAGGAAGAGGGAGACCTCCTGCCCGTCCAGGAATTCTTCGATCAGCACGCTGCCGTGCTGAAGCCAGTAGATGGCGTGGTTGATCGCGGCCGTACGGTCCACGGTGACGAGCACGCCCTTGCCGGCGGCGAGACCATCGGCCTTGACCACGTAGGGCGCCCCGAACTCGTCGAGTGCGGACGTGGCTTCGGCGAGCGACCCGGCGCGTTCGGCGCGTCCGGTGGGCACGCCCGCAGCATCCATGATGCGTTTGGCGAAGGTTTTGCTGCCTTCGAGAGCTGCCGCGGCCCGGTCCGGACCGAATACCGGGATGCCCCGGGTGCGCAGCGCATCGGCGACTCCGGCGACGAGCGGCGCCTCCGGCCCCACCACGACGAGCTCGATGCCGTTGAGGTTCGCGTAGTTCGTGACCTGCTCGGGGTCGGCCGGGTCGAGCGGAATCACCGGCACATCCCGGGCAATGCCGGCATTGCCCGGCGCCGCCACGATGTCGTGGCGCGGCTCCTCGCGGAGCAGCGCGGTGATGATGGCGTGCTCGCGGGCACCTGAACCGAGGACCAGAATCTTCACCCCGTCAGATTAGCGGATGCCGCGTAGCCCCGCGCGGGCGGCGGGCGGCGGGCGGCGGGCGGCAGGCGGCGGGCACCGGGCGCTGGCGCAAGAGCGCTGCGCTCGTGCTGCGCCGATACGCGCATGGTGTGC
>NZ_SOFU01000006.1:0-60084 GCF_004402245.1 Cryobacterium sp. TMT2-18-2
GTTCACACCGTCGGTCAGGGTGATGTCGGCCGGGCAGGCGGCGATGCCGGACCCGCCGACATCCGTGCAGGTGAAGTCGACTTTCACGAAGCTCGTGTACCAGCCGTCGGCGTTCGCGTCGGCCGGGTCGAGCGTGTACGAAATCGTCGGGTCGACGGTGTCGACGGTGATCCCGGACACCGTCACGGACGCGGTATTACCGGCATTATCGGTCGCGGTACCCGTCACCGACTGGTCCGCACCGTCCATCAGGATCACGTCGGCCGGGCACGTGGCGATGCCGGATCCTCCGACGTCTTCACACGCGAAGTGGACCAGGACGCCCGAGTCCGTCGTGTACCAGCCATTGGTACCGTCGGGGTCTACCGGGTTGAGCGTGTATCCGATGGTCGGGTCGACCGTGTCGACGACCGTGTAGGTCACCGTCGCCGTTGGGGCGTTGAGCCCGCCGGCGTCGGTGTAGTCGCAGGTCGTGGTCTGGGTGCCGAGTCCATTCAGCAGCGCCCCGGTGGTCACGGAGGCGGCCGTGGGGTTGACGTCTTCGGCGTCGACCACCAGGCAGGTGGCGGTCGGCACGGTACCGATTTCATAGCTGGCCCCGTTGCTCACCCCGTTGACCGAGACCGAAGGCGCGGTGTTCGTCGGGACCGGCTGGGTGATGATGATGGGGATACCGACCTGGTTCTTGAATTCTCCGCCGCCGGCCGGCTGCGCCAGGATGAGGACCGTCACGGTACCGCTCTGGGCAGCGGTGCCCGCTGTGAAGCTGACCGGGAAATCGTCGGTGCAGTTCGTGATGACCACGGGGTTGGGGCTGGCCGTGACGCCGGAGGGTGCGACCACGGTGAGTTTCAGCGGGCTCTCCCCCGCATCAATGTTGCATCCGATGTCGCCGTCACTCTTGCCGTTGGCGTTGAGCCTCATCGTGGCGCTTCCGGCCGTTTCCGATCCCGCAACGAGGGTGACACTGGCCGAACCCACGATGCTGTCCTGAATGATGTCCGCGTAGGCAACCCCACCGAAGGCCAGGACGCTCACCGCCGTGATGGCGGTGATCGTTGTTGCGATGCCCGTTCGCTTCAATACTCGTTTCATGGTGGCTGCCCCTGCGCTCGGCGGGAAGACCCTCGGGTGGGCCATCCCTCCAACGAAGGTATGTCTGCGCCGGATCCTCGGGAACGGCGGGTGCGTTCAAACAGCTAAACGCATGGTCCCTGGAGCGTTTGAATCCCTAAACGCGTCCGAACCTCGGCGCATATACCCGGTCAGGGGCGCCCGCACCATAATGGTGCCATGGCCGAAATGAAGACGCAGCCGACGGATGCCTCCGTCGAGGACTTCCTGGAGGCCGCGACGCCCGCCCGCCGCCGCGCGGACGGCATGGCCCTCGACGCGCTCTTCCGCGAGGTGACGGGCGCCGACCCTGTCCTGTGGGGTCCATCAATCGTGGGCTACGGCAGCTACCGCTACGTGTCGCCCGCGAACCCGCGCAACCGCGGGGACTGGCCGAAGACGGGGTTCTCTCCGCGCAAGGCGCAACTGTCGATCTACGGGCTCAAAGACCTCCCCGAGGGCGCCGAGTTCCTGCCACGGCTCGGCGCGTACACGGAGGGGGCGGGGTGCGTCTACGTGAAGAAGCTCGACGACATCGACCTCGGTGTTCTGCGCCGGCTGGTCGCGATCGCCTGGTCCCGGGGCGACGACCCCGCGCCGCCGGCGGCCAAGGAGTAGGCCCCCGGCCCGCACCCCGCCGAAACAGACAGTTCCGGTCGAGTTCGCCCGGCATAGCGGGCGATCTCGACCGGAACTGTCGACGTCGGCGGTGCGGTCACACGACCGGGACTAGAAGTCCCAGTCGGCGTCTTCCGTGTTGACGGCCTTGCCGATGACGTAGGACGAGCCCGACCCGGAGAAGAAGTCGTGGTTCTCGTCGGCGTTCGGCGAGAGCGCGGCCAGGATGGCCGGGTTCACGTCGGTGACGGTCTTCGGGAACATGGCCTCGTAGCCGAGGTTCATCAGCGCCTTGTTGGCGTTGTAGTGCAGGAACTTCTTGACGTCCTCGGTCAGCCCGTGTTCGTCGTAGAGGTCCTGGGTGTACTGGATCTCGTTCTCGTAGAGCTCGAACATGAGATTGAAGGTGTAGTCCTTGATCTCATCGCGGCGCTCCTGCGAGGCGGCCTCGAGCCCCTTCTGGAACTTGTAGCCGATGTAGTAACCGTGCACGGCTTCATCCCGGATGATCAGACGGATGAGGTCGGCCGTGTTGGTGAGGCGGGCGCGGCTGGAGAAGTACATCGGCAGGTAGAAGCCCGAGTAGAACAGGAACGACTCGAGCAGCACCGAGGCGACCTTGCGCTTGAGCGGGTCGTCGCCCTGGTAGTACTTCATGATGATCTCGGCCTTGCGCTGCAGGTTGACGTTCTCCGTCGACCAGCGGAACGCCTCGTCGATCTCCTTCGTCGACGCGAGGGTCGAGAAGATCGACGAGTAGCTCTTGGCGTGCACGGACTCCATGAACGCGATGTTCGTGTAGACGGCCTCTTCGTGGGGCGTGATCGCATCCGGAATCAGCGACACGGCACCCACTGTGCCCTGGATCGTGTCGAGCAGGGTCAGCCCGGTGAACACCCGCAGGGTGAGCAGCTGCTCCGCCGGGGTGAGCGTGGCCCAGGACTGCACGTCGTTGGACAGCGGCACCTTCTCCGGCAGCCAGAAGTTGTTCGTGAGGCGGTTCCACACCTCGACGTCTTTTTCGTCTTCGATCTTGTTCCAGTTGATCGCGTCAACGTGGGAGACGAGCTTGAGCTTGTCAATCATTGGTTGTTCCTTAGTCGGCAGTGCACAGGCGGTTCAGTAGTCGAGAGGCTCAGCACGAACTCACTCAGAGAGCGCAGGAAACACAACCCTCGACCTCGGTGCCCTCGAGGGCCATCTGGCGCAGACGGATGTAGTAGATGGTCTTGATGCCCTTTTTCCACGCGTAGATCTGCGCGCGGTTGATGTCGCGGGTGGTGGCGGTGTCCTTGAAGAACAGCGTCAGCGACAGGCCCTGGTCGACGTGCTGCGTGGCGGCGGCGTAGGTGTCGATGACCTTCTCGTAGCCGATCTCGTAGGCATCCTGGTAGAACCCGGTGTTGTCGTTCGTCATGAACGGCGCCGGGTAGTAGACGCGGCCGAGCTTGCCTTCCTTGCGGATCTCGATCTTCGACGCGATCGGGTGGATCGATGCGGTCGAGTTGTTGATGTAGGAGATCGACCCGGTCGGCGGCACGGCCTGCAGGTTCTGGTTGTAGATGCCGTGCTCCACAACGGATGCCTTGAGCTCGGCCCACTCGGCCTGCGTGGGAATGTGCACGTCGGCCTGCGCGAACAGCTCGGCGCCGCGCGCGGTGGCCGGCTCCCAGATCTGGTCGGTGTACTTGTCGAAGAACGTCCCGGAGGCGTAGGTGGAGTCCTCGAAGCCGACGAACGCGTGGCCGCGCTCGATGGCCAGCTTGTTCGAGGCGCGGAGGGCGTGGAACAGCACCGTGTAAAAGTAGATGTTGGTGAAGTCGATGCCCTCGTCACTGCCGTAGTAGATGCGCTCCCGGGCGAGATAACCGTGCAGGTTCATCTGGCCCAGGCCGATGGCGTGCGACTTGTCGTTGCCGTCTTCGATCGAGCGCACGGAGGAGATGTGGCTCTGTTCCGACACCGAGCTGAGGCCGCGGATGGCGGTCTCCACGGTCTTGCCGAAGTCGGGCGAGTCCATCGACAGGGCGATGTTCATCGACCCGAGGTTGCAGGAGATGTCTTTACCGATCTGGTCGTACGACAGGTCCTCGTTGTACGTGGTCGGGGTGTTGACCTGGAGGATCTCCGAGCAGAGGTTCGACATGTTGACGCGACCCTTGATCGGGTTCGCCGCGTTGACGGTGTCCTCGAACATGATGTACGGGTAGCCGGACTCGAACTGGATCTCGGCGAGCGTCTGGAAGAAGTCACGGGCCTTCATCTTGGACTTTTTGATGCGCGGGTCGTCGACCATCTCGTGGTACTTCTCGCTGACGGAGATGTCGGCGAACGGCACCCCGTAGACGCGCTCGACGTCGTAGGGCGAGAACAGGTACATGTCCTCGTCTTTCTTCGCCAGCTCGAACGTGATGTCGGGCACGACCACGCCGAGGGACAGCGTCTTGATGCGCACCTTCTCGTCGGCGTTCTCCCGCTTGGTGTCGAGGAAGCGCATGATGTCGGGGTGGTGCGCGTGCAGGTAGACCGCGCCGGCACCCTGACGGGCACCGAGCTGGTTGGCGTAGCTGAAGGAGTCTTCAAGCAGCTTCATCACGGGGATGATGCCGCTGGACTGGTTCTCGATCTGCTTGATCGGTGCACCGGACTCACGGATGTTGCTGAGCAGCAACGCGACGCCGCCGCCCCGCTTCGACAGCTGCAGCGACGAGTTGATGCCGCGGGAGATCGACTCCATGTTGTCTTCGATACGGAGCAGAAAGCAGGAGACGAGCTCGCCGCGCTGCGCCTTGCCGGAGTTCAGGAAGGTGGGGGTGGCCGGTTGGAAACGCCCGGCGATGATCTCCTCAACGAGGGAGATCGCGAGCTGCTCGTCACCCTGAGCGAGGCCCAGCGCGGTCATCACGACTCGGTCTTCGAAACGCTCGAGGTACCGTTTTCCGTCAAACGTCTTCAGCGTGTACGAGGTGTAGTACTTGAACGCGCCGAGGAAGGTCTGGAAGCGGAATTTCTTCGAGTACGCCAGCTTGTTGAGGTCGGTGATGAACTCGAACGAGTACTGGTCGAGCACGGCCTGCTCGTAGTATTCCTTCTCGACGAGGTAGTCGAGGCGTTCGCGCAACGTGTGGAAGAACACCGTGTTCTGGTTGACGTGCTGCAGGAAGAACTCCCGCGCAGCCTCGCGGTCCTTCTCGAACTGGATTTCCCCGTTCGGGCCGTACAGGTTGAGCATGGCGTTGAGGGAGTGATAATCCATCGCCAGGCCGGGAGCCGGGTGAGCCATAGTCTTCACGGCTGTTGCTTCCAAAATGATTCCAATCCGTCGTGGACGATGCGCACATCATCCGGAGTTCCAAATACTTCAAAGCGAAACATGTGGGGCACCTTGCACTTCTGGGCGATGATGTCCCCGGCGAGGCAGTAGCCGGTGCCGAAATTCGTGTTGCCCGCGCCGATGACGCCGCGGATGAGCGAGCGATTCTGCTCGTCGTTCAGGAACGTGATGACCTGTTTGGGCACCGCGCCCTTGCTGTCGCCGCCGCCATACGTCGGCACGACCAGCACGTAGGGTTCGCTGACCCGGAGCGGCTCATCGCGTGCGTAGAGCGGGATGCGAGCGGCCGGGCGACCCAACTTCTCAATGAAGCGGTGCGTGTTGCCCGAGGTGCTGGAGAAATACACGATATCGGTCATGGAACACCTCCTGTTGCTGAGAAGTCGGCACGCCAAACGACGCTTTTTTACGGTCTGTTGCGACGCCACCCCCTGGCGCCGCGGCGCTACGCGAGGCGCTGCGCGAGTTCGTTGATCTTGTCGGGGCGGAAGCCCGACCAGTGGTCCTCGTCGGTGATAACGACGGGAGCCTGCAGGTAGCCCAGGGCCTTGACGGCCTCCAGGGCGTTCTCGTCGAGCGAGAGGTCGAGGATTTCGTATTCGATGCCCTTGTTGTCCAGGGCGCGGTACGTCGCAGTGCACTGCACGCAGGAGGGCTTGGTGTAGACCGTGATTGCCATGGAGGGCCTTTCTCGTCGTTCAGGGATCAGTATTCAAAATCGGTTCAAACATCAGTGCTCAAAATCGGTTTTCATGTGAAATCTGAAGTTCAAGACGTGCTGTGTGTTGAACTTCAATACTACATCTAGTGATGCTCGAAGGGAATGGCCACTACATACAGTAGTTACAAGTATGTAGTTATCCACCGACATTCCACCGGTTGTGCACAGCCCCCCGGATGCGAGTCGAGCCGAATCACGCGGAATGCGTCAAAGTTATCCACAGGCAGCGCAGGGAGCAGAACTCAAGCCTGTGGAAACCCTGTCGGCGTGTCGCTCGCCGCGACGCGGACGCTCGTGCCCCCTTCGGGGCGGCCGGGCGGCGAGGCGGCCGGCGGCCGGGCGGCCGGCACGTCACCCGGGGCGCACCCCGTGGAAGCGCTGCGGCGAGAGCGCGGTCGCCCAATCCCAGCGGTCGAAGCTGTTGGAGTGGTGACGTAGCGCATCCTCCCGGCGCTTCTCCTCCCAGACGACCTCCCCCGGATCCCGATCGCCGAGCACCGCGCCGCGCGTGCACTTGTGCTTGCCGTCGAACTCCCCGATCTTGCGGATGCGGCGCCAGTAGAAGTCCACCCAGTAGTCGTGGCCGTCGATGGCGGGAAAACCGACCTGCAGTTCGGGCACCTCGAAGCCGAGCTGGAACATCCGCACCCGACTGAGGGACTCGCCGCCGTTGGCCGACAGCCCGTTCCCGAAGGCGATGGCCCGCTCGGCTAGCCGCGCGCCGGCCCGCGGGTTCACCGCCACAAGCTCTGCGAACAGGTCCTCCCTGGTGAGGGCACGGCGACCACGGATGCCCCGCCGCGCCTCGGCCGCGGCCCGCTCCCGCTCGACCCGCAACGCATGGTCGATCATGGTGACGCCCACGAGAAAGCTGGTGCTCGCCGCGACGTCGACCAGGGTGCGCGGCAGCAAGGTCACCGCGATCCCGCCGAGGAGCGCCGGCTCCGAGGCCGGAGCCCCACGATGGCTGGTCGTGAACCGTGCGGTGCTGCCACCGAAGGCATCCGGATCGATCGTGTGCACCGTGCGGGGCCAGGTGCCGATGTGCGGCAGCCCGTGCATCACCGCCGCGGACGCATGCGACAGCACGAGCGGCCGGCCCGAGGCCAGGGCCGTCGAGAGCACGAACAGGCGGTAGCACTGATCGGGATCGGCGGCGCGCCACAGCTCCCCCGACACGTAGATGCCGCGGCGCGTACGCACGAGTTCGCCACGACGGATCAGGGCATCCACGGAGTGCGAGTCGAGGCCGCGCTCCCGGAGCGTGGCATAGGCGATGAGCCCGTCGTGGCGGGCGCTGACGAGGTCCAGGAGTTCGCTCATGCCTCACCCTGTGGGCGGCGGGCCGGCCGGGGCAGGTGCGCCCGGGCATCCGTGGATAAACCCGGGAGTCCCTGCCCCTGGGGACGACACGGCGCGGCGGCCCCCCACACCCGACCGGACACACGAGAGGGCCGGCTCCGTGAGGAGCCGGCCCTGGTGTCGAGATGCTGTGATGCAGGTGTACTGCCGGGTTGTTACTCGGTCAGCGGGGCGAGGTTCGGGTCGTTCGCGTATGCCTCGGCCGCGTTTTCCTTGGTCACGATGACCGGGGGCAGCAGGTAGGCCGGGACGACGATCTTGCCGTTGTCGTAGGACTCGGTGTCGTTGACCTCGGGGGTGTCGCCCTTCTGGAGAACGTTGACCATCTCGATGGCCTTGTCAACGAGCACGCGGGTGTCCTTGTTGATGGTGGAGTACTGCTCGCCGGCCATGATCGACTTGACCGACTCGACCTCGGAGTCCTGCCCGGTGACGATCGGGATGTCCTTACCGGCGGCCTTCACCGAGGTGATGATCGCACGGGCGAGGGTGTCATTCGGGGAAAGAACGCCATCGAGCGTCTTGTCGCTGTACGTGCTGGTAAGCAGCGCGTCCATGCGGCTCTGAGCGTTCTCGGCCTTCCAGCCGGCGGTTGCCGTCTGCTTGATGTCGGTCTGGTCGGAGGCGACGACGAGGGTTCCGTCGTCGATCTTCGGCTGCAGGACGCTCATCGCGCCGCCGAAGAAGACGGCGGAGTTGGCGTCATCCGAGGAACCGGAGAACAGCTCGATGTTGTACGGGCCTTCCGGCTTCTTCGTGGCCAGTCCGTCCAGGAGCGCCTGGCCCTGGAGCTCGCCGACATTGAAGTTGTCGTAGGCGACGTAGTAGTCCACGGCCTCGGTGTTCAGGATGAGGCGGTCGTAGGCGATCACGATGGCGCCGGCGTCGCGGGCCGACTGCACCTGGGTGGCGAGCTGGCCACCGTCAGCGGCACCGATGATGATGACCTTGGCACCGTTGGTGACCATGGCCGAGATCTGGTCCTGCTGGTCCTTGACCGTGGTCGAGGCACCGGCGTACTGCACGTCGCCCTTGTAGCCGGCCTCCTTGAGGCCGTCTTCGAAGAGCCCGCCGGCGAGGACCCAGTTCTCAGAGGTCTTCGAGGGGAGGGCGATGCCGATGACCGAATCCTGGGCGAAGCCGGCAGCAGCGCCGTCTTCGCCGGCGGTGTCCGTGCGGGTGGAGCAACCTGAGAGTGCCATCAAGGCCACTGCGGCGATCGCAGTTGTCGCAAGAATCTTTCGCATTGTCGATTACTTTCTGTTCGTTGTGGTTTGGTGAAGGGGAAATCTGGGCTAGTTGGGCCGCGTGGCCTGCGGCCGCGCGCTCTCCGGGGTGCCCGCGTCGGGCACGACCAGAGGTGGCTCCGCCGGGAATTCGGCAGTCTTCTTCTTCCGGGTCAAGAGGCCGATGATGGAGGGTCGACCCTGGCTCTTGTTCCACACGTCGACACCCACGGCCACCAGGAGCACCATGCCCTTGATGATCTGAACCCAGTCGGAGCCGACGCCCAGCAGCTGCAGGCCGTTGTTCAGCACCGCCATGACGAGACCACCGATGATGGAGCCGACGACGGTTCCGATTCCGCCGGACACGGCCGCGCCACCGATGAACACGGCGGCGATCGCGTCGAGCTCCCAGCTGAGGCCGTCCTGCGGGCCGGACGCCACCGAGCGGGCCACGAAGATCATGCCGGCCAGGGCCGAGAGGATCGACATGTTCATCATGACGAGGAAGTTCACGCGACGGGACTTGACCCCCGAGAGTTCGGCGGCGAGCTTGTTGCCGCCGACCGCGTAGACGTGACGGCCGAAGATCGTGTTCCGAGTGACGAACGCGTAGAAGAGAACGAGCACGCCGAGGATGATTCCGGAGACCGGGAAGCTAGTGCCGACACGGCCACCGGCGAAGAGGACGGATGCGTAGACGATGACGGCACAGAGAAGGGCGACTTTCACGATGCTTACCCAGAGCGGTGCTGGCGTCGAACCCATGATCTTCTGAACCCGGCGGGCCCGCCATTCGGAGTAGACGACCGCGACCACGATGATGAGCCCCAGCAGCAGGGTCAGGTTGTTGTAGCCCGTGTTCGGGCCGACCTCGGGAAGGTAGCCGGAGCCGATGATCGTGAAGCCGTCAGGAACGGGGACCGTGTTGGCGTTGCCGATGACCTGGTTGCCGCCGCGGAAGATGAGCATGCCGGCCAGGGTGACGATGAAGGCGGGAACCCCGACATAGGCAACCCACGCACCTTGCCAGGCGCCGATCAGCATTCCCACGAACAGCCCAAGCAGGATTGCCAGCGGCCACGGGAAGTTCCAGTCCCGCATCGCGGTGGCCACCACGATGCCGACGAAAGCGGCAACGGATCCGACCGACAGGTCGATGTGGCCGGCGATGATTACCATGACCATGCCGATGGCGAGGATGAGGATATAGGAGTACTGGCTGACCAGGTTGATCAGGTTGCCGGACGACAGCGTCAGCCCGTCGGTCAGGTACTGGAAGAGCAGAATGATGGCGATCAGGCTGAAGAGGATGCCGAACTGCCGCAGGTTCGAGCTGCCGCTGCCGAAGATCCTTTTCAGATCACCGAGAGCGCCTTTGCGGGTACTCGTGTCTTCACTCATATGCTCTGAACCTTCTTCCGTGCGGAGGTCATACTTTTCATCAGGGTTTCGGGATCGGCGGACTCCGCCGGGATGCAGTCGGTGATCGCTCCCTCGAAGACCGTGTAGATCCGGTCGGCGAGGCCGAGGAGCTCCGGGAGCTCAGAAGAGATCAGGATGACTCCCTTGCCCTGTTCGGCGAGCTGCTGGATGATGCCGTAAATCTCGTATTTCGCGCCGACGTCGATGCCACGGGTCGGCTCGTCCAGGATCAGCAGGTCAGGGTCCGTGAACATCCACTTGGCCAGAACGACCTTCTGCTGGTTGCCGCCGGAGAGTTTGGAGACGCCCGCATTGACGCTGGGTGTCTTGATCCGCAGGCTTTTGCGGTACTCCTCGGCGATTCCGAATTCTTTGGAGTCGTTCACGACCTGCCCGGCCGAGATCTTCGAGAGCTTGGCCGAGACGACGGAACGCTTGATGTCGTCGAGCAGGTTCAGGCCGAGTGCCTTGCGGTCCTCGCTCACGTAGGCGAGGCCGTTATCGATCGCGTCGGCCACGCTTTTCAGGACGATTTCCTGTCCGTCCTTGTAGAGGTGGCCGGAGAGGAAGTTGCCGTAGGAGCGCCCGAAGATGCTCATCGCCAGTTCGGTGCGCCCGGCGCCCATCAGGCCGGCAATGCCCACGATCTCACCCTTGCGTACGTTCAGGCTGGAACCCTTCACGACCATGCGCTCGGCGACCTGCGGGTGCTGCACGGTCCAGTCACGCACCTCGAAGAAGACCTCGCCGATGTGCGGTGTGCGGTCCGGGAAACGGCTCTCCAGGCTGCGCCCGACCATGCCCCGGATGATCCGGTCTTCGTTGACTCCGTCGGCCACGACATTCAGGGTTTCGATCGTCTTGCCGTCGCGGATGATTGTGATCGAGTCTGCGACCTGTTCGATCTCGTTGAGCTTGTGGGAGATCATGATCGAGCTGATTCCCTTGCCCTTGAGCCCGCGGATCAGGTCCAGCAGATGCATGGAGTCCGACTCGTTCAGGGCCGCGGTCGGCTCATCGAGGATGAGCACCTTGACCGACTTGTTGAGGGCCTTGGCGATCTCGACCAGCTGCTGCTTGCCGACGCCGATGTTCTTGATCAGGGTGTCGGGGTCGTCCCGCAGCCCGACGCGCGCCAACAGCTCGAGTGCCGTCTTCTTGGCGGTGATCCAGTCGATTGCACCCCACTTGGTCGGCTCGTTGCCGAGGAAGATGTTCTCGGTGATGGAGAGTTCCGGGATGAGCGCCAGCTCCTGGTGGATGATGACGATGCCCGCTTCTTCGCTCGAGCGGATGTCCTTGAAGTGCACGTTCTGACCCTGGTAGATGATGTCGCCCGTGTATGTGCCGGAGGGGTAGACCCCGGAGAGCACTTTCATCAGGGTGGATTTGCCGGCACCGTTCTCACCGCAGATCGCGTGGATCTCGCCGTGATTCACCGTGATGGAGACGTCAGACAGGGCCTTGACCCCGGGAAACTCCTTGGTGATGGAACGCATCTCCAGGATTACGTGGTCAGTGGACATCGTTGGACTCCTCACGCCCGGGGCCGCTGCCGGTATCCCCTATCGACAACGGGATGGACGCGCGAAGGCTCATCCCGCTCCCGCTCAGCAGGGCGGCAGCGGAGCTGCCGGGCAGGTGAAAAAGTGTGCTCACAAGCTTGACCTCAATGTCATGCGTTTGAAAAAAAATGTTGGAAATCGGGTCCATGTGACCGATCACATTGACACTATAGACCCGGTGACAGTCCCGGTGTCAAGTTTCGTTTTGTCACGCTTGCGTAACAGGCTGTTGCTCCGATGAGCGGGGTCGGAGGTCAGGACATTCCGCCGAGCCCAGCCGGCTCACGGACGGTCCCGGCGGTGCGGCATACGGCTTCTGTAACGCTGGGCGGAAACAGGGAAATGCTCGAGAATGCGCTCACAGAACTCCGGGGAAAGATGCGGAGGCAGGCGAACCAGTCACCGGTGATCGCGGCGAAGTCGCGCATGTTCCGAATTCAGAACGCAGGCGGTGCGGTCGAGCCGCGCACGATGAGCTCGGGAACGATCGGGTCGCTCCGCTCGATCGGCACGCCGCCGCTGAGGTTGCTGAGCAAGAGGGCGATGCACCGCCGCCCGAGTTCGGCGAAGTCTTGGCGCACTGTCGTGAGCGGTGGCCAGAAGTGTGCCGCTTCGGGAATATCGTCGTAGCCGACGATACTCATGTCGCGGGGCAGGTCGAGGCCCGCCTCCCGGCAGGCGTGCATGAACCCGAGCGCCATCAGATCATTCGACGCGAAGATGGCCGTGAAGTCCCGCCTCCGGAGCAATTCCCGTCCGGCACGGTATCCGAAGTCGGCGGTCCAGTCGCCCAGAATCGGCGCCATTGTCGGCACATCCATTTCCCACATCTCGTCGAGAAAACCACGCATTCGGGCCTCGGCCTCGATCCAGTCCTGGGGTCCGGCAAGGTGGTAGACACTCCGATGACCGAGGTCGATCAGGTGCCGCGTGGCCTGTCTGGCACCGGTCATCTGGTCGACGGACAGGGAATTATCGAAGCGGCCGGTGGACTGCAGGGTAACGAACGGCACGTCGATGGACAGCTGTTCCAGGGCGTCGAAAACCCGCACCTGCGGCGCGATCACGACGATACCCTCCACGGACTGGTTCATCAGATGCTCCAGCGCCGCCTCGATCGACTCCGTGTCGACGGATGTGAGGTTCGCGGTGTTGACGTAATAGCCGGCTTCCTGGGCAGCGTCCTGAATGGCGGCGATGCTGCTGGCCGGCCCGTAGGCACTCTCCGCCGAGAGCAAGCCGATGGTGCGCGAACGCCCGCGCGACAGCGCGCGGGCCGCCCGGTTCGGCCGGTACTGCAGGTCTTCCATGACCTGCAACACCTTCGCCTTGGTGGAATCACGGATGCTGGGATGGTCGTTGAGCACGCGCGAAACGGTCTGATGCGAGACCCCCGCGAGGCGCGCCACATCACGGATGCTCGGGGCACGCCCCTTGGGCAGATCGATAGTCACAGGAAGACCTCGTCGGCATGTGCACGGTCACAATTGTGAACGCAGATCAAGTATGCACTCCGAAGAGGCTGCGCGAGGCACCTCACTGCGGCCCCCTACCGCGCCCCCTGCGACGGGTGACCGGGCAAACGCACCGGATCGACGACGAATGCCAGTGGGGGCATGGTGGCCGGGATTGATTCATCCAGCGGAATACGATGCCTTGCGCGCCGACGGTCACCGGTCCTCATCATCCCCGGCAGCCAGGGCCGCCGCAGCTGTACGGACCTGTCCGCCTAAACGGCCGCGAGCGCCCGGTCGATGTCGTCGATGAGGTCGGCGACGTCTTCGATGCCCACGGACAACCGGATGATGTTGTCCGCCACTTCGAGTTCGGTGCCGCGCACCGACGCGTGAGTCATCTCGGAGGGATAGTTGACCAGCGATTCCACGCCGCCGAGCGATTCGGCCAACTGGAACAGCTGCGTGGCCTCGGCGAAGGAACGCGCCGCGGCCGCGCCGCCCACGAAGGAGATCGACAGCATGCCGCCGAAGCCGCTCATCTGCTTTTTCGCCAACTCGTGGCCCGGGTGCGTCGGCAGGCCGGGGTAGTAGACCCGGTCGATCGCCGGGTGGCCCTGCAGGTGCTCGGCGATCGCCTGGGCATTGCTGCAGTGGCGGTCCATCCGCACCGAGAGGGTCTTGATTCCGCGCACGGTGAGCCAGGCATCCATCGGGGCCGAGACGGGGCCGGCGGCGAACTGCAGGAACTGGGCCTTCTCGGCGAGCTCGTCGTCGTTGATGATCAGGGCGCCGCCGAGCACGTCGGAGTGGCCACCGAGGTACTTCGTGGTGGAGTGCACGACGACGTCGGCCCCCAAGGCCAACGGCTGCTGCAGCGCGGGCGAGGCGAACGTGTTGTCCACGATCACGGTCACGCCGAAACGGTGGCCGATCCGGGCCAGAGCGGCGATGTCGCAGACCTTCATCAGCGGGTTGCTGGGCGTCTCCACCCAGAGGATCTTCGTCTCGCCCGGAATGATGGCCTGTTCGACGGCGGCGAGGTCGCTCATCTCCACGGTGGAGTTGAGGATGCCCCAGGCACCGTGCACCCGGTTGATCAGCCGGTGCGTGCCGCCATAGACGTCGTTGCCGAGCACGATGTGGTCGCCCGGTGCGAGCAGCGCGCGCAGGATGGTGTCCTCCGCGGCGAGCCCGCTGGCGAAGGAGAGGCCGTGCTTTCCGCCCTCCAACGCGGCCAGCAGGGTCTCAAGCACGGTGCGGGTCGGGTTGCCACCGCGGCTGTACTCGTAGCCGCCGCGCAGGTGACCGATGCTCTCCTGCACATACGTGGACGTCTGGTAGATGGGAGGGATCACGGCGCCGGTCGTCGGGTCGAATTCCTGCCCGGCGTGGATGGCGAGGGTGTCGAAGTTTCGTGTGCGAGCCATTGATTCGTCCTTAGTCATGCTGTTCAGGCGCTCAGGTAGGTGAGCAGGTCGTGGCGGGTGATGACGCCGAGAGGTTTGCCACCGTCGGTGACGAGCAGCGCATCGTGGCCGGCGAAGGCGGCGCGCGCGGCCACGACGGGCTCGTTCACCCCGATCAGCGGGAGGGAGCCGCCGACGAACTCGCCGACGCGGTCCGCCAGTTTCGCTTCGCCGGAGAAGACGAGTTCCATCAGCCGGCGTTCGTCGATCGCACCGACGACCTCACCCATCACCACCGGGGGCTTTTCGGTGAGCACCAGCACCTGGGAGACGCTGGCCTCGGTCATGACTCCGATGGCGTCGTGCACCGTGGCGCTGGGGTGCACGTAGACGAACGGCGGCAGGGCGCCGGTCTTGGACGAGAGCAGGTCACCGACCGTGTGCCCGGCGGGCGCGTTGCTGAAACCGTAGCTGCGCATCCAGCCGTCATTGAAGATCTTGCCCAGGTAGCCACGCCCGCCGTCGGGCAGCAGCACGACGATGGTGTCGTCGGCGCCGAGGGTTCTCGCCGCGCGCAGGGCGGCGACGACGGCCATGCCGCTCGAACCGCCGACCAGAATGCCCTCTTCGAGGGCGAGCCGGCGGGTCATCGCGAAGGAGTCGGCGTCGGAGACGGCGATCACCTCGTGCACGACCTCCGGGTCGTAGGCGCCCGGCCAGAAGTCCTCGCCCACGCCCTCGACCAGATACGGCCGGCCGGTGCCGCCGGAGTACACCGAGCCCTCCGGATCGGCGCCGATGATGCGCACGCTCTCTCCCGAGACCTCGCGCAGGTACCGTCCGGTACCCGTGATGGTGCCGCCGGTGCCGACGCCCGCGACGAAGTGGGTGACCGTGCCGTCGGTGTCCCGCCAGATCTCGGGCCCGGTCGTCTCGTAGTGGCTGAGCGGGCCGTTCGGGTTGAAGTACTGGTTGGGCTTGAAAGCCCCCGGGATCTCCCGGGCCAGCCGGTCGGACACGCTGTAATAGGAGTCCGGGTGGTCGGGGGCGACGGATGTCGGGGTCACCACAATCTCCGCGCCGTAGGCCGTGAGCACGTTGCGCTTGTCCTCGCCCACCTTGTCCGGCAGCACGAACACGCACTTGTAGCCGCGTTGCTGGGCAACGAGAGCGAGGCCGACGCCCGTGTTGCCCGAGGTTGGCTCGACGATGGTGCCGCCGGGGAGCAGGAGGCCGTCCCGCTCGGCGGCATCGATGATGCGCACCGCGATGCGGTCCTTCGCTGAGCCGCCCGGGTTCAGGTACTCCAGCTTGACCAGCACGGTGGCGCTGATGTCAGCCGTCACCTTGTGCAGCCTGACCAGGGGGGTGTCACCGATGAGGTCGAGAACGGTGTCGGCAATTTTCATCGAGAGTCCTTCATCGAGGGTTCTTCGTCACGGATTCGAGCCGTGTCAACTCTATCGGCGTGGACGGCGTGGGCGGCGTGGGCACCGGCGACGTGACCTGCTTCGAGTACAGCCGCGCGTAGACGCCGTCGTCGGCGAGCAGTTCGGCGTGGGTGCCCCTCTCTACGATCCGGCCGGCGTCGACGACGAAGATGACGTCGGCGGACACGATGGTCGACAGCCGGTGCGCGATGGCGATTGTCGTGCGCCCGCGGGAGGCGGTGTCCAGGGCGGCCTGAACGACGCGCTCGGAGATGGCGTCGAGGGCGCTGGTGGCCTCGTCGAGGATCAGCACCTCGGGGTCTTTGAGCAGCACCCGCGCGATGGCGATGCGCTGCTTCTCGCCGCCGGAGAGCCGGTAGCCGCGCTCCCCCACCAGGGTGTCGTAGCCGGCGGGGAAGGATGCGATCGTGTCGTGGATGCTCGCCGATCGGGCGGCGGCCTCGAGCTCGGCATCCGTCGCGTCCGGTTTCGCGTAGCGGAGGTTCTCGGCGATGGTCGCGTGGAAGAGGTAGGTCTCCTGGCTGACGATGCCGATGTGGGAGACGAGGGACTGCTGCTGGAGGCCCTGCACGTCGACGCCGGAGAAGAGTACCCGCCCGGCCGAGGCCTCGTAGAAGCGCGGGATCAGATAGGACACGGTGGTCTTGCCTGCCCCGGACGGGCCGACGAAAGCCGCGAACTGGCCGGGCTCGATCGTGAAGGAGACGTCGTCCAGGGTGGGGCGCGATTCCGCGCCGGCATCCGGGTAGGCGAAGGTGACCCCGTCGAAGGCGACCCGGCCGACGGCCTCGCCGCGGGCCGGCACGGGAGCGGCGTCGGGGGCGTCGCGGATCGCGGGCCGGAGGTCGAGGTACTGGAAGATGCGGGCGAACAGGGCGCTCGAGGTCTGCAGGTCGAGGGCGACGCGCATCAGGCCGAGCAGCGGGAACAGCAGCCGTGACTGCACGGTCGTGAAGGCCACGATCGTGCCCGCCGTGATGTCGGTCGTTCCGCTGCCCATCAGCAGACCGGCCACGAGGTAGACGATCGCCGGGATGCTGGAGAGGAAGATGCTCACCATGGCGAAAAACCATTGTCCGCTCATCTGCTGGCTGATCTGCAACGTGACCTGGTTGGCGTTTTCGTCGGCATACCGATGGATCTCGGTCTTCTGGCGGGTGAAGCTTTTCGAGAGGAGAATGCCGGACACGCTCAGCGTCTCCTGCGTGATCGCCGTCATATCCGAGAGCGACTCCTGCGTCCTGGACGCGATGCGGGCCCGCACCTGGCCGACCCGGCGCTGGGCAAAGACGAGCACGGGCATCAGAATGATGGCGACGATCGCCAGCTGCCAGCTCAGCAGGAGCATCGCGACGAGCGCCGCGATCACAGTCACGGCGTTGCCGAGCAGACTGGAGATGGTGTTGGTGAGCACGCTCGCGACGCCGCCGACATCGTTCTGCAGCCTGGATTGGATGACGCCCGTCTTCGTTCGCGTGAAGAAGCTCAGCTCCATCGCCTGCAAGTGGGTGAACAGGCGCACCCGGAGGGCACCCATCACCGAGTTGCCGACCGTGGCGGTGAGCCAGGTCTGCCAGACACCGAGCAACTGCGTCCCCAGGTAGATGGCGATCATCACCCCCACGAGCACGGCGAGACGCTGCACGTCCGGGCTGCCGCCGGGCGGGAAGAGCCCCTCGTCGAAGGCCCGCTGCACGAGCAGGGGCGGCACGACGGAGAGCGCCGCGCTGATGAACACGAGAACCACGGTGACCGTGAGCTTCGCGCGGTGCGGCGCGAACAGGCCGATGATCCGGCGCAGCAGATTCGGGATGCGCGGGGCCTCGGCGTTCTCGGCCCGCTGAGCCACGACATCCGCGCCGCTGACCCGCCCCCGTCGACCGCCGCCACCGTGCATTCCACTCATGAATTCACTCTAAACTCCCGCGCGGCACACAAATGTGCCCGTTCCGGACGGCAACGGCCCGGGTGGGCGCCAGCGGCGGAACGGGCACAGTTGCTGATGCGGCTAGCCCTTCGTCGAACCGGCCAACAGGCCGCGCACGAAGTAGCGCTGCAGGGAGAAGAACACGATCAGCGGGACCAGGATCGAGATGAACGCGCCGGCCGTGAGAAGGTGCCAGTCCTGGCCTCGGGTACCGGTGATCTCGGCCAGCAGCTTGGTCATCGGGGCCACCGCACCGTCCGCGAAGATCAGCGCCACGAGCAGGTCGTTCCAGACCCAGAGGAACTGGAAAATGGCGAAGGATGCGATCGCTGGCATGGTCAGCGGCAGCACGATGCGGAAGAAAATCTGCCCGTGACCGGCGCCGTCCACCCGCGCCGCCTCGATGACGTCGGCAGGAATCTCCGATACGAAGTTGTGCAGCAGGTAGATGGCCAGCGGCAGGGCGAACATCGTGTGCGCGATCCACACCTGCGAGTAGCCGCCGGCGTCGCTGATCGAGGAGACCACCGGGAAGCCGAAGACCTCACCCCGCGAGAAGAACTGCAGGAGCGGCACGAGGGCCATCTGCAGCGGAACGATCTGCAGCGCGAACACCGCGATGAACAGCACGTTCTTGCCGCGGAAGTCGATCCAGGCGAATGCGTAGGCGGCGAGGCTGGCGATGATCAGCGGCAGCAGTGTGGCCGGCAGGGTGATCGCGATCGAGTTGATGAACGCACCGGCCAGATTCAGCTGACTGTTGCCGGCCTGGAGCACATCGCTGTAGTTGTCGAGGGTCAGACCCCAGTTCGAGAAGAGCGTCCACCAGCCGGTGGTGCGCACCTCCTGCGCCGGGCGGAAGGAGGAGACGAAGAGCCCGAAGGTCGGAACGGTCCAGAGCACGGCGATCACGAGCGCCGCGATCGTGGCGCCCCGGCTGGTCAACCGCTTCTTGGTGCGCTTGGCCGCCGCGAACTCCTGGCGGCGCTCGCCTCGGCGAATTTGGCTCTTGGTGTTCGTGTCGACGGGGAGCTCAACCGGAAGAATCGCGCTCATCGGATTTCCCTCTGCTTCTGAATCTGGCGGGCGTTGTAGACGACGATCGGGAGCACGAGCAGGAACAGGATCACGGCGAAGGCGGCGGACCGGCCCTGCTCGAAGTTCTTGAACTGCGTGTACATCTCGTTCGCGATGACGCTGGTGTCGTTGGCGCCTGCGGTCATGGTCCGGACGATGTCGAAGACCTTGAGGGAGGCAATGGAGATCGTCGTCAACACGACGACGAGGGCGCCGCGGATGCCGGGCACCGTGACGTTGGTGAACTTCTGCCAGGCGTTGGTGCCGTCGAGTTCGGCGGCCTCCATCTGCTCGGCAGGCACACCCTTGATGGCGGCGGAGAGCACGACCATGGCGAATCCGGTCTGCACCCAGATCAGCACGACGATCAGGAAGACCGTGTTCCAGGGTGCGTTGGCGAGGAAGTCGACGGGCTGGCCGCCGAACCACACCACAACCTGGTTGAGCAGGCCGATCTGGTTCTGGTCGGCCGGCCGGGCCGTGTACACGAAGCGCCAGATGATGGACGCCCCGACGAAAGAGATGGCCATGGGCATGAAGACCATGATCTTGAAGTACTTTTCGCCGCGGCTCTTGTCGATGAATACCGCGTAGGCCAGGCCGGCGACCGTGGACACGAGCGGAGTGATGAGCACCCAGACGATCGTGTTGAGCACCGTGCGGATGGCCTCCGGCTGGGTGAACACCCAGACGAAGTTGTCGAGGCCGATGAACTCGGTTCCGCGGGAGTTCATGAACGCCTGCACCGTGGTCTGGATGGTCGGGATGATGAGTCCGACGATGAGGAGCAGGATGGCCGGTGCGAGGAAGCCGAAGAGCTGGAAGAGGTAGCCGGCGCCGGAGCGTGAACGGTAGTCGACGATGAAGAAGACTCCGCCGAGAACGGCGGCCGCGGCGATGGCCCACCAGTACGATCCCGCGGCGAGCAGGATGAGCAGCGGTGCGGCGACGCAGACGGCGAGACGGATGACGGTGAAGCCGGTGCCCTTGCGCGGGGCTATCTCGACGAAGAACAGGATCGCGGCCACCAGGGCGACGAACGCGAGGATGATGATGGGGACTTGGACCAGGGGCGGCAAGTCAGCCAGCCAGGCAAGGAACGCCGACATATGAAACCTCTCGAGTACGACTGCGGGCTCACAGTTTGCTGGTGGGGCGGAAAACTACCGCCACGGTACACCAGCAGGGGGGTGCGGGTCGCCCCTTTTCAGAAGGACGACCCGCACGGTTGTGGTGCTGTTAGTTGGGCTGGTTCCGAATCGAACTAGCTGGAGGGCCAGCCGGCTTCGATGCTGGTGAGCACCTCGTCGGTCGGGGCTCCGTTGATCCAGTTGACCATTCCCTTCCAGAAGGTGCCGGCGCCCACGGAGCCGGGCATCAGGTCGGAGGCGTCAAAGCGGAAGGTGGTCTCCGGGTCCTGAAGGATCTTGATGGCTTCCTGCAGGATGGGGCTCTTCGCGTTGGCCGGGTCCAGACCCGAGTTGGCGCTGATGACTCCACCAAGGCTCACCCGGCTGTTCGCCCAGTCGTCGCTGGAGAGGTACGTCTGAACGGCCTGGGTGTCGGCATCATCCGCGAATGCGGCGACGATCTCGCCACCACCGGTCACGGCCTGGCTGCCGGCCTCTTCGGCCGGGGTGATGAAGGCCCAGACGTCACCGTCGGGACCGACCTCTCCGCCGGCATCCGTGATGAAGCCGTCGAAGAAGGATGCCTGGTGGTGCAGCGCGCAGGTTCCGGCGGCGAGCGGCGTGGCCACGTCACCGAACGGGGTGCTGTTGATCGAGCGGACGTCACCGAACGTGGCGTTGACGTTGGCCGGGTTCAGCAGGATTTCTCCGACGGAGTCGAAGGCGGCCTTGATTGCGGGGTCCGTGAACGGGATCTCGTTGGCAACCCACTTGTCGTAGGTCTCCGCTCCGGCCTGACGCAGGACGAGGTCTTCGACCCAGTCCGTGCCCGGCCAGCCGGTGGCGTCGCCCGAGCCGAATCCGGCGCACCACGGCGCGCTGCCGGTCTTCTCCTGGATGGTCTTCGTCACGGCGAGGAGTTCGTCCCAGGTCTCGGGAACTTCGACACCCCACTCGGTGAACTTAGCCGGGGAGTACCAGATGAAGCCCTTGACGCTGGCCATCAGTGGCGCGCCGTAGAACGTGTCCCCGACGGTGCCGTAGGCCTTCCAGTCCTTGGACCAGAACTCGTCGACGTTGTCTTCGACGGCCTTCGGGGCGGGCTTGAGGAAGTCGCGGCTGGCAAGGTCGGCCATCAGGCCGGGCTGCGGGAAGATCGCGATGTCGGGAGCACTGCCACCCTGGGCGCGGATGGCGATCTGGGCCTCGAACTCCTTCGACGCCTCGTACTGGATGTCGATGTTGTTCTCTTCTTCCCAGGCAGCCCAGGACTCCTCGAGGAGCTTGGCCTCGGTGTCACCGATGGTGCCGTAGACGGAGACGACGCCGTCGCCTTCAGCTCCGGAGTCGGTGTTCGTGCTGCCGGGGCCACCGGAACAGCCGGCCAGGGTCAGACCGGCGATCGCCGCAATGGCGATGGGTGCTGTGATTCGGCGGTGGAATGACCGCATTTTTCCTCCTCGTTGAGTTTGATGAAGATGCGCCGGGGATATCCCCGGACAAACACCCAGGTGCTGCAGGAACAGCTTGTGTGCCGAAAACGATCAGATAAGGAACCGGTTCCACACCACAAGTTACGGTACGCCGGGCCGAATCGCAAGGTCAAATTTGTCACGGAATGGCAAAGATCGCACTCCCGCCACGTAACCTTCGAAAGTTCGTTCGCCGGGACGTGTCGCATTCCGGCGCATATAGTGGAACCGGTTCCAGCGGGCCTGCCAGAGCTGTACAGTGTTGGAAACGGGTCCAAGGGCGGAGGCTGGAATGAGCGCAATTGCGGATGTCGCACGCCTCGCCGGCGTCGCGAAGGCCACAGCCTCCCGTGCCCTGAGCGGTCGTGGCTATGTATCGGAGCAGACCCGGATCAAGGTCATCGCCGCAGCCAGGGAGATCGGTTACGTCGCGTCACCCAACGCGGCCAGCCTCGTCACCGGCCGAACCAAGAGCATCGGCGTGATCATCCCGTTCATCAGCCGCTGGTTTTTCTCCGAGGTTCTGGAAAGCATGGAACAGGCGCTGCTGGACGAGGGATACGACATGACCCTCTACAACCTGCCGGCACCCTCACCCGAACGGGAGCGGGTCTTCGAGTACTTCCTCGCGCGCAAACGCTTCGACGGAGTCATCTCGGTCGGTGTGGCGCTCAGCGATGAGGAGGTCACCCTGCTGCACCGCCTGGGCCGCCCGCTGGTTGGAATCGGCGGACCGATCCGCGGCGTGGACACGATCGCCATCGACGACGTTGCCGCGGCCCGGCTCGCCACCGAGCACCTGCTCAGCCTGGGGCACACGGACATCGTGCACATCGGCGGCAGCAAAGAAGACGAGATGGACTTCCAGGTGCACAGCAACCGGCTCACCGGTTTCTACGCCGCCATGAGCGCCGCCGGCCTACCCACCGAACGCTCGGGCCTGTTCTACGCCTGCGAGTTCACGATGCCGGGCGGCTACGACGTGGGCCTCGCCGTGTTCGGCGACCCGCGCACCCGCCCCACCGCGGTCTTCGCCGCGAGCGACGAGATCGCGATCGGTTTGATCATCGCCGCCAGGGAACTGGGCATCCAGGTGCCGGCCGACCTGTCCGTGATCGGGATCGACGGACATCCGTATGCCGATATGTTCCGTCTGACCACCCTCGAGCAGCACCCGCGCACACAGGGCCGGCTCGCGGTGCAGGCCCTCCTGGCGGAATTGGAGAACCCCACTCAGCACGGCGACGAGGATCACCTGACCCGGCTGCCCACGAACCTGGTCATCCGCTCGAGCACCAGCGGCCCACGGCTCACCCACGGGGCCTGACCGTGCGTCGGGCCTGACGGAACGGGCAGAACGACAAAAGGCGCCGCATCCGATGGATGCGACGCCTTCTGTGTGAGCACGGCTTGCGCCGTCACGCCTCTACGAGAAGTAGAGAACCCCTCGCGGGGCCCCGACTACTTGAGGACGGCGGTGGCGCCGGCAGCTTCGAGAGCAGCCTTGCCCTTTTCAGCGGCTTCCTTGGAAACGCCTTCGAGGACGGCCTTCGGCGCGCCATCGACGACGGCCTTGGCCTCGCCGAGGCCCAGGCTGGTGAGCTCGCGCACAACCTTGATGACCTGGATCTTCTTGTCGCCGACAGCCTCGAGGATGACGTCGAAAGCGGACTGCTCTTCGACCTCTTCAGCGGGGGCGGCGGGACCGGCAGCGCCGGCAGCGGCGACCGGTGCAGCGGCGGTGACCTCGAAGGTCTCCTCGAACGCCTTGACGAACTCGGAGAGTTCGATGAGGGTGAGGCCCTTGAACTGTTCGAGCAATTCCTCGGTGGAAAGCTTTGCCATGATTTTTCTCCCTATAGTTTCTTAGTTACTCACCGCGATGCCAGGCAGATGCCTAGTTCGCGGACTCCTGCTTCTCACGCAGCGCGTCGATGGTGCGAACAGCCTTCGACAGCGGTGCGTTGAACAGATATGCGGCTCCGAACAGCGAGGCCTTGAATGCGCCGGCCAGCTTGGCCAGCAGCACTTCGCGGGACTCGAGGTCGGCGAGCTTGCCTACCTCTGCGGCGGTGAGCGGGTTACCGTCGAAGTAACCACCCTTCACTACCAGGAGAGGGTTTGCCTTGGTGAAGGCACGCAGGGTCTTCGCAACGGCGACAGGGTCTCCGTGAACGAATGCGATTGCGGACGGACCGACAAGCTCGTCGTCAAACGACGTGATGCCGGCGTTGTTCGCCGCAATCTTGGTCAGCGTGTTCTTCACCACGGCGTACGTGGCGTCCGCACTGATGGAAACGCGCAGCGACTTGAGCTGCGCAACAGTGAGACCGCGGTACTCGGTGAGCAGAACGGCGGTCGAGCTCTGGAATTTCTCCGTAAGCTCGGCGACCGTTGCTTCCTTGTTCGCCATGGCGCTCCTCTTGGTTTCATGTGCCGGTAGCCCGGGGAGCAGACATGAAAAAAGCTCCGACGCAGGCGCCGGAGCTGGGAGCGCATTCCGGAGGAATGCAGTCTGACTTCGAATCCTGCGCGGGCCGTTCACGTGAATGAACCTTCGATTGCCTGTGCATTTCTACACGGCAATAACCGGCGGTCTTTGGCTGTCGCCCACGATACGGGATGGAGGAGGCCGGTGCAAATCGGCATCCGTTGCCCCTCAGCTCAGGAGAGGGGAAGGGTGACGCGGAAGCAGGTGAAGCGCGGGCGGCTCTCGACCTCGATCTCGCCCTGGTGCGCGGCCACGACCGCGTGGACGATGGCCAGGCCGAGGCCCGTGCTGCCTGTTCCCCGGTAGCGCGTGCTGTCGCCGCGGGCGAAACGCTCGAACAGTGTGGACCGGAGGTTCTCGGGGATGCCGGGGCCGTCATCCGTCACCGTCACGATGACGCGGTCGTTCTGGCGAGCGAGGGCCACGTCGACCGTGGTCTCGGGGGGCGTGTGGATGCGCGCGTTGGCGAGCAGGTTGGCGAACACCTGGTGCAGCCGCGCGGCATCACCGACGATTTCCACCGGCTCGTCGGGCAACTCCAGGCCCAGCACACGTCCCGGGCCGGCGGCGTGGGCGTCACTGACGACGTCCACGAGCAGGCTGGTCAGGTCTACCGGGCCGCTGACCAGCTCCCGGCCCTCGTCGAGACGGGCGAGGAGCAGCAGGTCTTCGACCAGGCCGGTCATCCGCACCGACTCCGACTCGATCCGCCCCAGGGAATGCAGCGCGTCCGGCGGCAGTTCCTGGTCGGAGCGGCGGGTGAGTTCGGCGTAGCCGCGGATCGACGCCAGTGGCGTGCGCAGCTCGTGGCTGGCGTCGGCGACGAACTGGCGCACCTTGCGTTCGCTGGCCTGACGGGTCTCGAGCGCCACGTCGACGTGGTCGAGCATGCGGTTCAGCGCCGATCCCACCCGGCCGACCTCGGTGCGGGGGTCGGTGTCGGCGACCGGTACCCGGTCGACGAGCGAGACCTCCCCCCGGTCCAGGGGGAGCTCGGACACCCGCGCCGCCGTCTCGGTCACGCGCACCAGAGGGCGCAGGGCGAGCCGCACGATCCAGGTGGCCAGAATCGCGACGATGAGGATTCCGACCAGGGAGACCACCGCGATGATGATGCCCAGCTGGGTGACCGTGTTCTGCACCCCGGAGAGCGGCAGGCCCACCAGGTAGAGGGTGCCGTTACCGTTCGTGTCGGCCCTGACCCGGTAGCTGCCGGCGTCTTCGCCGAGGTGCACCGTCACCGCGGTCGATTCCCGTACCTGTTCGGCCAGCAACTGCACCTGCTCACCGGTCAGCTTGGCGATCTCCCCGCTCTCCTCCTCCGTGTAGCCGGCCGTGACGGTCGAGCCGTCGTAGACCAGGGCCAGTGTTCCGGGCTGCTGGGCCGGACCGGACAGAATCATTTGCGCCGTCGGTGTGATGAATGCCCCGTTGCCGCCCTCGTCGTCCGCATCCCGACGCACGTCGATCACGGCGCCTGAACGGTCCGACGCGCTTTGCAGCTGCTGGTCGAGGCCGTCGATCAGGGAGGCACGGAGAATGGCGACGCTGACCATCCCGATACCGATGCTGACCAGGGCCAGGAGGCCGACGACGGCGAGCACCAGCCGCCGGCGCAGGGTCCACGGCGCGCGTGGCCGGCGAGCGCCCGGCTCGCGGGGAGAATTCGGGGTCACGAGGCGGTCTTCAACATATAGCCGGCGCCACGCACCGTGTGGATCATCGGCACGCGGCCGGCATCGACCTTCTTGCGCAAATAGGAGATGTAGATCTCGACGACGGAGGATTTGCCGCCGAAGTCATAGCTCCACACCCGGTCGAGGATCTGGGCCTTACTGAGCACCCGCCGGGGGTTGCGCATCAGGAAGCGCAGCAGTTCGAATTCGGTGGCGGTCAGCTCAATCACGTCTCCCCCACGAAACACCTCGTAGCTGTCCTCGTCGAGGGTGAGGTCGCCGACCGAAATGCGGGGATCCATAGAGTCGGCCACGGTGAGGGTGGACCGGCGGATGAGCCCGCGGAGCCGGGCGACGACCTCTTCGAGGCTGAACGGTTTGGTGACGTAGTCGTCGCCGCCGGCCGTCAGGCCCTTGAGCCGGTCGTCGAGGGAGTCCTTGGCCGTGAGGAAGAGCACGGGCGTCTCGTGGCCGGTCGCCCGCATGCGCTGCAACACCTGCAGGCCGTCGATGTCGGGCAGCATGACGTCGAGCACGATCGCATCCGGCCGGAATTCGCGGGCGATCGTGAGCGCCTGACGCCCCTCGCCGGCCGTGCGCACCTCCCAGCCCTCATAGCGCAGCGCCATCTGGAGCAGATCGGTCAGCGTGGGTTCGTCGTCGACCACGAGCACCCGGATGGCGCTGCCGTCCGCCCTGGTCAGTCGCGGTGCGCGGACCGCTCGCTCGTTCTCGCTCGTGCTCATGATCACCAGTATCCGAGTGTTGGCTATGAATCGGCTATGCGCAGTCTTGGTGTCTGCTGTGACGCGAAACCTTCATCCGTCCGCTGTCGCCCCGCAGCCAGAGCGCGACGGCTGATGCCGCCCGGCGTGGGCAGGCCCGGCGAACAGGCACAATGGAACAGTGACGAACCAGCTGCTCTCCCTGTTCGATGAGGAGGTGCATCCGTCGCCCGCCGCCGCCCGGCCGGTGGCGCCCCTGGTCGCCGCGGCGCACCTCCGGCGCATCGTTGCCGATTCCACCGACCGGGTGACCTGGCTGCGGGCCCGCGCCCAGGGGATCACGGCCACGGATGTCGCCAAGCTCGCCACCCCGAAATCGCTGCAGACCGCGGTCTACGACAAGCTCAACGGCAGCAACTTCAACGGCAACAGCTTCACGGAACACGGGCGCGCCCGGGAGCCCGAGATCGCGGCCTGGGTGCTCGGGCGCTACGGCATCGAGCCCAGCACGGCCCTGTTCCACGCGGCCCACCACCGGCGGCACCTGGCCACCCCCGACGGCGTCGGCACCGGTTCGGGCCAGGGAGCCGGCGGCCTTGAGCTGGCCGAGATCAAGACGACGAGCAAGGCCTGGCGCAGCATCCCGCGCTCGTACCTGCGTCAGGTGTGGTGGCAGCAGTACGTGCTCGGCGCCGAGCGCACCCTGCTCGTCTGGGAGCAGCACCAGGACTTCGTGCCCGTGAACGCCGAGCCCGAGTGCCGGTGGATCGACCGTGACGAAGACCAGATCGCGATCCTGGTGGGGTATGCCAACAACCTGATCGCCCTGCTCAACCAGCAGACCACCTCGGGTCCACCGCCCGCGCAGGCCTGACCGGTCGTTCACCGGTGTCGCAGCGCGCGGATGCCCGCGGGAAAGCCGCGTGCCGGGTGTCGCAGGCGGCTTTCCCCTCGGCGTCACGCCACTACTGATCGAGCAAGTTCGCGCCGCTTCGGGTGCGGTACGACTTTTTCAGAAGAGCCGGGCGGAGTGCTGAGTACTGGCTCGGTGGGGGTACGGACCGAACCTAAGAGAGACCGGATGCGGGAAACCAGGGACTCTTCCTCACACCGGGGTCGGTCCCCCTTTATGTGGACAGACTATGCGCCCGGCCCCCCTTCCAGCCAGACCTCCCCGCCACCAGATTCGGCCTCCTGCACCCCCAATTCGAGGCACACCGGGATGGGCCTGTTTGTTCCGGTTGTGCCCCGGCGACGTGCAACCCACGAGAGAATGGGCAGATGGGAAACGCCACTAATCACTCACCGACCATGCGCGCCCTCGTGATCGACCGCCCCGGCCCGGCCGACGAGCTGCACCTGGCCGAGGTGGACGCCCCGATCGCGATTTTCGATGAACTCCTGGTGCGGGTCGTCGCCGCCGGACTCAACCCGATCGATGCCAAGACCAGGGCCGGCGGCGGCGTCACCAAGGCCATCCCCGCCTACCCGGCCGTGCTCGGACTCGATTTCAGCGGCGTCGTGGTCAGCGCGCCCTACGAGGCGTTCCCGTTGCAGCCCGGGGACGCGGTCTTCGGGATCGCCCGCGTGCCCCGCACCCCCGGCAGCTACGCCGAGCTGGTGACCGTCTCCAGCCTGAACGTCACCCGCAAGCCCGTGCGGCTCAGCCACGTCGAGGCGGCCGCCGTACCGGTGGCGGCGCTCACCGCGTGGGGCATGGTCGTCGACCTGGCCGCGGCGGCTCCCGGGCAACGGATGCTGATCCACGCCGGCAGCGGCGGGGTCGGCCATTTCGCCGTGCAGTTCGCCAAGGCCTTCGGCGCCCACGTGACCGCGACCGGGTCGACCCGCAACCTCGATTTCCTGCGCGAGCTCGGCGCCGACGAGGTCATCGATTACACCCAGACCCGGTTCGAGGATGTGCTCTCCGGGCTGGACGCGGTGATCGACCTGGTCGGCAATGTGCACGACGACACCGGCACCCGGTCGCTCGGCGTGCTGCGCCCCGGCGGCATCCTGGTGAACGCGCCGACCGGAAGCTGGCCGACCATGGCGGCGGAGGCCGCGGCGGCAGGAATCCGTGCGACCGGTTTCAAGGTGGCGCCCTCCGGGCACACCCTCGACTTCATCACCGAACTCATCGACGACGGTGCCGTTCGGGTGCACGTGGACCGGGTGTTCCCACTCGCGGACGGCGCGGCGGCGCACCGCCTGATCGAGGAGGGGCACACCCGCGGCAAGATCGTGCTGCGGGTGACGGATGACCCGACCGGCTCTTCTGCCGGCTCCGCCTCCGCCGGGCCGCGCTCGTGAGCGGCGACGGCCCGTCCCTCGTCTGGTTCCGAGACGACCTGCGCCTCGCGGACAACCCGGCCCTGCAGGCCGCGCTCGAACGCGGCAAGCCGATCGTGACGGTGTACGTGCTGGATGAGGAATCCGCCGGGATCCGGCCGCTCGGCGGCGCCGCCCGGTGGTGGCTTCACGAAGGCCTCACCTCACTGGCCGACTCGCTGGAACGCCTCGGCGGCCGGTTGACGCTGCGCCGGGGGCCGGCCGAGGACATGATCATGGCGCTCGCGGCATCCGTCGGCGCCGACGCCGTCTTCTGGAACCGCCGCTACGGCGCCGCCGAGCGCGAGGTGGACACCCGGATCAAGTCGGGCCTCACCGCGGCCGGAACGGAGGCTCGCAGCTTTGCCGGCGCGCTCCTGTTCGAGCCGTGGACGATCCAGACCGGCCAGGGCGGCACCTACTCGGTGTTCACCCCCTTCTGGCGGGCGTGCACGGCCGGCCCGCCGCCGCGCGCACCCTACCCCGCACCCGAGTCGATCCCCGGATTCCCCGGAGAGATCTCCTCCGACGCACTCGACGACTGGGGCCTCCTGCCGACCCGGCCCGACTGGGCGGCCGGGCTGCGGGCCACTTGGCAGCCCGGCGAGGACTCCGCTCACCGCCTGCTCGAGATCTTCCTCAGCGAGTCCCTCAGCCGATACGGCGACGAGCGTGACGAGCCGGCGCAGGCCGTCACCTCGCGACTCTCGCCCCATTTGCGCTGGGGCGAGATCAGTCCATTCCAGATCTGGCATGCGACCGAGCGGGCCCGGATCGGCCTCACCGGGCCCGCCCAGGCCAGTGCGACCCGATTCCTTACCGAGATCGGCTGGCGGGAGTTCAGCTACCACGTGCTGTTCACCAACCCCACCCTCGCCACCGTCAACCTGCGGCCCGAATTCGACGCTTTCCCCTGGCCGAAACTTGACCAGCGCGTGCTCGAAGCCTGGCAGCGCGGCCGCACCGGGATCTCGCTCGTCGACGCCGGCATGCGAGAACTCTGGCGCACCGGCAGCATGCACAATCGAGTGCGCATGGTGACGGCATCGTTCCTGATCAAGAACCTGCTGATCGACTGGCGGCTCGGAGAGCAGTGGTTCTGGGACACCCTCGTCGACGCCGACGCCGCGAGCAACCCGTTCGGCTGGCAGTGGGTGGCCGGTTCCGGCGCCGACGCCGCCCCCTTTTTTCGGGTCTTCAACCCGGAGCTGCAGGCGAAGAAGTTCGATCCAAACGCGGAGTACATCCGTCAGAACGTGCCGGAATACGGCACGGATGCCTACCCGGCCCCGATCGTCGACCTCGGCGAGACGAGACGGGCGGCCCTCGCCGCCTACGAACAGATCAAGGGGATGAAGGAGCAGTCGATCGCGGCCCGCGCGGCCGGGGCGGAGGGCACCGGTTAGAGCGCCCGCTCCAACACGAAGTCGTCCTCGTACCGTTCGCCCACCAGGAAGCGCTTCTCGCCGACCGTGACGAACCCGTTCTTCTCGTAGAAGCGAATGGCCCGAGCGTTCTCCTGGTTCACGCCCAGCCAGCTGCCGGCCGCGCCCCGCGCCCGGGCGGCGTCCAGGGTCGCGTTCATCAGGGCCGCCGCCACCCCGCGGCCGTGCGTCTCGGCGCGCAGGTAGCACTTGCTCAGTTCCGCCGTGGGTCGGATCGTGGCCGCCGCCCGCGCATCGTCATCGGCCGGCTCGGCGAATACGAGCATCGTGTAGCCGAGCATGACCCCGGCCTCCCCGGCCTCCCCGGCCACTTCGGCCACGAGAATCAGCCGGTCCGGGTCGGCCAGGTAGGCGTCGAAGTTGCCCTCCGCGAGCACGTCACGCAGGAACGCGGCGATGGCCTCGGCCGAGGTGTGTGGCGGGCAGGCGAGCGCGAAGGTGGCGACGGCCAGCTCGGCCAGCGCCGCGGCATCCGTCGCCGTCGCCGTGCGAATCTCGATCACCGATCCAGCTTATCGACGCCCCCACCAGCCCACCACTGCACGCGAGAGCGCGCACGATGCCCCCTCAGTAGTGCTGAACGGGCTGAGTGCGCGCTTTCGCGGCCAAGGGCTACAGGTAGCGGGCGTACGCTCCCACGGTCAGGAACGTCGGGAACTCGGGCTCGAGCGCGCATGCCCGGAACACCTCGAGCGCGTCGTCGAACCGGTCTCCGGGCGTGCGCTCGAGTGCCTCGTACACGTCGACGAGCTGTTCCTCGACCCAGGTTTCGTCGATCCGGATGCCCTCGGCGGTGATCGCGTTGTGGTGGATCCACTGCCAGAGCTGTGAGCGGGAGATCTCCGCGGTCGCGGCGTCCTCCATCAGGTTGTCGATGGCCGCCGCGCCGACGCCGCGCAGCCAGGACTCGATGTAGCGCAACCCGATCGTGAGGTTGTCGTGAACGCCGGCCTCGGTGATCTGCCCGCCGACGGACTCCACGTCGAGCAGCTGGGCGGCCGTGACGCTCACCTCGGCGCGGGTGCGGTGCAGCTGGTTCGGCTGGTCGCCGAGCACCTGGTCGAACTCGGCCTGCGCCGTCGGGATGAGGTCCGGGTGCGCCACCCAGGTGCCGTCGAAGCCGTCGGTGGCCTCGCGCTTCTTGTCGGCGGCCACCGCCTCCAGGGCACGCCGGGTGACCTCCGGATCCCGCCGGTTCGGGATGAACGCGCTCATCCCGCCGACGGCATACGCCCCGCGCCGGTGGCAGGTCGACACCAGCAGCTCGGTGTACGCGCGCATAAAGGGCACGGTCATCGTGATCTGCTTGCGGTCGGGGAAGACGAACCGGCTCCCGCGGGTGCGAAACGTCTTGATGATGCTGAAGATGTAGTCCCAACGCCCGGCGTTCAGGCCGGCGCAATGGTCACGCAGCTCGTAGAGGATCTCCTCCATCTCGAACGCGGCCTGGATCGTCTCGATCAGCACGGTGGCGCGGATGGCGCCGTACTCGATGCCGAGACGGTCCTCCGAGTGACTGAAGATGTCGTCCCAGAGACGGGCCTCGACGTGGCTCTCGAGCTTCGGCAGGTAGAAGTACGGTCCGCTGCCGCCCGCGATCAGGTGCTGCGCGTTGTGGAAGAAGTACAGCCCGAAGTCGACGAGGCTGCCGGACGCGTTCGTGCGGCGGTTCGCGCGGTCGACGAACGTCAGGTTCTTCTCCACCAGCTGCCAGCCGCGCGGGCGCATCACGATGGTGGGCGTGGCGCCGGTGGCGTCGCCGGTGACGGCGTACTCCTTGCCCTCCGGGCTGGTGAAGCTCAGCTGACCGCGCACTTGGTCGAACAGGGTCAGCTGGCCCTCGACGACGTTCGCCCAGGTGGGGCTGGTGGCGTCTTCCTGGTCGGCCAACCAGACCTTCGCGCCGGAGTTCAGCGCGTTGATGGCCATCTTGCGGTCGGTCGGCCCGGTGATCTCCACCCGGCGGTCCACCAGCCCGGGGCCCGCGCCGGCAACCGTCCAGGTGAGGTCACGACGGATGTGCGCGGTCTCGGTGAGGAATCCCGGGTCGCGCCCGTTGGCGGCATCCACGCGCTTGCGCAGTCTCGTCGCCAGCAGGTCCTGCCGCGTACCGGCGAACCGGTCGTGCAGCTCGGCCAGGAATACCAGCGCCTCCGGCGTGAGGATCTCCTCGTAGCGCGGACCGAGATCGCCGGTGATCTCGAGGTGCGGTTCGATGGTGGCGAAACTGCCGGTGTTCGTGGTCAGACTGGCGGCCTGGACCTGGTCGGATGTCGCCAGGGGCGGGGTGTTCATGGGCTGAGCTCCTTCGGAAGTTGAACGGGGAGTGCTGCGTGACTGGCGCCGCCTGGGGAGAGCGCCATTGCTTGCCTGATTCCCACTGTGGACCAGGGGACCCGGTCAGGCCGTTGCCGGCATAACAGAAGAACAGCAGTTCTTCTGGCTACGAGAAGTTATCCCCGGAGTGTGTGAGCATGGGGCATGGTCACCGTCGATCCCGCCCTCCGCTCCTCCCTGTCCGCGGCCCCTCCCGAGGAGGCAGGGCTCGATGCGCTCACCCTGGGGCGGCGCATCCGTGAACTGCGCACGAACCGGCGGATGACCCTGGACACACTCGCGGCCGCCATCGACCGGGCACCCTCGCAGGTGTCGATGATCGAGAACGGCAAGCGCGAGCCGCGCCTGTCGATGCTGCGCACCATCGCGACCGCTCTCGGCACCACGGTGGACGATCTGTTGAAAACGGATGCCCCGTCCGAGCGGGCGGCGCTGGAAATCGCCGTCGAGCGGGCTCAGCGGGGCCCCGTCTTCACCGCCCTCGGACTGCCGCATATCCGCGTTGGCCGGGGAACGAGCGACGAAACATTGCAGACACTGCTGAGCCTGCACAACGAGATCCTGCGCCTGCACCGGGAGCGGGCGGCAACCCCGGAGGAGGCCCGGCGAGCGAACGTGGAGCTGCGAGCCACCATGCGGGCCCGGGACAATTACTTCCCCGAGCTCGAGGCTCAGGCGCAACGCCTGCTCGCCGCGGTCGGCCACACCGGAGGGCCGGTTTCCCACCAGGTGGTGGCCGATATGGCGACCCACCTCGGCTACTCGCTGCACTACGTGGGCGACCTACCGAACTCGACCCGCTCGGTGACGGACAAGCGCAACCGGCGCATCTACCTGCCCACCGAGCAGTCGGCGTCCCGCGACTCCCGCTCCCCCATTCTGCAAGCGTTCGCCACCCTGCTCTGCGAACACGAGGAGCCCGGAAACTATGCGGAATTTCTGTCTCAGCGGGTGGAGACCAACTATCTGACCGCGGCCATCCTGCTGCCCGAAAAAGACACCGTGAAACTCCTTACCGAGGCGAAGACCCTGCGACGTATCTCGATGGAGGATCTGCGGGACGCCTTCGCGGTGTCCTATGAGACGGCGGCGCACCGGTTCACGAACCTCGCCACCGCCCGGCTCGGCATCCCGGTGCACTTCATGAAGGTGCACGAGTCCGGCACCATGATCAAGGCGTACGAAAACGATTCGGTGCGCTTCCCGAGTGACGCGCTCGGCGCGGTCGAGGGCTCGACGGTCTGCCGCAACTGGACCGCACGCACGGTCTTCCACGTCGCCGACCGGTTCAGCCCCTGGTACCAGTACACCGACACCCCGAGCGGTACCTTCTGGTGCACCTCGCGGATCGAGAAGGCCAAAGAGGGTGACTACTCGGTCAGCGTGGGCGTGCCGTTCACGCACGTGAAGTGGTTCCGCGGCCGCGAAACCACCAACCGGGCCGTGTCCACCTGCCCCGACGAGTCGTGCTGCCGCCGCGCGCCGGACGAGCTCTCGGAGCGCTGGTCCGGGCAGTCCTGGCCGGCCGCGCGCACGCCCACCAGCCTGCTCGCCGCCCTGCCCACGGGAACCTTCCCGGGCGTCGACCAGACCGAGGTGTTCCAGTTCCTGGAGTCGCACGCGCCGGTGAGATGAGGGCGGGGCGGGCGCATGGCCGACGGGGCCGCGCCTGAGATGATGAACGAGTAGCAGAGCCGCGCCGAACAAAGGACGATCCGTGGGAACGACCATTTTCGAGCGGGCCAGGCCCGCCGCATCCGTCATCGCAGGCGCCCTCGCCGACACCCGCTCCGCGCCGTTCTGGCTGGACGACGTGTCTCCGCAGACCGGCTACCCGACCCTCCTGGCCGACCTCGACTGTGATCTCGCCATCGTCGGCGGCGGCTACCTCGGACTCTGGACCGCCGTGCTGGCTCAGCAGGAAAACCCGGGCGCTCGCGTGGTGCTGCTCGAGGCGCGCACGATCGGCTGGGCTGCGTCGGGCCGCAACGGCGGTTTCTGCGAGGCCAGCCTGACCCACGGCGAGGAGAACGGCCGACGCCGCTGGCCGACGGAGATCGACCGGCTCACTGAACTCGGCCTCAAGAACCTCGACGAGATCGAGCGGGCCGTCACCGAGCTCGGGCTGAACTGCGACTTCGAGCGCACCGGCGCCATCGACCTGGCCGTCGAGGAGCACCAGGTCGACTGGCTGCGTGGGGAACCGACCGGATCTGACAGCGTATTCCTGAATGCCGCGGCCCTGCGCGCCGAGGTCGGCTCGCCCACATACCTGGCCGGCATCTGGCACAAGCGAAGCAACGCGCTCGTGCACCCGGGCAAGCTGGCCACCGAGCTCGCCCGGGTCGCCACCGAACTCGGGGTCGAGATCTTCGAACACACCCCGGTGACGAACCTGGACACGCAGGGACTCACGCCGGCGCAGGGCACCCGGCTCCGCACCGAGTCGGCTGTGGTGCGTGCGACGAAGACCGCACTGGCGACCAACGTTTTCCCCTCGCTGCTGGCCCGCAACCGCCTGTCCACGGTGCCGGTCTACGATTACGTGTTGATGACCGAGCCGCTGTCGCCCGTTCAGCTCACCGCCATCGGCTGGCAGAACCGGCAGGGGCTGAGCGATCTGGCCAACCAGTTCCACTACTACCGGTTGAGCGCCGACAACCGCATTCTCTTCGGCGGCTACGACGCGATCTACCACTACGGAGCCCGGGTGCGGAGCGGCTACGAGAACCGCCCGGAAAGCTTCCAACGACTGGCCGGCCACTTCTTCACCACATTTCCGCAGCTGGCCGGGCTGCGCTTCAGCCACCAGTGGGCCGGCGCCATCGACACGTCGACCCAGTTCTGCGCGTTCTATGGCACGGCCCGCGGCGGACGGATCAGCTACGCCGCCGGGTTTACCGGCCTGGGCGTGGCCGCGACGCACTTCGCGGCGAAGGTCATGCTCGACCAACTGGCGGAGCGCAGGACCGAGCGCACCCAGCTGGAGATGGTGCGCGGGCGGCCACTCCCGTTCCCACCGGAGCCCCTCGCTTCGATGGGCATCCAGACCACGCGCTGGTCACTCGACCGCGCCGACCACAACCGAGGCCGCCGCAACATCATCCTGAAGACGCTCGACGCGCTGGGCCTCGGCTTCGACTCGTAGGGCTCGACAGCGCGCGTCGCACTCGGTGCGCGGCGCACGAACTGGTCAGCCGAACTGACCGCACCCCAGCTCGGGGCGCGCCCCGTCCGGCACGTCCAGCCCGTCCGGCACGTCCAGCCCGTCCGGCACGTCCCACCGCTCAGCGGCCCGGTGTTACCGGAATCTTTTTCCCACAAGACACCAGAGTTGTATGCAACAGTGCCCCAGTTCAGGGTTCAACTCAGAGAAATATGGAATTCTAAGCACGGGGATTCGAGGAGATTGCATACAGTAAAACCCAATGGATCGAGTTCGGAACGGAGGGATGAGTCGTGAAGTCTTCCCTCCCCTCCTGGCAACCCCCCGGCGCACCTCATTGCTCCCCCGCCCCGTCGGCCCCGACGTCGGCCGACGATGAGCCCGTTCCCTCCGACGGATTCCGCGCCACGGCCCTGCTCGACCTGCGCGGTCTGCAGATTACCGAGAGCACCCAGACGGATGCCCCGGTCCTGGCCACGGGCATCTCCCTCTCGGTGGCGCGGGGTGAGGTCATCGGCCTGGTCGGTGTCACCGGTTCCGGGGCACGCGAGATCGCCCTGGCCATCGCGGCCCGGCTGCCCGAGCCGGCGGTAATCGCGGCCGGCTCCATCCTGATCGACGGCATCGAGCTTGTCGGGGCATCGCGGCGCACCCTCAACCGGCTGCGCGACACGAAAATCTCTCTCATTTCCCCTGCCGGGCCGACGGGCCTGGCCCCGGACCAGGTCATCGGCCGCCAGCTTGCCCGAACCCTGCGCCGGACAGGGGGTCTGTCCCGAACGGATGCCGCCCGGCATGCGCTGGAACTCCTCGAGATGGTCGGGCTGCCGGATCCGCGGGCGACGTCGCTGGCGGTTCCGACCCAGCTCGAACCGACCGCGCTGCTCCAGGTGACGATCGCGTCAGCGCTCTCACAGCACCCGGACATCCTGATCCTGGACGAGCCGACCCGCGCCGTCGAGGCTGCGGGCGAGCCCTCCGCACTGGAGGTCTGCCGCGGGTTCCTCCAGGAATTCGGACTGTCGATCATCGTGGTCTCCCGGAACCTCGGCCTGGTGGCCGCCACCTGCGACCGAATAGCGGTCGTGGAAGCGGGACGGGTCGTCGAGCAGGCTTCGGCGGCCGAGATCCTCGCTTCACCGCGGCATCCGCACACCCACAGCCTGCTCGAGGCGGCCCCCTCCGCGCGCGGCTGACTGGTTCCGGTTAGGCCGGTTCCGTCCCCGATCCGGACCGACCCGGCGACACGGCGTTGCGCGCTGCGAGGATGTGCGAGCGCATGGCGACTTCGGCCCAGAGTGCGTCTGCCGACCGCAGCGCCGTGAGGATGTCGCGGTGCTGGTGGTTGCTGCCGGCCCGGAAGGCGGCGGCGTCGCGGCGGAAGAGCGAGGCCATCATCGGGGCGCGGCCGACGGACGCGGTCAGGACCATCAGCTGGGTGACGCCCGACGCGGCCACGATGATGCGGTGGAATTCGGCGTTGAGCACGCCCAGCCGGTCGATGCCCTCGGCGTCGGCCCGGCACACGAACTTTTCCATGGCGTCAATCAGGAGGGCCAGCCGGTCGAGGTCGGCCGGCTCGATCCGCGCCGCCGCGAGGCCCGCCGCCCTGCTCTCGAGGGCCGCGCGAAGAAAATACGTCTCGCGGATCTGCTCGGTGGTCCATTCCACGACCGTGGCACCCCGGTTCGGCACGAACTCCACCAGGCCGGCCTCGTCGAGGCGGCGCAGCGCCTCGCGCACGGGGGTGCGGCTGACGCCGAGTTCCTGGGCCAGCGCCGTCTCCCGCAGCGTGGCCCTGGCGGGCAATTCCCCCGAGAGGATGCGCGCACGCAGGTTCGCGAACACGGTCTGTCCCCCCGTCACCCCCACTGTGCCCCTCCCCCGTCGATTGGCCTGACGGCCAATCCGCTTGCCACTATGTCACATCGCGGCCTCAGGAGAACGCGTTCAGGCCGGTCAGGGCCCTCCCAAGCACGAGCTGGTGGATTTCGTCGGTGCCCTCATAGGTGCGCACCGATTCCAGATTCGCCAGGTGGCGCATCACCGGGAATTCGCTGGTGATGCCGTCGCCGCCGAGGATGACGCGGGCCTCGCGGGCGATCTGGATCGCCTCGCGTACGCTGTTAAGCTTGCCGATGCTGATCTGGGTGGGGGTCAGCGTGCCGCGCTCCTTGAGCCGACCGAGGTGCAGGGCCAGCAGCACCCCCTTCTCGTATTCCACGAGCATGTCGGCGAGCTTGGCCTGGATCAACTGGGTGGCCCCGATCGGTTTGCCGAACACCTCACGGGTCTTCGCGCGCAGGATGGCGGCGTCGAGGCAGCTGCGGGCGGCGCCCATGGCCCCCCAGACGATGCCGAAGCGCGCCTCGTTGAGGCAGCCGAACGGCCCGGACAGCCCGGCAGCGCCGGGCAGGATCGCATCGAATGGCACCTGCACGGCGTCCAGGTGCACATCGCACTGGATCGACGCCCGCATCGAGAGCTTCTTGCCGATGGGGGTGGCGGTGAAACCGATACTGTCGGTCGGAACCAGGAAGCCGCGCACACCGGCATCCGTTTGGGCCCAGACGATCGCGACGTCGGCGATGCTGGCCAGGCCGATCCAGCGTTTGGCACCCTCGATCACCCAGCCGTCGGCGCCCCGGGTGGCGGTGGTCGTCATCGCGGCCGGGTCGCTGCCACCGGTCGGTTCGGTCAACGCGAAGCAGCCCACGAGCTGGCCGGCGGCCATGCCCGGCAGCCAGCTCTGCTTCTGCTCCTCAGACCCATACTTGTGGATGGCCGACATCGCCAGCGAGCCCTGCACCGAGACGAAGGTGCGCCAGCCGCTGTCAGCGGCCTCCAGCTCGAGGCAGACCAGCCCGTAGCTCACTGCCCCCGCGCCGGCGCAGCCGTACCCGGTGAGGTGCATGCCGAGGAACCCGGCCGCCCCGAGTTCAGGGATCAGCTCGGCCCGGAAGTGCTTCTCCTCGAAGTCGTCCTCGATGGTCGGAAGGATGCGATTGGTCGCGAAAGCGCGCGCCGCGCGCGCCCAGACGATCTCCTCCGGCTCGAGCAGGGCATCGAAGTCGAAAACGGTGTCGACCAGCGGGCTGGGCACAAGCGGGGTGGGGCGGGCTGCGGCGGTCACGAGAGTCCTTCGGGGGTCGGCGGAACACGAGCGAGATCTGGGCCTGGTACGGGGGCGAGCCAGTCGGCGCCCTCGTGCTCGCCCAGCCGCGGCGGGCACAGGCGGTAGGCGGCCGGGCGACCGGCGAGGTGGATGGGGTTGGCAACCTGGCGGCTGGTGCGGCCGGGCGCACCCAGTTCCACCACCGGGTCGAGCCCCAGCGCGGCGGCGAAGGCGAACGCCTCGTCGAGGGTGTTGATCTGGCCGGCCGGCACGCCGGCATCCGTCAGAACGCCCACCCAGTGCGCCGCTGGCTCGGGCCGAAGCCGGTCCTCAAGCATCTTTTTCAGCACCGTGCGGTGCCGCACCCGGTCGGCGTTACCGCGGAACCGGTCGTCGTCGGCCAGGGCGGGAGCCCCGAGCAGTCGCACCAGGGTGCGGAACTGGCGGTCGTTGCCCACCGCGATCACCAGCGGCCGGTCGGCGGCGTCGAACAGCTCGTAGGGCGCGATGCTCGGGTGCGCATTGCCCATCCGGGTCGGTGACTGCCCGGTCGCGAGGGTGCCCGAGGCCTGGTTGGTCAGGGCGGAGAGGAGGGTGGTCAGCAGGTCCACCTCCACCCGGTGGCCGGCGGTCCCGCTCGCGTCGGTCGCGTCACGCGCACGCAGGGCGAGCAGGATGCCGCTGACCGCATTGAGTCCGGACAGCACGTCAACGAGGGCCACCCCCACCTTGCTCGGCTCTTCGTCCGGGCGACCGGTGACGCTCATCAGCCCGCCGACAGCCTGTACGAGCAGGTCGTAGCCGGGCAGGCGGGCGCCGGCCCCGGCACCGAAGCCCGTGATCGAGCAGTAGACCAGGCTCGGATTGACGGCCCGCAGCTGCTCGAAGCCCAGAGCAAACCGGTCCATCACGCCGGGCCGGAAGTTCTCCACCACGACGTCGGCGGTCTCGGCGAGTCGCCGGGCCACGGCCAGTCCCGCATCGGTGCCGAGGTCGCAGACGACGCTGCGCTTGTTGCGGTTCACCGACCCGAAGTAGGTGGAGTCCCCCTGCGCGTCGACCGGCGGCAGCCACTGCCGGGTGTCGTCGCCGGCCGGGCTCTCGATCTTGATCACGTCAGCGCCGAAGTCGGCCAGCATCATGGTGGCGTAGGGGCCGGCCAGTACCCGGGAGAAATCCGCGACCCGTAGGCCCGCCAACGGCTGCCCGGTTGCGTCCTGCGGCACGACCCACCTCTGTCCCCGTCGACTCGGACCACGGGACTCCGCCAGTGGCCGCTCTGAATCCGATCCTACCGGGCGGGTCGTGACCCGGAGGCAGGAACTGCGAACGGGAACTCTCGGTGAAAGTTGGATCCATCGGTTCCGCGCGTTCGCTCGCGGACAGCACTATGGTGAGCACATTCTCGCTCTCCGGCTCGATCGGAAAGGTTCCCATGTCATCACACGCGTCATCCCAGAAGAAAGGGCTCGGCGACGCCGAGCACCTCAAGGCCCTCGGCTACGAAGACACCTTCCATCGTTCGATGTCGCTCTGGGGCAATTTCGCCCTCGGCTTCACCTACCTCTCGCCGCTCGTCGGCGTCTACTCGCTGTTCGCCCTGGCCCTGAGCACGGGCGGGCCACCCTCGATCTTCTGGCTGGTGATCGTGGGCACCGGCCAGCTCCTGGTGGCACTGGTTTTCGGCGAGGTGGTGTCCCAGTACCCGATCGCGGGCGGTATCTACCCGTGGACACGTCGTCTCTGGGGCAAGAGGTACGCCTGGATGACCGCCTGGGTCTACGTCTGGGCGATGCTCGTCACGATCACCGCCGTCGCGGAATTCGGCAGCGGGTTCCTCGCCAGCCTGATCAACGCGCCCGTCACCAAAGAGGTCACGCTCGGGCTCTCGGTGCTCTTTCTCGTCGTGGCCTTCGCGTTCAACTTCTCCGGCACGAAGATGCTGGCCCGCGCGGCCCGGATCGGACTCGCTGCGGAATTGATCGGCGTGATCGGTCTCGGCCTCTACCTACTCCTTTTCCAGCGCAAGCAGGAGTTCAGCGTCTTCTTCGACACCCTGGGAGCCGAGGGTGACGGCAGTTACGCCACCGCGTTCCTCGGGGCCGCGCTCGCCGGACTGTTCCTGTTCTACGGCTTCGAAGCCTGCGGCGACGTGGCCGAGGAGGTGCCCGACCCGGCCAGAGGTATCCCCCGGGCCATGATCCTCACCATCCTGGTCGGCGGCGTCTCCGCCCTGTTCTCGTTCGGCGGATACGTCCTGGCCGCGCCGGACCTGCAGGCCGTGGTCGACGGGACCGACATCGACCCGATCCCCGCGATCCTGGACGCGACCCTCGGCACGGTCGGTGCCATTCTGTTCCTCATCGTGGCGATCACGGCCTTCCTGTCCTGCGTGCTCAGCCTGCAGGCCGCGGCCAGCCGACTGATCTTCTCTTTCGCACGAGACGGGATGGTCCCCGGCAAGACCTGGCTGGGCCAGGTGTCCCCGCGCACGGCAGTGCCGGTCAACGCACTGATCGTCGCGTCCACGATCCCGCTGTTGCTCTGCGTTCTGATCTACCTGGGCGGCAGCACGATCCTGACCCAGATCACGGCCTTCGCGGTGCTCGGCATCTATGTCGCATTCCAGGCCGTGGTTCTGGCCGCGCTCCGCCAGCGCTTCAAGGGGTGGCGTCCGGCCGGGCCGTTCAGCCTGGGACCACTCGGGTTCATCGTGAACATCATTGCCCTTGCCTACGGGATCTCCGCCATGATCCTGCTGGCGCGCCCGGGCACGACCGGGGTGTTCCTCGACGACTGGATCGTGCTGATCGGTTTGGCTGTTGTGATGGGCAGCGGCCTGCTCTACCTCTTCATCGCGAAACCGCACACCACCTCGCACCAGCCGGAGGGCGACGCGATCGCGGTCGCCGCGATGCTTCGCGCGCACCCGCAGAACACCGATCGGGACGACGCCGCACGCACAGACGCACGCCCCACGATGGCCAGCGAGTGAGCATCCGGCATTAACGAGGGAAGGGCCCAGTCTTTCGACGGGCCCTTCCTGGTGCAGCCGGGCTGCGGTGGAACTGACTAGATGCTGTTCACATCGAGCGCGATGCCGGGGCCGAACGTGGTCGAAACGGCACCCTTCATGATGTAGCGGCCCTTGGAGGAGCTGGGCTTGAGGCGAACGATCTCCTCGAGAGCGGCGCTGATGTTCTCATTCAGCTGCTCGGCGGTGAAGGACACCTTGCCGACGACGAACTGCACGTTGGCGTGCTTGTCGACGCGGAACGCGATCTTTCCGCCCTTGATGTCGGACACGGCGCGCGCGACGTCAGGCGTCACGGTTCCGGTCTTCGGGTTCGGCATGAGGCCGCGCGGGCCGAGAACCTTACCGAGACGCCCGACCTTGCCCATGAGCTCCGGAGTCGAGACGGCGGAGTCGAACGAGGTGTAGCCGGCGGCCACCTTCTCGATGAGCTCGTCGCCACCGACCTCGTCGGCACCGGCAGCGATTGCCGCTTCGGCCGCGGGGCCCGTTGCGAAGACGATGACGCGGGCGGTGCGACCGGTGCCGTGAGGAAGGATGACGGTACCGCGAACCATCTGGTCAGCCTTGCGAGGGTCGACGCCGAGCTTGAGGGCGACCTCGACGGTCGAGTTGAAGTTCGCGGAGCCGGTCTCCCGGGCCAGGGTGACGGCCTCGGTCGGGGTGTAGAGCTTGTCTGCGTCGATCTTCTCGGCCGCGGCCCGGTAGGCCTTTGACTTCTGTGCCATGTTGAATCTCCTGTAAAACGAAATTGAGAGTGTGGTGCGAGCCTGGCTGGCTCTTCCACGTACTGCTGGTGGCGGGATGCCTGGGGAGGTGGTTAGGCCTCGACCGTGATGCCCATGGAGCGGGCGGTGCCGGCGATGATCTTCGACGCTGCGTCGATGTCGTTCGCGTTGAGGTCAACCATCTTGGCCTCGGCTATCTCGCGGACCTGGGCCCGGGTGAGCTTCGCAACCTTGACGGTGTGCGGGGTACCACTGCCCTTGGCGACGCCGGCCGCCTTCTTGATGAGCTCCGCCGCCGGCGGGGTCTTCAGGATGAAAGTGAATGAACGGTCGTCGTAGACGGTGATTTCCACCGGGATGACGTTGCCGCGCTGGGATTCCGTCTGAGCGTTGTACGCCTTGCAGAATTCCATGATGTTGACGCCGTGCTGACCCAGCGCCGGCCCGATGGGCGGTGCGGGGTTGGCGGCGCCGGCCTTGATCTGAAGCTTGATCAGACCGGTTACCTTCTTCTTCGGTGCCATTGTTCTTCCTTACTTTGTAATGACGAGCAGCCAGGGGCCGCTCTCCCGGTGGCCCGGACGGGCCCCGGTGAACTTGAATCCGTGGGGAGGGTGTTCAGACCCTTTAGAGCTTGGTGACCTGGTCGAAGCTGAGCTCGACCGGGGTTTCGCGCTCGAAGAGGGAAACCAGCACGATGAGCTTGCCGCTTTCCGCCTTGATCTCGCTGATCGATCCGGGCAGGCCCGCGAACGAGCCTTCCTTGATCGTGATCGTCTCGCCGATCTCGTAGTCGATCTCGGCCGGGAGGGCGCGGGTCGGGACCTTGCCGCCGTGTCCGCCGGTCTTGGCGGTGGGGACGTCCTGGATCTCGACGAGGCTCTTCAGCATGCCGAAGGCTTCCTCGAAGCGAAGCGGCGTGGGGTTGTGCGCGTTGCCGACGAACCCGGTGACGCCGGGCGTGTGACGCACCACGGACCAGCTGTCTTCGTTGAGGTCCATGCGGACGAGCACGTAGCCGGGGATGCGCACGCGGGTGACCATCTTGCGCTGGCCGTTCTTGATCTCGACGACGTCTTCCATCGGAACCTCGACCTGGTAGATGAAATCTTCCATGGCCATCGACTGCTTGCGGTTCTCGATGTTCGACTTCACGCGGCGTTCGAAGCCGGCGTAGGAATGAATGACGAACCACTTGCCGGGCTGGAAGCGCAGTTCCTTGCGGAATTCTTCGTAGGGGTCTTCGGGGGTCTCATCCGCGGCGGCCTCGGCATCGACATCCGTTGCCTCTTCAACGTCGACTGCAACTTCGTCTTCCACGGCCTCGACGGCGGCCTCGGCCTCGACGGCGGAGTCGATGTCGAGGGCCTCATCGACGAGAGCGTCGGCGTCGGGGTCAGCGGACTCGGCCAGCGCGTCGAGCGCGGCGTCGAGATTGACTTCGACGCCCATGCTCGGGTCGAACACGTGCACGGCGACCTGCTCGGCGGCCTCTACGGAGTCTTCTTCAGCGGCGAGGGTGTTGCCCTCCTGCGCCTCGTCCTCGGTGGGGGACTGCTCGGCGGCGGTGGCCCAGTCGACATCGTCGTGATTCGTGTCAGTCACTAAATTTCAATCCTTTTCTATTGCATGGGCACGAAACCGTGACCCAAACAGCGTTTGCCCTGAATTCTGCGGTGACTCTTCTTCTCTGATGCGTGGCTGCGACCGCTGGAAGCGGATGCGGCACCGGAAGCTGACTACCCGCCCGGCGTTCCGAACACGTAGGTGACGGCGAGCGCGAACACCCAGTCGAAGGCGGAAACGATGGCCATCATGATGACGACGAATACCAGCACGACACCCGTGTAGCTGAGGAGTTCCTTGCGGGTTGGAGTGACGACCTTGCGGAGCTCCGCCATGACCTGCTTGATGAATAGGGACATCCGAGCGAAAGGACCGCGCTTGGAATCGAGCGCGAGTTTCGCGTTTGCGACGATTTCCTCACTGGGTTCGTCGACAACTTTTCGGGCCACCAGATTACACCTTTCCTGTGCCGACGGAATGCCACCGACTTGCAGGGCGGACAGGACTCGAACCTGCAACCTGCGGTTTTGGAGACCGCTGCTCTACCAATTGAGCCACCACCCTATGGAACGAAATCAAGACTACCTCGTTACACTCGGACCTCGGAATGAACCGACAAGCGGGCGCAAAAAAGCATGGCAGAATTCAATTACCTCGACGAGTCTAGGTCACCCGGGGGCCACTGTAAAGCCGAGACAGCCCCAGCAGAACGAGGCGGCCCCGTATGCTCGAAGCGTGGCCCACGAATCCAAGCGCATCTCTACCCGAATCGGCTCCATTGCGGAGTCCGCGACCCTCAAGGTGGACGGCAAGGCGAAGGCCCTGCAGGCCGCCGGCCGGCCGGTCATCAGTTTCGCCGCGGGCGAGCCTGATTTCCCCACCCCGGAGCACATCGTCGAAGCCGCCCTACTGGCGGTCCGCGACCCGAAGAACCACCGGTACACTCCGGCGGCCGGGCTGCCCGACCTGCGTGAGGCCATTGCGGCCAAAACGCTCCGTGACAGCGGCCTGGCGATCTCGCCCAGCCAGGTGGTCGTCACCAACGGCGGCAAGCAGGCCGTCTACCAGGCCTTCGCCACGCTGCTCGACCCGGGCGACGAGGTGCTTGTGCCCACCCCGTACTGGACCACCTACCCGGAGTCGATCCGGCTGGCCGGCGGCGTGCAGGTCGACGTCTTCGCCGGCAGTGATCAGAGCTACCTCGTCACCGTCGAGCAGCTCGAGGCGGCGCGCACGCCGCGCACCAAGGTGCTGCTGTTCGTGTCGCCGTCCAACCCCACCGGAGCCGTCTACTCCCCCGAGCAGACGAAGGCCATCGGCGAGTGGGCCGAGGAACACGGCCTCTGGATCGTCAGCGACGAGATCTACCAGAACCTCACGTATGACGGCGTGCGGGCGACCTCGATCGTCGAGGCCGTCCCCGCGCTGGCCGACCGCACCATCCTGGTCAACGGCGTCGCCAAGACCTACGCGATGACCGGCTGGCGGCTCGGCTGGATGGTCGGCCCGCAGGACGCGATGAAGGCCGCCGCCAACCTGCAGTCGCACCTGTCGTCGAACGTGTCGAACATCTCCCAGCGCGCCGGGATCGCCGCACTCAACGGCCCTCAAGATGCCGCGATCGCCATGCGGGATGCCTTCAACCGCCGCCGACAGGTCATCGTCGCCGAGCTGAACATGATCCCCGGCATCGTCACGCCGACGCCGCAGGGGGCGTTCTACGTCTACCCCGACATCACCGGCCTGCTCGGACGCACCTGGGGCGGCGTCACCCCGACCACCTCACTGGAGCTGGCCGACCTCATCCTGGACCAAGCCGAGGTGGCCGTCGTGCCCGGCGAGGCGTTCGGCCCCAGCGGCTACCTGCGCTTCTCCTACGCGCTCGGCGACGCGGCCCTGCTCGAGGGCGTGCAGCGCCTCCAGCGGCTCTTCGCCTAGCCCAGCGCGCCTAACGGCTCGCCGGTGAACCGACAGCTTTGGAGGGGGGGTCCGGAGCCCTCCTGCCCCCCCCTCCTGTAGGTTCGGCCGGGGCTGTGGACAATCTCCGGCACCCTGTCCGCGCTCGAGCGCCGCACCGCCATCCTGCGACGGATACCGCCCGGCGCCTTCCTCAGTCATCACACCGCCGCCCTGATCGTCGGCATTCCGCTGCCGCTGGTCATCCCCATCGTGCTGATCCTGCACTTCATCTCCGGCGTCTACCTGCAGTTCTACCTGCTGCCCGACTGGCTGCAGAACGCGGCCAGCGTATTCCCACTGAAGTGGATGGCGCAGGGCGTGCGCGGAGTGTTCCTGCCCGACAGCTTCGCGAACCTCGAGCAGAGCGGTTCTCGGGACTTTCCGCTGATCGCGCTGAGCCTGCTCATCTGGCTGGTGGTGGGGCTCGTGCTCAGCCGGTTCACGTTTCGCTGGATCCGCAAGGACACCTAGGAGCGTGATTCCTGAACGGCTTGTTGTGTCGCTCGCGGAGGGTCAGAGCTGACCGCACCGCGTGGACACTGTCCATCACAGGATGAGCACCGGGCCCGGCGTCGAACCAATTCGACGGAGATTTTGGGCCAAACACCCGTTTTTGAGCCCAAACGCGCTGTTCAGAGTGAAATCTCCGTCGAATTCGTTCGGGACGAGTCGCGGCAGGACCCAGACTCCACCGACATGGCGTTTGCAGCGCACGTCCATCCCGCGTCGCGGTCCGCTGCGCGCCTGCGTCGGCCTCCAGAACAACCGCCTCGGAACCCCGAGCCGCGAACCCCCATCGCCCGCAGCCATCAGGACTCACTCACCGAACGACACCCGGCATTGTCGGCTCGGGTCACCGCGAGCACACTGGCAGCATGACCGACGTACCCGAGAGCCAGACGACGCCGTCGGCCGCGGGGCCCGGCACTCCCCCGACCCCCTCCGACGGGAGCAACGACTTCTTCGCCGCAATCCGTTCCACGGGGGTCGTGCGCGGGAGCGACCGCTGGCTGGCCGGCGTCTGCGGCGGAGTCGCACTGCGAGCTGGGCTGAACCCCACGCTGGTGCGAGTTGTGACCATCGCGCTGGGCGTCCTCGGCGGTCCTGTTCTGTTCGCGTACGCGGTCGGCTGGGCTCTCCTGCCCGACCCGACCGGTCGCATCCATGCCGAGCAGGCCGTTCGCGGCGTCTTCGAGCCCGTCATGATCGGGATCATCGCGCTGGTGGGCATCAGCTTCGCCTCCTACACGCGCGGCCTGTGGCGGCAGAGCCCGACGGCCGTGCTGCCCGACTGGCTGGCGACCACACTCGCGGTGGGCTGGAGCGTCGGGGTGACGATCGGGCTCATCTGGCTGGTGTTCTTCCTGGCCCGACGCACCACGTCGCCGGCCGGCGGGTCCCCGCACAGCACCGCCGCGGAAGACATCGGGGCCGGTGTCGCTTTCGGGGCCGTGCAGCCCGCCGAAGCAGCGGGCAGCTCCGGGACAGCCGGGGCAGCCGGCGGCGCCGTCACCGTCGGCGGCCCTATCGCGCCACCACCCGGACGCGGCTTCTGGCGCGATCTTCGCCCCGGGGCCGGCTTCAGCGCGATCGTGCTCGGGTCGGCATTGCTCTGCGGCGCGGTCGCCGCCGGCGTGTGGTCGGGCGGCAACTGGTCGGATGCCGCGCTGGTGCTGGGCCTGGCCGTCACGCTGGGGGTGCTGGCCGTTGGCATCATCGTGTCGGGCATTCGCGGAAAGCAGAGCGGCGCCCTGGGTGGGTTCGCCTTCCTCGCGGCGGTGGCCCTGGTGCTGCTGGGCCTATTCCCGAGCGGCACCGCGTTCTTCCCGGTCGGCGTCCCGGTCTGGACGGTCAGCGCCGATGCCGACGCTGTTCCCCCGGGCTATGCCGTGCTCTCCGGCCGAGCCACCATCAACCTCACCGACCTCAACGCCGCGAGCGCGGAGGACCGCCCGATCGACATCTGGATGGGCGTGGGCGTCACCGAGCTGATCCTGCCCCGCGACCGGGCCGTGCTGGTGGAGACGAATGCGCTGGCCGGCGGGATCGACTACGTCGGCGGCTCGGTCGCCGTGCAGCAGGGCGGCGCCTTCTACTCTGACTCGCGTACCTTCAACGACGACGGCACCGGCACCGTGGCCCGCATCCGCGTCTGGACGGTGCTCGGCCAGGTCACCGTCGTCGGCCCCTCGCGTCTGGAACCCTGATGACCACGACCCCCGACCCGAACCAGCCGCCGAACCAGCCGCCGGACCCGCCGTTCGCCCGGCCGCTCGACGATCAGCCCACGGATGCCGTCACGTCCGTGACGGCATCCCCTGACCCCGCGCCCGCCGAACCCGAGGGCCATGCAGAGAACGGTCACGAGGTGGAGGTTGAGACCACCCGCGCAGCCCCGGCTCACACGGTCGCCTATCCGAGCCCCATCCCCGACTACGCGATGGAGCCCTCCGTCGAGCCGCCAGCGACGGCACCGGCGTTTCTCGCCTCGGACCCGCCGTTTCCGGTCGCGCCGGTGCCGATGGCCCGCGCCGCGGCCCCGACCGCCGAAGCCGCGGAACCGGCGTACCCTGAGGCATCCGTGCGGCCCCTCCGCCGCCCCCTGTTCGGCACGATCGTCTGGGGAGTGATCCTGCTCGCCCTGGCCGGCTACGTGCTGCTCGGGGTGCTGGTGCCTGCTCCCGCCGATCCCACGCTCTGGCTGCTCGGCGGCGTGATCGTGATCGGGCTCCTGCTCATTGTGGTCGGCATCATCGCCGCGCTCCGCCGAGCCGGCTGACGCCCCCGCCCGCGCTCACACCCCGGTTTGACGGTTTCAGGCCCGCGGGAGCGGCGCGGGCCTCGCTAGGCGTCGAGCCCGACGAGCACGGGCTCGGGCTGCAGGATCACGCCGAACTCGGACTGCACGCGAGCCTCCACCAGCCGGGCGAGCTGCGCGATCTCGTCGGCGGTGGCCCCGCCAGTGTTGGTCAGCGCCAGGGTGTGCTTGCTGGAGATCGCGGCGCGGGAGCCCGGCAGCCGGAAGCCGCGCGAGATCCCGGAGTGCTCGATCAGCCAGGCGGCGCTCAGCTTCACGAGCGGCACGGACCGTTCCCCGGGGATCGGCCCGACGCCGGCATACTCGTCGAGCGGGATCACCCGGTCGGGGAGTTCCTGCTCGCCGATCGGCCAGCGGGGCACGGCGTCCGGCAAGGTGCGCGAAAACGCCAGCGACACGATCGGATTGGTGAAGAAGGAGCCGGCGCTGCGGGTGTCGGCGTCATTCGGGTCGAGCACCATGCCCTTCCCGGCGCGCAGGGCCAGGACGGCGCCCCGCAGCTGCGCGAGCGGCACCCGGTCACCCAGCTGCACGCCGAGTGCGGTCGCGAGCTGCGGGTAGGACACCGGCCGGCTCAGCGCGCCGCCGAGAACGGATGCCTCGCTCTGCGTGTCGTGCAGGTTCAGTTCGACCGCGATCACCAGACCGCGGAGCCCCTGTTTCAGAGCCGAGGTGCGGTAGCCCAGTTCGAGCTCGCCAGCCTCCATCCGTCGCCGTTCACCACTGTCGTAGTCGAGGAAGTCGATGGCCGCCAGGCTGTTGCCCAGTTCCTGGCCGTAGGCGCCGATGTTCTGCACCGGGGAGGCCCCGGTCGAACCGGGGATGCCGGAGAGTGCCTCGATACCGGACCAGCCCTGCGCCACGGTGTAGGCCACCAGCTCGTCCCAGGGCTCGCCGGCCTGCACGCGCAGCACCAGCCGGTCCGGGTCATCAGACGGCGAGGGGGACGCGGGAGAGGAAGCCGAGACAAGCTCCACCCCGCGGGTCAGCACCCGGATCACCGTACCGTCGAAGCCCTCGTCGGCCACGATCGTGTTCGATCCGCCGCCGAGCAGCAGCCACTCATCGCCCGAGGCCCACACGATCAGGGTCTGGTCGACAAGGTCCTGCTCGGTGGCGGGCGACACCATCCGGGCGGCAGGGCCGCCGACGCCCATGGTGGTCAGGTCGGCAAAGGTTGGTGCGGAGGCAGCGGGGCTCGTCATCGGGAACGACCACTCAGACCAGGCGCACGCGTGCCTGCGCCTTGCCCAGCACAGTCACCTCGCCCGACGACACAATGAGGTCGATGCGGGCGACGCCGGCATCCGTGTCGATGGCGCCGACCTTGGCGACCACGGTCACGACCGCCGCGCCGTCGGCCGGCACGAGCACGGGGCGGGTGAACCGCACCTGATAGTCCACGATGCGGCCGGGGTCGCCGACCCAGGCGACGACCGGCTGAACGGCGAAGCCCATGGTGAGCATGCCGTGCGCGAGCACGCCGGGCAGTCCCACGGACACGGCCACGTCGTCGCGGTAATGGATGGGGTTGAAGTCACCGGATGCCCCGGCGTAGCGCACGAGGGAGTCGCGCGCGAGCGGGAACGTGCCTTCGGCGACGACGTCTCCGACGGTCAGGTCGGCGAGGCGGGGCGCAGCGATAATGGTCATTCGTCTCCCCTGACGACAAGGGTGGAGGTCGCGGTCACGACGTGCGCGCCGGCGGCGTCGACGATGGTCGACACGGCCGTCACCATGGAGTGGCCGCCGAGGCTCTTCACGCCGGCCACGTGGAGCGTGGCGGTGAGCTCGTCACCGGCCACGATCGGGCGGCTGAACATGAACCGCTGGTCTCCGTGCACGACGCGGGTGAAGTCGATGCCGGCATCCGGGACGGCCAGAAGCTGCGCCAGGGTGGCCTCCTGAACGACCACGGCGAACGTGGGCGGGGCGACGACGTCGGCGTAGCCCGCGGCGCGCGCGGCCTCCGGGTCGAGGTTGATCGGGCTGGTGGCAAAGACCACGCGGGAGAACTCACGCACCTTCTCCCGGCCGACGAGATAGGGGGCGACGGGCGGGAAGACCCGGCCCTGCAGTTCGGGGTTGACAGACACAGGCCGAGTGTACCGGCCTCGGCCGGGGACGGCGCCATCGGGCAGACTGGCTGGTGTGAAGATCAAGCACGTGCGTCTGGGTGACCCTGAGGTGGCCCCGCTCCTGGCCGACCTGGCGCGGGAGTATGACGAGCGGTACGGCGACGGCGACTCGGTGCACGACGTGCCGGCGGATGCCTTCGCCCCGCCGAGCGGCACCTTCCTCGTGCTGCTCGATGAGGGCGTGACGGTGGCGGGTGGCGGCATCCGTCGCCTGAGTGACACGACCGGCGAGGTGAAACGGATGTGGACAAACCCGGCCTACCGCCGGCAGGGCCACGCCGTGGCCCTGCTCGCCGCCCTCGAGGAGGTGGCGCAGCAACTCGGCTACCGGCACCTGCGCCTGGAGACGGGCCACGCGCAGCCGGAGGCGCTCGCGTTGTACCGGCGCCTCGGCTACCGGGAGATCGGCAACTACGGGATCTACGAGAACGCGACCGGGTTCGAGCGCACGTTTGCCTCCCCGGAACGCCCCGCCTGACAGTCCGGCATTGGTCTGCGCCACGCCCGCTTGCTAGCGTAGACACGTCATGCCTAACAAATTAGAGCCACACCCCGACCTTCCCATCGACCTGCCCACGGCCGAACGCATCCATGCGGCCGTCGCGCACTATGGCGAACAGGCCGTCATCGACAATTCCGTCGCGCTACTTCGCGCCAAGAACGCCGGCAAGGACTTCCTGCTCTACGCCGGCGGACGCCACGCCCTGGGCATCCTCGAAGGCGCCCCCGCCCTCTACTGGCCCGAGCTGTGGGGTGCCCGTGCGCTGCTCTACGTCTGGGGCGAAACGGCGGCACCGTACATCGTCGTCGGCATGAACAACCAGGCTTGGCGAGTGCGCGAGATGTGCGCCAAGGTCGTCCTGCTGCGCGGCCTCGAGGTGGCACCCAAGCTGGTGCGCCTGACCACCGACGAGGTTCCGCGCGTGCGCGCCGCGGCCCTGCACGCGCTGGCCGCCCAGGGCACCGCCGACCACCTCGCCACCATCGTGCAGCGTCTGCGCGACCCCGACAAAGAGGTGCGCCGCGCGGCCCAGCAGGCCCGCGACGTGCTCAACGCACGGTGGAACCTTACGGTCGAGCAGGGCCAGGGCACCGAGCAGACCCACGGAACCCGGCACACCCACCCGAGCGAGTAGCCGAGCCCGGGACCGGGACACACACACAGTACCGAGACGGGGGGTCCGGATGTTCCATCGCTTTGTGGCCATGGGCGACAGTTTCACCGAAGGCGTCGGCGATGACCTGCCGGGCGGCCAGGTGCGCGGCTGGGCCGACCTGGTCGCGCTCGGGCTCGCCGCGGCCTCCGCTCACCCCGTCTCCTACGCCAACTTCGCCGTGCGCGGTCGGCTGCTCGGCCCGATCGTGGCGGAGCAGCTCGAGCCCGCGCTCGCGCTCGGCCCCGACCTGCTCAGTATCTGCGGCGGCGGCAACGACGTGATGCGGCCGCGGGTCGAGATCCCCTATGTGGTCAACCTGATGCGGAAGGTCGTCGACCGGGCCGAGGCGCAGGGCGTGCACGTGCTGGTGCTCAGTGGCGGCAATCCCTCGCACCACCTGCCGCTCGGCAACCTGATGCGCCGGCGCGGCGATCAGCTGGCGGATGCCGCGCGCGCCGCCTTCGACCGGCCGGGCGTCACGCTCGTCGACAATTGGGCCGACTCCGAGCTGGAGCACAAGCGGTTCTGGTCGGTCGACAAGCTGCACCTCAACGCGCTCGGGCACACCCGGGTGGCCACAAACGTGCTGGCCGAGCTGGGGGTGCCGGTTCCGGTGGAGTGGCTGGATGCGCCCGCCGCGGCCGACGAGCAGGTGCAGAGCACGGCCGCGTACTACCGCGAGTTCGTGCTGCCGTGGATCGGACGCCGACTCACCGGACGCTCCTCCGGAGACGGCCGCCCGCCCAAGCGACCCACCCTGGAGCCGGTCGACGCCGCCTGAGTGAAGTGGGCCAGCTTGGATTGACGATGATCGATCTTCAGCGGTAGATTACATCGATAACCATCAATGTATTCAGGACTCAGTCGAGGGAGAACGCCATGAGCGAGAACAGCAACCCGGTGCGCGACGAGGTGCGGGCCCGCTACGCGAGTGCGGCCCTCTCGGTCACGAACGAGGGGCGTCGGTCTCTGCTCTCCGCCGCGCCCGACGTCACGTGTTGCGGCGGCGACGCTACCGCCTCGGCAACGGATACCGCCACCGGCTGCTGCGCGCCGACCGCCATCGACGAGAGCCTGGTCTTCGGCTCCGCGCTCTATGACGACGCGTCGACCCAGGACCTCCCGGGCGCTGCCCTGCTCGCCAGCCTCGGCTGCGGAAACCCCACGGCCGTCGCCGACCTTCAGGCCGGCGAAACCGTGCTCGACCTCGGCTCGGGCGGCGGCATCGACGTGCTCCTCTCCGCCCGCCGGGTCGGTCCCACCGGCTTCGCCTACGGCCTCGACATGACCGACGAGATGCTCGACCTGGCCCGGCACAATGCGGTCGCAGCCCAGGCGCAGAACGTCCAGTTCCTGAAAGGCACGATCGAGGAGATCCCACTGGGCTCCGGCAGCGTCGACGTCGTCATCTCCAACTGCGTGATCAACCTGTCGACGGACAAACCCGCCGTGATCGGGGAGATGTTTCGCGTGCTGCGGCCCGGCGGCCGCGTCGGAGTGTCCGACGTCGTGGCCGAGAACCACCTCGCGCCCGCCCAGCGGGCCGAGCGCGGCTCCCACGTGGGCTGCATCGCCGGCGCGCTCTCGATCACGGAGTACGAGTCCCTGCTCGCCGCCGCGGGCTTCGAGCAGGTGAGCGTCACTCTGACCCACGAGGTGACCGACGGGATGCACGGCGCCATCGTGCGGGCGGTCAAGCCGGCCAGCGCCGCCTAGACCGGCCAGCGCCGCCTAACCCGCGGTGGGTACGCGCAGCAGGGCACCCTCCCGGCGGCAGGTGGCGGCCGCGATCAGCATGGCGTCGGCCAGCAGGGCCTGCCAGCCCGCGGCATCCGTGGGCACGCCCCTCGTCAGCATAGTCTGCACGGCCCCGGCGAGGGTGGCGTCGCCCGCGCCCATGGTGTCGACGACGGCGCCGGGAAGCACGGCGATCGGCTCGCTGACCCGCAGATCGGCGCCGCAGGCAACGGATGCCCCCGCGCGCCCGGCCGTGGCCAGCACCGTCTGCGTGCCGGCAGTCAGCAGCCGCTCCTGCAACTCCTCGAGGGTGCTGCGGTAGAGCAGCTCGGCGTCCTCGTCCCCCACCTTCGTGAGGAGGCTCCGGGCGGCGATTCGTTCGAAGTTCGCCACGAACAGGTCGCCGTCGGCGAGCATGCCCGAACGCGGGTTCGGGTCGATCACGAGGCGGCGTTCCGGCTCCGCGACCGCGGCGATGAAGGCATCCGTCTGGGCCGTGTCGTCGAAAGGGAAGCAGCTCACGACCACGAGGCGGGCGTCGTCCAGGGCCGCGCGCTCGGCCGGGCCGAACTCGATGCGGCGCTTCTGCGCGGCCTCGTTGAAGGCGTAGGTGGGCTCGCCGTCGGTGCGGTCGGAGGTAGCGCGGGAGCTGCCAAACGGCCCGGGTGTGGCGACCAAAGTCACGTCGTGCGCGGCGAGGAACTCGCGCAGCCGGGCGCCGTCGGCGTCGTCGCCGACCATGGCGATCAGGGTGGTCGGCACACCGAGCACGGCCAGGCCGACGGCTACGTTGAGGGCGGCGCCGCCGGGGAACTCCAGGCGGGACCCGGGGCTCAGCATCTCGTCGATGAGTGCGTCGCCGACCACGACCACCCGGTTCTGGCCAGTCAGGCTCTGCTCAGTCAGGCTTTGGTCAGTCAGGCTTTGGTCAGTCAGGTTCTGCTCCGTCATTCGGTCTCTCCCTTGCCCCTGCCAACAACCCCGTCACACCAAGCCTAGGTGCGTGAGTCCTCATCAATAGTGAACCGATGCGACGGAGATTCTCGTGCAGAACGGCTTTTTGGGCGCGTTCAGGGGCGATCCTCGCAAAATCGCCGTCGAATTCGTTCGGGGCGATACCCGGAGCCGGCCCGCGTCACCCGAGCCGGCCCGCGTCACCTTGCGAAACCAAATGCGGCCGCGTTCGTTCAGACCCTTCCGCCGGGCGCGGCATCGTCGTACGCTCGCATATAGGCAGGGTTGTTCCCCGAACACCGGTCCTTAGTCCCTGATTGCAGGGTCCGTATGAGACCGGAGCGAAGCACCCCTAGTCGGGGGCAGGACATCATCGGGGTGACCTGCCCCCACACTCCGACACGTACAGTCGGAGCATGGCTTCCGATGCACCCACCCCGTGGATCTCCGCCAGCGAGATCTTCGCCCGCGTCGGCGTCGGCTCCGCGGCACGTGCCCTGCAGTCCGCTGTGCGGGCTGGGCTCGACCCGGCGCTTGATTTCAGCCGCAGCATCCTGCCCCTCGACCGGGGCCAGCTGCTGCTCATGCCGTCGCAGTCCGCCGAGTTCGTGGGCGTCAAGATCGCCACCGTCGCGCCGGGCAACGCGCAGCTCGGCCGGACACGCATCCAGGGCGTCTACCTGCTGATGGATGCGGCCACGCTCAGCCCGGTCGCCCTGCTCGACGGCATCGCACTGACGACCCTGCGCACCCCGGCGGTGTCGGCGGCCGTCGCCGACCTGCTCGCGCCCGCCGAGGTGGAGCACCTCGTGGTGTTCGGCTCGGGACCCCAGGCGCGCGGGCATGTCGAGGCGATGCGCGCCATCCGCCGGGTCGGCCGGGTCACCGTGGTCGGCCGACACCCGGGCCGCGCCGAGGCACTGGCCGAGCAGGTGCGGGCGGGCGGGCTGCCCGCACAGACCGGCACCGCCGGCGCCGTGGCCGACGCTCAGCTCATCGTCTGCGCCACCACCGCCCGCACCCCGCTGTTCGACGGGTCCCTGGTGCCGCGGAACTCCTGCACGGTGGCGGTCGGGTCGCACGAGCCCGACGCCCGCGAGCTTTCCAGCGCGCTGATCGGACGCGCGCAGGTCGTCGTCGAAGACAGCCAGGTCGCGGTGCGGGAGGGCGGCGACGTGCTGATCCCGCTCCGGGAGGGCGTGATCCAGGCCGATTCCCTGGTGCCGATGCGGGACATCCTGACCGGCACGGTCGCCGTCGACCAGTCGCGCCCCCGCGTCTTCACGAGCTCCGGCATGTCCTGGCAGGACCTGGTGGTCGCCCAGGCCGTCTTCCGTAAGTAATCCCACCGCGCGTGTACGCCGTTCATCACGGAGCGCCGTGGGTAGCGTCGAACCAATTCGACGGAGATTTTCCCATCAGGGCGTTTTTTCTCAGAGGGATTGAGACCGTTTCAGGTAAAGTCTCCGTCGAATTCGTTCGGGCTGGATTTAGTGCAGGCGAGAGCGAGAGCGAGACCGCGCGCACGCCGAGCTGCAGCCAAACCCTGCTTTAGCCGACGGCCGCGGTCGACGGATGTGACGGCGCCGGCACCGCGAGCACGTCGGCCGCCGCCCGAAGTCGGTGCCCCCGCTCCACCCGCTGTCCCCACGAGGTGCCCGCGATGATCAGGCCTGCCCCGAGCACCGCAACCAGGCCGAGGTTCTCACTGCCGAGGCTCACCCCCACAACCACCGCCCAGACCGGTTCGGTGCCCATCAGCAGGCTGGCCCGCGCGGCCGAGGTGTGCCGGATCGCCCAGGTCTGGGCCAGGAACGCGAACACACTGCAGGCCAGACCGAGGTAGAGCACCCCCAGCCAGGCGGCCGGACCGAAGGCGCCGATCGCCCGAAGCGTGCCCGGGGCATCCGCTGCGGTGAACACCAGGGCACCCACGGCGGCCTGCACCAGCGTGATCGTGAGCGTGCCGGGCCGGCGGCCGGCGCCGGCGGCGCGGGTCACCCGGCCGACCATGGTGACGTGCAGGGCGCGCACGAGCGCCGCGGCGAGCATGAGTAGGTCGCCAGGATTCGGGGCGCGAAAACCGTTGCCGGAAACGAGCAGCGCCACCCCGACGACCGCGAGCACCGCGGCCACGAAGAACGAACGCGGAAGCCAGTTGCGCGCCGCGACCGACTCGAGGATCGGGGTGAGGATGATCGTCAGGCTGATGATCAGGCCCGCGTTTGTGGCCGAGGTCACGGCCACGCCGGCCGTCTCCAACCAGAGAATCGCCGCTTGGGTGAGCCCGAGCAGCGCGCCTCCGGCCAGCTCGGCGCGGGTCGGCCGCCGCGGCCGGCTCAACGCCCAGATCAGCAGCAGCGCCAGCGCAGCCACCAGAAAGCGCAACGCGAGCACGGCGCCCACGCTCGCCTGCTCGGTGAGCACCTTGGCGGAGAGGTAGCTTCCGCCCCAGACCAGCGCGACGAGCAGCAGGACGGCGTCGATGCGGTAACGTCCGAGCCGCGGGAGGAAGGTCATGGGCCAATGCTGCCGGGCGGCATCCGTTAAGTCCAGATGGCCAATTCTGAACTAAGACTTTAGTGTTTGCTTATGAATCTGCATCAGCTCTTTATCCTGCGGGAACTCGGCGAGCGCGGCAGCGTCGCCGCGGTGGCCCGCGCGCTGTTCGTCTCGTCGTCGGCGGTGTCGCAGCAGCTGTCCGCGCTGCAGCGCAGCACGGGCGTGGCGCTGACCGAACGACGCGGGCGCAGGCTTGTGCTGACACCCGCCGGCACGGCCCTCGCCACCGCCGCCGCCAGCGTGTCCACGGCGATGGCCGCCGCCGAGCAGTCGGTGGCACATTTCCACGAGGAGCCGGCCGCGCCGGTGAGCCTGTCGGCGTTCCACAGCGCCGGGCTGGCCTGGTTCGGGCCTCTGATCTCGCGACTGGCCAGTCCGGTCGGACCCACCGGGCCGCCCCTCCGCTGCGGCGACGAGGATGTCGCACGGCAGGATTTCCCGGCACTGGTCGCCGACTACGACCTCGTCATCGCCCACCGGCTACCGCACGATCCCCTTTGGCCGGACCGGGTCACGGTCACCTCGCTGCTCTACGAACCGCTGGATGTGGCGCTTCATGTCGGGCATCCGCTGGCCGGTCGGTCGTCGGTGTCCGTCGCCGACATCGCCGACGAGCCCTGGATCGCCGGGCACCCGGGCTTCCCGCTCGCGGAGGCGGTGAATGTCGTCGCAGCGAGCGCCGGGCACCCTCTACGCATCGAGCACCGCATCAATGAGTTCTTCGTGGCGGCCTCCGTGGTCGCTTCGGGGGCCGCGATCGCACTGCTGCCGCGGTACACGATGGCCCCGGCGCCAGGGTCCGGCCTCGTGCTGCTGCCGATCGACGACCTGCGGGTCGGCCGCCAGATCGACGTGCTCAGCCGCCCCGAGACGCTGCTGCGGGCGTCGGTGCGCCGGGTGCTGGGCGAGCTGCGAGCGGTGGCCGACTGCCGCACGGAATGACCGCTGCGTTGGGCGGATGTCCGACTCACCGGCATGGTTAAGGTCGCCGAGGTCTTCCAGCGGACACCCCACCCCGCGAGAGCGGGGACGGGCGACGGATGCGCCGCCTCACCAGTCGACGAGCTGCTCCCTGACTCGCTGCACAGCGCGCGTGAACTGCAGCTGCCTGACCATCGCAGGGATCTCCCCCACCGACCAGATGGGGACCAGCAGGAACGCCCACAGCCCGGCAGGCGTCTGGAGCATACCGAAGGCGGCGACGAACACTGCGGGCGCAACTGTGATCACGGCGTCGGCCCCTCCTCAGTGCCTTTGGGCGGGAGGAAATGACTACCGTCGATCCCGGGCCGCGATCCGGGTGAGCTCGTGGCCGATGCCGATGTCGGCCACGACGATCCGTCCGGCCAGGCTCGCCGCGGGTTCCCGCAGCAGGCCTGGTTTGCAGCCTCCGAACGTCACCGTCAGATGCGCGGGCAGCACGGTGGGGTCCGGCACGGCGCCGTCGTCGACGCCGATCCCGCTGGGCAGGTCCACCGCCACCACGAGGGGCGCACCGTGGTCGTGCAGCGTGGGAAGGATGGCCGCCACCACCTCACGAGCCCGCCCGCGAAGCGCCGGGCTGGTGCTCGTGCCGGTGCCGAGGATGCCGTCGAGGATAACGGCGGATGCCCGCGCCGCCCGGGCGAGAGCGGCATCCGTTTCATTCAGGGGCAGCAGCGCCGCCCCGGCCGCCAGGGCGGCGCTGAGGCCGCCGTCGTGGAGCTGTGCCGACGTGGGCACGATCGTCACCAGGGCACCCTGCGCGGCCAGCAGCGCGGCCGCGTGCAGGGCGTCGCCGCCGTTGTTCCCCGCACCGGCCAGCACCAGCACCCGCGCGTCCGGCGCACCCCGACCTTCCGGGAGCAGCTCCTCGAGCAGGGCCGCCGTTTCCGCGGCGAGCGCGGCCGATGCCCGCTCCATCAGCGGCACGCCCTCGGCCAGGAAAGGAGTCTCGGCCTCGCGCATCTGGGCGGCGGTGTAGGTTTTCACGTCGCCAGAGTACGCCCGCGGCGGTGCGAATTACGGCACCGGGGGCGCCCGCCGAGCCCTGCCGAGATCTGACCGTGCCCCCCCGTGCCACCCGGTTCGCACCCGTCTCCCATCCTGCGGGCCTCGCCGGCGTTTTCGCCGGCTTCGATCCCGATCCCATCGCCGCGGCCTCCATCGGCCAGGTGCACCGGGCGACCCCGATGAACGGCACGGTGGCGGCCGTCAAAGTGCAGCGGTCCGGGATCGTGCCGGAACTGCGGCACGACGTCGCCATCGCCCTGCGGGTGACGAACCTGATGAGCCTGACGTCTCCGCAGGCCAGAACTCTGGGCATCAAGGCCGTCGCCGAGGATTATGCGGCCGACCTCGTGCGCCAACTGGACTTCCGGCTGGAGGCGCTGAACCTCTCGGCCATGCGCGCCTCCAGCTGCGCGGCCCGCGGGCCGGCGACCTGCGTTTCCCCGAGCTGTTCGAGTCTCTGTCCAGCGATCGCGTGCTGGTGATGGAGTACCTGGTCGGCGACACGTTCAGCGACCTGAACGAGACGTCCGACGCGCCTCGGGCCGAGCTCGGCGCCGCCATGCGCACCGTGCTCAGCACCATCGACGAGGTCTCCGAGGCATTCGGTCTGGACGATTGAATCGCCAGCGCCGGCATTCTGACCCGCTGCTCACAGCCGGTAAAGGAGACCCCTGCACACGAGCTGTTCTGCCTCTCGATGACCAGGGCACAGCGGAGGTGACAAGCGGCCCGAGGCTATCTGGAACGCGTAGCAGCCTGTGCGTCAATCAGAGTGGGTGTCCGATACTATTGGACAGAAGCGACGGAGGATCTTAGAGATGATTGGACACAAAGGGCAGGTGGTTGGCTATGTGCGCGTTAGCGCCACC